>JAKAIB010000316.1 GCA_021814605.1 Pseudomonadota bacterium | reverse complement strand
ACATCGGCGTCGGCGGCGACCTCGTGCACCAGCCCGATGGCCTGCGCCTGCGCCGCGTCGAGGATCTCCGCGGTCAGGGCATAGCGCTGCGCGGCGCGCTCGCCGATGGCACGCAGCACGTGCGGCATGATGGTCGCGGCAACGAGGCCCAGCTTGACCTCGCTGAGGCAGAAACGGGCGCTGCGCAGCGTCACGGCCAGATCGCAGGCGGCGACCAGTCCGAAGCCACCGGCGAAGGCGTCGCCCTGCACCCGGGCGATCACCGGCTTGGGGCAGTCGGCGATGGCGCGCAGCATGCGCGCCAGCCGCAGCGCGTCGTCGCGGTTCTCGACCTCGGTGTAGGAGGCCATCTCGCGCATCCAGTTGAGGTCGGCACCGGCGCAGAACGCCGGCCCCTGCGCGGCGAGCACCACGACCCGCACCTGCGGATCCTCGCCCAGTTCGACGAAAGCGGCGTGGAGCGCCGCGATGGTTGCCGCGTCGAAGGCGTTGCGCACCGCCGGACGGGCCAGGGTGACGGTGGCGACGGCCCCGGCACGGCCAAGGACGAGGGACGAGGAAGGCGTCATCGGGAGACTTCCGGCGGGTTGCGCGACTCGGCCTGCAGCATGTAGACCAGATCGAGCTCGGGACAGGGACGGCCCATCGCGGTCAGCGCCGCGGTGATCTGGCCGCGATGATGGGTGGCATGGTTGAACACGTGCGCCAGCGTGGCGGCGAACGGCAGGGTCGTCGGCACGCCCTTGCTGGTCGTGTAGTGGAAGGCGCCGCCCAGGCGATCGTCGTCCAGCCCGTCGACAAACGGCCCCCACGCCGACGCCGCGTCGACCAGCCGCGCCGCCACGCGGGCGCGGTCGGGCTCGATCTCGGCGTCCAGCGCGACCCCGGCCGGCGACACGCCACGGGCGAAGCGGCTGAACCACAGCGCGCCTTCGGCGACCAGCAGGTGGTTCAGCGTGCCGTGGATGCTCCGGAAGAACAGCCCGCAGTCGCGCCGGTAGTCGGCTTCGGGCAGCGCGGCGACGTGCGCGTCGAGCAGGCGGCGTGTGGCCCAGGCGTGATAGCGCGCGAGGGTGCGGAAATGGTCGTGCAGCGGCATGGCGGTTCCTCCGTCAACCTTCGACGAGCCCGGCGAGCGCCGGCGCGCTCAGGGTCGGATGGAACTCGATCACGGTGTAGCGCGCCACCCCGGCGGCATGGAACGGATCCTCGCGCACCAGCGCCTCGGCCGCTTCGCGGCTGGGTGCCCGGGCCAGGATCACGCCGCCGGTGCGCGGCTCCTTGCGGCCCGACAGCAGGAGGCTGCCGTCCGCGTAGTGCCGCGCCAGGAAGGCACGATGGGCGTCGAGATGCGCGTCGACGGCGTCGAGCGGCTTCACGTAGTCGAGCAGGATCAGGAACATGGCGGATGTCGATGGAACTCGGGGCAGGCGGCCGTCGCACGCCTCACATGCGGAACACGCCGAAGCGCGTTTCCGGGATCGGCGCGTTGAGCGCCGCCGACAGGCCCAGCGCCAGCACCCGCCGCGTCTCGGCCGGGTCGATGATGCCGTCGTCCCACAGCCGCGCGGTCGCGTAGTACGGATGGCCCTGCGTCTCGTACTGCGCGCGGATCGGCGCCTTGAACGCCGCCTCGTCGTCGGCGCTCCAGCTGCCGCCGCGAGCCTCGATGCCGTCGCGCCGGACCGTGGCGAGCACGCTCGCCGCCTGCTCGCCGCCCATCACGCTGATGCGGGCGTTGGGCCACATCCAAAGCTGGCGCGGACCGTAGGCGCGGCCGCACATGCCGTAGTTGCCGGCGCCGAACGAGCCGCCGATGATCACGGTGAACTTGGGCACCTGCGCGCAGGCCACCGCCGTCACCAGCTTGGCGCCATGGCGGGCGATGCCTTCGTTCTCCGCCTTGCGACCGACCATGAAACCCGTGATGTTCTGCAGGAACACCAGCGGGATGCGGCGCTGGCAGCACAGCTCGATGAAATGCGCGCCCTTCTGCGCACTCTCGGAGAACAGGATGCCGTTGTTGGCGAGGATGCCCACCGGCATGCCGTGGAGGTGCGCGAAGCCGGTGACCAGGGTGCTGCCGAAGCGGGCCTTGAATTCGTCGAAGTCGGAGCCGTCGACCAGCCGGGCGATGACCTCGCGCACGTCGTACGGCTTGCGGGTATCGGTGGGGATCAGGCCGTACAGCTCGTCGGCCGGATAGCGCGGTTCCACCGGATCGCGCCGGTCGACCGCGGCGCGCTGCGCCGGGCGCAGCCGCGCGACGATGCGGCGCGCGATCGCCAGCGCATGCGCGTCGTCGCGCGCCAGGTGATCGGCCACGCCCGACAGCCGGGTGTGGACGTCACCGCCGCCCAGATCCTCGGCGCTGACTTCCTCGCCGGTCGCGGCCTTCACCAGCGGCGGCCCGCCGAGGAAGATGGTGCCCTGGTTGGCGACGATGATCGACTCGTCGCTCATCGCCGGCACGTAGGCGCCGCCGGCGGTGCACGACCCCATCACCACCGCGACCTGCGCGATGCCGTCGGCGCTCATCGTCGCCTGGTTGTAGAAGATGCGGCCGAAGTGGTCGCGGTCGGGAAACACCTCGTCCTGGTTGGGCAGGTTGGCGCCGCCCGAGTCGACCAGGTAGACGCAGGGCAGCCGGTTCTCGCGGGCGATCTCCTGCGCGCGCAGGTGCTTCTTGACGGTGATCGGGTAATAGGTGCCGCCCTTGACCGTGGCGTCGTTGCACACCACCACGCACTCGCGCCCGCTGATGCGGCCGATGCCGGCGATGATCCCGGCCCCCGGCGCGGCGTCGTCGTACAGGCCGAGCGCGGCCAGCGGCGAGAACTCCAGGAATGGCGATCCGGGGTCGAGCAGCGCGGCGACGCGGTCGCGCGGCAGCAGCTTGCCGCGCGCCAGATGCTTGGCGCGCGCGGCGTCGCCGCCGCCCAGCGCGACCTGCGCCAGCCGC
>JAKAIB010000315.1 GCA_021814605.1 Pseudomonadota bacterium | reverse complement strand
TGCGGCTGGACCGGGATCGACCGCGAAGCCGGGGTCGTCGACAAAGTCGAGCAGATCGGCGCGAATGGCAAGACGCGATGGCGGACGGGACGGCGGCATTTCCAGGGAGGCGCGGGCGGCGACGGAGAACGCCGCATCCGACGCGCCTGCGGGCGTCGGGCCGCGGGCGCGTGCGACGCCGTCGATGACCCGATACGCAACGAGACTGTAGGCAAAAAACCGCGCGGCGGATATGCGGTCGGCCGGCCTCGGCCCCGCAGCGTCTCATGCGCGCAACCGGGGGCGCGGTGGTGCGGAGCGGCGGCTAACCGTGCTCCTTGGCGTGATTGATCGAATAGCGGGGAATCTCGATCGTCACGTCCTCGGCCCCCAGGATCGCCTGGCACGACAGCCGGGACGTCGGCTCCAGGCCCCAGGCCCGGTCGAGCATGTCCTCCTCGTTCTCGTCGGGTTCGCCCAGCGAGGCGTACCCCTGCCGCACGATCACATGGCAGGTGGTGCAGGCACACTGCATTTCGCAGGCGTGCTCGATCGGCACGCCGCTCTCGAGCAGCGCTTCGCAGATCGACGTGCCGCGCTCGGCGTCGACCCGCTTTCCTTCGGGACAGTACTCCGGATTGGGCAGGACGGTGATGACAGGCATGGCGGCAGGTGGATTGTGACTGAAGGAGCGGCTTCGGGTTCAGTGCGTCTTGGCCGCGGGCTCCCCCGCACCCGGCACCAGCCGGTCGATCCGCTGGCCGGCGAGCGCCGCGCGGATGTTGCGATCCATCCGGCGGGCGGCGAATGCATCGGTGCTGCGGCCAAGTTCCTCGGCGGCGTGACGGATGCGCTCCACGTCCTCCCCCTGCTCGGCTGCCGCCAGCGCAGCCATTCCGGCGTGAATCCGTGCGTCCTCCTCCGGCGTCAGCAGATCGCGGTCCGACTGCATGGCGCTGCGCACCGCCCCGAGCAGTTGCCGCGCCTCGACCCGGGCCTCCTGCAACGCCCGCAGCGTCATGTCTTCGCCGGCATGGGCGAAGCCTTCCTGCAGCATCCGCGCGATCTCCCGGTCGTCGAGGCCGTAAGACGGCTTGACCTGCACCTGCGCCTGGATGCCGGTGGTCAGTTCCTGTGCGCTCACCTCGAGCAGCCCGTCCGCGTCGACGGCGAACGTGACGCGGATGCGCGCCGCGCCGGCGGCCATCGGCGGAATGCCGCGCAGTTCGAACCGCGCCAGCGACCGGCAATCGGATACCAGTTCGCGTTCGCCCTGCACGACGTGGATCGCCATCGCCGTCTGGCCATCGCGGAAGGTCGTGAAATCCTGCGACCGCGCCTGCGGGATGCTGCTGTTGCGCGGCAGGATGCGCTCGACCAGTCCGCCCATGGTCTCGATTCCGAGAGACAGCGGAATGACGTCGAGCAGCAGCACGTCGTCGGCGCCGGCGTTGCCCGCGAGTGCGTTGGCCTGGATCGCTGCGCCGAGCGCGACGACCTGATCGGGATCCAGATCGGTCAGCGGCACCTTGCCCATGGCCTGGGTGACCGCGGCCCGGATCATCGGCATGCGCGTCGCGCCACCGACCAGAACAGCGCCCTGCACCTCGGCGGGCTGCACCTCGGCGTCACGCATCGCCCGCCGCAGCAGTTCCAGGCTGCGCTGCACCAGATCCGTGCTGGCGCGCTCGAGCGCCGCGCGGTCGACGACACCCTGGAACAGGCCGCCGTCGGGCAGTGGAGCCGACACCGCGACACGGTCGATCGCGCTGAGCGACTCTTTGGCGCTGCGCGCCGCCATCAGCCATTGGCGCTGCAGGCCGGCGGGGAGCACCGGATGGCCCGCCTGCTCCAGCATCAGCCCGAACAGTCGCCGGTCGAAGTCGTCGCCACCCAGTGCGGTGTCGCCGCAGGTCGCGACGACTTCGAACACGCCCTTGGTCATCCGCAGCACCGACAGGTCGAAGGTACCGCCGCCCAGGTCGTAGACGACGTACAACCCTTCCGTCCCCCGGTCGAGGCCGTACGCCAGCGCCGCGGCGGTGGGCTCGTTGATCAGCCGCAGCACATGCAGCCCGGCCAGTTGCGCCGCGTCCTTGGTGGCCTGCCGTTGCGCGTCGTCGAAATACGCCGGAACGGTGATCACGGCGCCGACCAGTTCGCCGCCGAGGCTGTCCTCGGCACGCCAGCGCAGCACGCGCAGGATGTCGGCGGATATCTCGACCGGGGTGAGTTCGCCCACGGCGGTGAGGAAGCGCACCACCTGCGGATCATCGGCGATGCGGTAATGGCTCAGCGTCTCGGGCGCCAGATCGGCCGGACTGCGGCCCATGTAGCGCTTGACCGAGACGATGGTGTTCGCGGGATCGTCGGCCTGCGCCGCACGCGCCGGATCGCCGACCTCGGCGCGCCCGTCAGGGTGATAGCGCACCACCGATGGCAGCAATACCTGGCCGCTGGCGTCGGGGAGACAGGCTGCCTCACCGCTGCGCACGGCGGCGACCAGGGAATGGGTCGTACCCAGGTCGATGCCGACCGCGCGTCGGTGGCGATGCGGATCGGGCGATTGCCCGGGTTCGGAGAGCTGCAGCAAGGCCATGTTCGGCTGGAATGTTCTTGTGGAAACGGCGGCCGCGATCGGCTCTCCGTCAATTCAGGTGGACGCGGCGGACATCGTCTCGTCCGTCTGCCGGAGTTCGTCAAGGAAGCGATCGAGAAACATCAAGGCGCGAACCTGGCCTGCGGCGACCGCCGGTGCGTCGTCGGCGTCCAGCGCCTGCCCGATCGCGTCGAGCCGTTGCTGGCGCTGCCCCAGAACCTCGGCGAGGAGGGACTTCAGGGTCTCGCGATCGCGTCCCGTACGGATGTCGTCGAGCGCCTCACGCCACTGCATCTGCTGCATCAGGAAATCGGTCGGCATCGCGGTGTTGTTCTCGGCCTCGACCGGAACGCCGCGGCGCTCGCAGAGATAGGCCGCACGACTC
>JAKAIB010000314.1 GCA_021814605.1 Pseudomonadota bacterium | reverse complement strand
CCCAATCCTACTGCTATGACGTAAGCGTGTGGCGTAGGCCCATGGTTTCGCGCCACCCGCCGGAGTGAAGATAGGCTCTTCGTAGCAACAGCACCGCAACGGTGTATGGGGAGCGCAATGGACGGGATCGAGGCAAGCAGCGAAGGCCGGGTGGGAGCGGGCCAGGGCAAGCGGATTCGGCGGCACTGGACGACCGAGATCAAGCGACGGATCGTACGCGAGGTCGAGAAGCCAGGGGCCGTGAAGCAACAGGTCGCCGAGCGTCATGGTGTTCACGTGAGCGTATTGAACCGCTGGCGCACGGAGCTCCCGAGTAGATCATCGGGCGCCAAGAAGGCAACCCCCAGGGCACGGCTCGTACCGGTACGGGTCAGCAAGACGCATACGTCGCGAGCGCCGAGTCGGCCATTCGCCGCGACGACGGCGATGGTCGGCACTGACATGATGGAAGTGGCATTTCCCGCCGGTCAACGAGTCGCGATCCGCGGCGTCGTGAACGGCGATGTGTTGCGCACGGTGCTGCAGGAGCTGTCGCGGTGCTGATGGGATTGCCATCAGGATCGCGGATCTGGTTGGCAGCGGGCGTGACCGATCTTCGCAAAGGCATGGATGGGCTGAGTGCATTGGTACAGACGGCATTGCAGGAGAGTCCGTACTCGGGCCATATTTTTGTCTTCCGCGGCCGGCGCGGCGACAAGGTGAAAGTGCTGTGGCATTCCGGCGATGGGGTATGTCTTTTCTGCAAACGACTGAGCGATGGTCGATTCGTGTGGCCGCAGACGCAGAGCGGCGCGGTGTCGATGAGCGCGGCACAGCTGTCGATGTTGCTCGAGGGGATTGACTGGCGACGACCGAAGCGCACAGCGCCGGCGCCGCAGGATCCGGATCGTGTGCATCCGACGCGCGCGGTGTAGAGGGGCGCGAGTGCGCGCTGTTCGGTGAGTTGATCACCTGCAGAGAAGAGCGCAGAGAATAACAAGAAAGCCTATAAATATAGGCAAAACGCCGCGCATCTATCGGATGCTGCGGGTATAATCTACCCGTGCTCGATGTCAACGCTCTGCCGGATGATGTAGCGGGACTTAAGCGCCTGGTCCTCGAGCATCACGCCGCTTCGCAGGCCAAAGATATCCAACTGCGCGAGCGCGATCAGCAGATTGAACACCTGAAGTTCCAGTTGGCGAAGCTACGCCGTGCGCGCTTCGGCCAATCCTCCGAGCAGATGGGCAGCGGGCAGCTGCCCTTGACCCTCGAGGAGCTTAAAGCCGCGGTGGCCGAGGCTGAGCGTGCCGACACTGCGTTCAAAGCTGCGCAAGTTGCCAAAGGCAGGCCGGTCCGCCGCAAGAAGTTGCCCGAGCACTTCGAACACATCGATCACGTGATTGCGCCGGCCGAGTGCGCCTGCCCGGAGTGCGGCGGCGAGTTGAAGGATCTCGGTAAGCCGGACGAAGCCGAAGTGCTGGACGTCAAGACGGTCACCTTCACGGTGACCCGGCACATCCGCCCGAAGAAGCGCTGCGCGAAGTGCTCATGCATCGTCCAAGCGCCGGCGCCCTCGCGCCCCATCGAACGCAGCTTTGCCGGCGCCTCGCTCCTTGCCCTGGTGCTGACCTGGAAGTACGGGTTCCATTTGCCCCTGTACCGGCAATGCCAGATCTTCGCCCACGCCGGCATGACCTTGAGCCGCACGACCCTCATGCAGTGGGTCGGGGCCTCCAGTCAGCTGCTGGGCCCCTTAGTGGCCGCCTTGGCCAAGCACGTGCTGGCGGCGCCGAACCTGAACGCGGACGACACGCCGATCAAGGTGCTCGCTCCCGGCTCCGGCACGACCAAACGCGGTCACCTGTGGACCTATGTTCGCGATGGCACGGCATGGGGGTCAACCGATCCGCCGGCGGTCTGGTATCAGTACTCGCCGAGTTGGCACGGCAAATATCCGCAAAAACATCTGGCGAGCTTCCAAGGCAAGCTGCAGGTCGATGCGTATGCCGGCTTCGAGCCGCTGTTCCTGCAACCCAAGCCCGGGGTTGCGGGGCGCGCTGAGGAAGTCTCTTGCATGGCGCATGCGCGGCGACATTTTTACGAGGTCCACATCGCCCAGGACTCGCCGCTCGCCAAAGAGGCGATCGAGCGCATTGGTGGTCTATATCAGATCGAGGATCACATCCGCGGTAGTTCGCCGGAAAAGCGCCTGGCGGCGCGTCAACGATACGCGGTACCGCTGCTCAAATCCCTGAATACGTGGATGATCGAGAGCCTCGCCCAGATCGAGAAAAAGTCAGCGCTGGCCGAGGCGTTTCGTTACTCGCTGAACCGCTGGGATGCCTTGTGTCGCTACACCGAGGACGGCCGGTTGGAGATCGACAACAGCATCGCGGAGCGCTCCATCCGTGGCATCGGTACCGGAAGACGCAACTATCTGTTCTTCGGTTCCGATAGCGGTGGCGAGCGTGCAGCGATCATCTACAGTCTCGTGGAGACTTGCAAACTCAACCACATCGATCCGCAGCGCTATCTGCATTTTGTCCTCGAGCGCATCGCCGATCACCCGATCAATCGGATCGAGGAGCTGCTGCCCTGGAACGTGGTCGATCAGTTGAATCAACCCACGCAGGTGACGACGGCATTGGCGGCGTAATGAAAAATCCCTTCGCCTCCATCGCGTCCTTCAAACACATCCAGGCCTTCCTCGATAACTCTCGCGGGCAGATCACCATTGGTGAGATACCGCCGATCCGCCGCGCGACCTTGGCGGCGGAGGGGAAGAAAGTGCGTGTTGCCCTCGTGTGCCGCGACAATGAAACGGTCGCGGATCTGCTGCAACGGCTGGATGCGTCCCTCGGCAAGGCACTCGCGGAAAATACCGTCGTCGATGAGGTGCTGCCCGAGATCAAACGGCGCCGCGGCTCATAACATCCGGGTCGGCGCAGCTCAATGGGCCTTGCCCACTCGCTTACGATCGACTGCGCGAGGCGT
>JAKAIB010000313.1 GCA_021814605.1 Pseudomonadota bacterium | reverse complement strand
GACCGGCGGCTGCGGTGCCTCGGCGGGCGCGGTGGCGAGGGCATCGGGTTCGATCGCGTCGACCGGGATGACTTCGTCCGGCACCGCGATGGCAGGAAGCGGCTCCGGCTCTTCGACGGGCGGGCTGATCTCCGGCACTGTCGGAGCGGGCTCCGTCGGCGGCTCGATTCGATCGACGACTTCCGCCGGTGTCGGCTCCGGAAGCTCCAGGTCGATGCCTTGCAGCAAGGCGTCGAATCCGGGGAGGGTGAAGTCCGCTTCGCCTGCGGTTTCCCGTGGCGCCTCGGCGGTGTCGGCTGCCGGCACCGCGACGGCGTCGGCCGGTTCGACTTCGGCCGGAACGGCGGGCGGCTGCGGCGCAGTGCCTTCGGGCAGACCGAGCAGCAGCGCGTCGAGATCGGCGACGAAATCGACCGGTTCGGGCGTCGCTGCCGGCGCGGCAGGGGGTTCCGCCGGGATCGATGCGATCTCGGGCAACTCGGGCAACGGCGCGGCGGCGGGTTCGGTGGCGGGGATGGTCGGCGCGGCCGCGAGCGGGGTGCCGCCCTCGAATGCCGCGGCGCGCGCCTGCAGATCGGCGCTGGAATGGGCCGACGCGTCGCCGGAGGCGATGGCCCCGGCCCAGGCATCGAGCGCATCCAGGGCGTAGGCGGCGAGTTCGAGCAACTCGGAGCTGGCCGCCTGCTGGTCGGCGATCCGGCGGTTGAACACCTGTTCCATCGCCCACGCCGCTTCGCCGTAGTCGCGCAGCCCGACCATGCGGGAACTGCCCTTGAGGGTGTGGAAGGCGCGGCGCAGGCTGGCCATCGCGTTCGCGTCGTGCGGCTGGCTATGCAGGTGGGCGGTCTGCTCGCGACCGGCGGCGATGACCTCGTGCGCTTCTTCGAGGAAGATCTCGGTGAGGTCGTCCTGCGGTTCGTCGGCCGGGACGATGTCCGCGGCGGCCGGCTGCGCGGGCGGGGCCGCTTCGACGGGCGAGGCGGCCTGCGGCTCGCCCGTCGTCGTTCCGACCCGGATGAGCTGTTGCGTCGGGTCGGGAACGCCGGCGATTTCGGCCTCGGCGCGCAGCTGCGCCAGGCGCTGTTCGGCCTGCTCCGGAGCCAGGCCCTGCGCGATCTCGCGGGCCAGATCGGCCGCCGACTGGTCGACGTCCTGCTTCGGGGTGGGCGGCGCGGTGCGCGGAGCCGAAGCGACGACAGCGCGCAGCTGCTTGTGTTCGCGATCGAACACGAACAGGCTCTTGGCCAGTTCGGGCTGGTAGGCCAGCATGTCGACCAGGAAGCCGAGGACGCCGATGTTGCTCGCCAGCGCGTCGAAGCCGGCCTGGTCGGGTTGCGGCGCGCCATCGGCGAGCATGCCGTCGATGTCGTCGCGCAGCGCGCCGAGCGCGTCGCTCGCGGCGTCGACGCCGAGCACCGAGAACACGCCGCGCATCTGCGACAGCAGCCGGGGCACCTGCGCCAGTTCGGCCTTCTCGGCAGGATTGCGGAAATAAGCGTCGAGCAGCTTCTCGACGCTGTTCATGTCGGCGCGCAGCTCGTGGACCACGCTGCCCATGGTCTGGGTTTCGGACGCCTGGCGGAACAGATCCTCCATCCAGCTTTCCAGCGGGTCCGGGGTCAGTCCCTCGGCGCTCTGCTCGATGCGCCGGGCGAGGATCTGCGTCCGTTCGAGGAAGCGCTGCTCCTCGGGGCGGAAATGGCCGAGGCTGATCTCGAGGAACAGGATGGCGGTGGCGACGTCGAGCGCCCGCTCGGGGGTGAGCAGATCGGGCCGCTGCCCGATCTTGCGGAACAGTCCGGCCAGCGATTCGGCAAGGACCTCGCTGCCCCGCGCCAGCGCCTGCAGGGGCTGGCGCAGCCCCTGCGCCAGTTCGATCAGCCGCGCCATCCGCGTGGCGTCGACATGCGTCTGGGCGTGACCGGCGAGCGCGCTCCAGCCCTCGCGCAGCGCCTGGGCACGCTTGCGCGCCTGCTGCACGATGGCCGGATCGATCAGTCCGAAGTGGCTCTGCCGGTAGTCGGCGAACGGCGCAGCGGTCAGTTCGAGCTGCTCGTCGATGGTGTGCAGCAGCGGCGTCGGGCGGCGTGCCGCGGTCGCGTCGGCGTGCAATGCCTGGGCGCAGAAGAAGGTCAGGTCGTGACCGAGCCGGCGCGGCGCCGGGCTCTGGCCGACGAGTTGGCCGCGCAGCTGCAGGTTGAGGCGGTTGAGCAGGCGCTTGATTTCGGGATCGACCGGCAGCAGGCCGGCGCCGAGCGCCTCGAGCATGCCGCGGGCGAGCCACCACAGGCTGGCGGTGGGGCCGGCGCTGCTCTGCTGCGCGCGCTTTGCCACCGCCTCGAGCTGGGCGATCGCCGCGTCGGCCTCGCGGCCGCGCAGGACCTGCAGCAGCGCCTGTTCATATTCGCTGCGGTCGGTCTGTTGCAGCGGCTGCGCATCGGGTTCGGGAGGGACCTGCGGCCAGCTCCATTCGTGATCCCACAGATCGGCCGGATGGATGCGGTCGGCGCGCGCCAGTTCGAGCAGGCCGCGGTATTGCGGGTAGAGTTTGAGCGCCGGTTCGTTCTTCCCGGCGCGCTGTGCCTCGAGATAGTCGACCAGGGCGTTGAATCCGGATTCGAAGCGCTGCAGGACGCCGGCGTCGAGCTGTTCCGGATGGTCGGCGAGCTGGTCGAGCGCGGATTCCGCGGCCTGCATCAACCGCGCCGCGCCGAAAAATCCGAGCAGCTCGATGGCGCCGGCCGCCTGGTGCACCTGGGCGTGCGCGCTGCGCAGCGACGCGACATCGGCTCCCGGTTGCGACAGGATGCCGTCGCCGCGCTGCTGGACCGCTCGCTTGACCGCGGCCCGGGCTGCTTGCAGGTTGTCGCTGATCTGGTCGAGCAGCCAGGCGAGCGGCCCCATGTCGGTCTGCGCGGCCGGCGGGGAGGCGTTCGGGGCAAGGGCGGTATTCATTGCGGGAGGCGCTGGTGTCGGACCGGG
>JAKAIB010000312.1 GCA_021814605.1 Pseudomonadota bacterium | reverse complement strand
GCGACGAA
Source organism: Pseudomonadota bacterium (assembly GCA_021814605.1). Lineage (GTDB taxonomy): Bacteria > Pseudomonadota > Gammaproteobacteria > Burkholderiales > Burkholderiaceae_C > Thiomonas. The sequence goes on along the minus strand of JAKAIB010000312.1, from coordinate 2,982 downwards.
CACCGTATCGGCCGGATCGAGCGGCTGATAGAGCTCGGAATACCAGCGATTACGCCAGCCGATCTGCAGCGCGTTGCGCCACTCGCCGCCGAGCCGGTTCAGCCAGGGACGGCGCTGCGCGAGCTGCAGCGCGAACCGCGACTGGTTGCGCAAGTCGGTGTAGAGCGCCAGCCCGAAGCGCAGGTAGTTCGGCCCCCACGGCTTGTCCTCCAGCCGGTACTGCAGCACCTGCCCGCGGCGGGTATCGACCAGTCGATAGTCGACGCGGGAGAAGTCACCGAGGCCGAACAGCCAGTCGACGTCGTGCTGGACCTTGTCGAAGCTCACCGGCTCGCCCGGCCGCTGCTGCAGCTGCGCCTGCAACGTGCCGTCGACCGCGCGCGACGCGCCCCGGACGACCACCCCGGCGAGGGGTGCGCCGAAGCGGGTCTGCGCGACCAGCGCCTGCGCGCGGGCCGCGAAACGCTCGCGCCAGCGTGCGTACTGCGCCGGCGGCAGGGCGAGCGGCGCAAGCCGGTCGCGCGCGGCCATCACCGCGTCGTAGCCGATGCGCACTGCCCGCTCGCCCGCCTGGAAATCGACCGACGACAGCGCACCGAGATCGGGCGAGATCAGCACGTCGTGGGGACCGAGCGACGCGATCTGCGCACGCACGTTCTGCCCGATCAGGATGTTGATCATCTGCGAGGTCAGCCCGACGATGTTGTCGAGGTCCTTGCGCGGCGCCAGCGGCGTGCCGATGTCGATCGCGATGATGCGCCGCGCCCCCATCGATCGCGCGACGTCGATCGGCAGGTTGTCGACCAGCCCGCCGTCGCCGAGCAGTGCGCCGTCGACCTCGGTCGGCGGGAACACCCCGGGGACCGACATGCTGGCGCGCAACGCCGTGGCCAGCACGCCCTGGCGCAGGATCACCTTGCGGCCATTGACCATGTTCGTCGCCACGGCTTCAAACGGGATCGGCAACTGGTCGAAATCGTGCAGCGGAACGGCCGGAAGGGTGAGGTTGGTCAGCATCCGCTCGAGCTGCGTCGCGTTGACCGCAGCACTCGGAAACTGCACCTGCCCGCGGTCGCTCAGGCCGAATTCGATTCCGCCGGGCATCTGCTCGTCCTCCTGCTTGCGGCGGAAGTTCAATCCCGCGCGCGGCGGGCGGTTGGCGAACACGCTGCTCCAGTCGAGACCGGTCACCTGGCTGCGCAGCACGCTCACCGACACGCCCTCGGCATACAGGCCGCCGACGATGGCGCCCATGCTGGTACCGGCGATGCAGTCGATCGGAACGTGCAGCTGCTGCAGCGCCTCGAGGGCGCCGACGTGGGCGAACCCGCGGGCGCCGCCACCGGACAGCACCAGGCAGGTGCGCGGACGGGCGTCTGCGGACACCGTCGACGGAACCTGCGCCGCCGCGGCGGGGCGGCCCGCGAGCCACAGCGCCAGCACCGGCGCAAGACCAAGGATCCGGACCAGCCGGGACAGGAGGGTCGATGCGATTCGCATGCGCGCTATTGTCCGCGGCGCCCGGCGTCCCCCGCGGCGCGCGCCGTGCTCGACGGCGCCGCCGCTAGATCAGACTGCGCCCGCAGCGCGCGCAGAATCGATCGTCCGGGCGCACTGCGGCGCCGCAACCCGGGCAGTGCAGGGTCGCGGTCGCGCCGGAATCCGCCGGCGGCATCGGCCGCGGCCTGCTGTCGGCCAGCGCCTGCCGGAACCGGGCCAGACGGCGCGTCAGCGCGTCGCCGCCCCACCCGTCCGCATGGCCGACGGCGCGATCGATCAGGATCGCCCCGTAGCTGAAGACCAGCGCGACCACGGCCCAGGCGAGGAACCAGATCAATCCGATCGACAGGCGTGCCGCGCCGATCCCGACGCCTCCGAACGCCACGCCGTCGATGTGCTGCAGCGTATCGACGCCTGCCCAGACCGAGCCGCCCGGCACGTAGAGCCCGGCAACGATCAGGCCGGCGACGGCTGCCGTGCCGAAGGCCAGCCCCATCACCGGCAAGGTCAGCAATCCGAGAATCAGGAACCGGACCAGCGCCGCCAGCGGCCGCCGCAGGACGATCGCCCCCGCGCGGCCGACGCTGCCGAGGAAGCCTTCGCCGCGCCAGATCGCAACCGTCGCCAGCGGACCGCCCAGCAGCAGTGCCCCCCAGGCCAGCGCGACCAGCGCCGCCGACGGCCCGCCCAGGACGAAGGCGAATACCCCACCGACATGCGGAATGCGCGCCAGCAGCGCGACGACGCCGAGCAGCAGCACCAGCAGCGCAAAGCCGAGGCCGAACAACAAGCCGACCCCGATCGCGTACCACACCGCCTGCACGCCGCCGAGGAGCGCCGGCCCGAAACCGCGCACCGGCCGGTCGTCCGCCTGGTCGAGCAGCATCAGTCCCGCCGAGTTCAGTCCGACCGCGAACACCAGCGCCGCGACGGCGGCCATCATCGCCAGCACGGCGGTGCTGCCCGTCGCGTGCGCCGCGGCCTCGCCGGCAACCAGCGCGAGTCCGCCCAGGACGAAGCAGCCCGACAGCAGGGTCAGCGCCCGCCGATTCGACAGCGCGTCATAGCAGCGCAGCAGGGCGCCGAAGTCGTCGTTGGTGCAGATCGCCATTGCGTTCTCCCGGATCCGTGAATCGGGCGCGCCGCGGCGGACGCGCTCAGGGCTGCTGTGGCCGCTGCGCCGATTCGGGACACTCGGCAACCTTGCCCCAGAGCGGATCGGGCGCCAGCGGCGCACCGCAATAGTGCCATCGCGCCTGCTGGATGCAAAGCTGACGATGGAAGAAGTTGCCTTCGCGGGCGCATGCCGCCAGCGCCTGCCGCAAGGCGCCGACCCGGGCCGACGCTCCCGTTGCGGCCACGGCATGCGTCGGCGCTTGCTGCGGCGCCGGATGGCGCGGCACTTCGGCCGCGGCGGTCGCTGCGGCCGGCCCGGTCTTCACCGCGGGCAGCGCCGCCACCACGGCCGGTGTCGACGGCGCC
>JAKAIB010000311.1 GCA_021814605.1 Pseudomonadota bacterium | reverse complement strand
CGGGCACCGGTCGGCTGGCACGTGATGTTCGGGATCGGGCTGGTGATGATGGCGGTGTTCGCCTGGATCGACTTCGGCCCCTACCGCCGCGCCCGTGCAGCCGCGGCGCGCCAGGACTGGAAGGTGGTGGCGGCGGCGCTGGAACGCATCCACCCGCTGGTGCTGCTCAATTTCACCCTCGGCTGGATCGCGATCGCCGCCGCGATGCTGTGGCGCTGACGCGGCCTGCCGCCGCGCCATGACGGCCGTCAACCGCGGCGCAACAGTCGCGCCGCGTCGATCGCGAAATAGGTCAGCACGCCGTCGGCGCCGGCGCGCTTGAACGCCAGCAGCGATTCCATCATCACCGCGTCGTGGTCGAGCCAGCCGTTCTGCGCGGCGGCCTTGAGCATGGCGTACTCGCCGCTGACCTGGTAGGCAAAGGTGGGCATGCGGAATTCGTCGCGCACCCGGCGCACGATGTCCAGATACGGCATGCCGGGTTTGACCATCACCATGTCGGCACCCTCGGCGATGTCGAGCGCGACCTCGCGCAACGCCTCGTCCGAGTTGCCCGGGTCCATCTGGTAGACCTTCTTGTCGGCCTTGCCCAGGGTGGCGGCGGACCCCACGGCGTCGCGGAACGGACCGTAGAAGGCGCTGGCGTACTTCGCGCTGTAGGCCATGATGCGGGTGTGGATGAACCCGCCGGCTTCGAGCGCATTGCGGACCGCGCCGATGCGCCCGTCCATCATGTCGCTCGGCGCGACGATGTCGACCCCGGCCGCGGCCTGCGCCAGCGCCTGCCGCACCAGCACCTCGACCGTGGCGTCGTTGAGGATGTACCCGGTGTCGTCCAGCAGCCCGTCCTGGCCGTGCGAGGTGTACGGATCGAGCGCCACGTCGGTGAGCACACCCAGCTGCGGGAACCGTCGCTTGAGCGCCTGCACCGCGCGCGGGATCAGCCCCTCGGGGTTGGCGGCCTCGCGGCCGTCCGGAGTCTTCAGTGCCGGATCGATCGACGGGAACAGCGCCAGCACCGGAATGCCCAGTTCGACGCATTGCTGCGCCACGCCCAGCAGCAGATCGATGCTCAGGCGCTCGACGCCGGGCATCGACGCCACCGGCTCGCGCCGGCTGTTGCCGTCGACGACGAACACCGGATAGATCAGGTCGTCGACGCTCAAGCTGTGCTCGCGCACCAGGCGCCGGGAGAAATCGTCGCGCCGCAACCGCCGCATACGCATGCCCGGAAAGCCCGGAGCATTCACAAAGTTTTTCATTTTTCGTCCGCGGGACATGGGAACCTCGATCGGTGAATGCTATCTTTTCCAGACAGATGGTGCGTCGCAAGGCGGGCCATCTCCCGCTTCTCCTCCCTGAGCGGGGCCTTGAATTAAGGCTTGGTTCCCCGGCTGGCACGGCCGGGGATTTTTTTGTCCGCGGGACCGCCGCGGGATCCACGGCCGTTGCGCGAAAGAGCCTCTTCTAAACTGCCGCAATCGCGCAAAAGGGAGATCGACATGGCTTATCAGTGGGTGCTGACCTGGCACATCATCTTCGTCATCGCGTGGTACGCGGGGCTGTTCTACCTGCCGCGCATCTACGTCAACCTGGCGATGGTGCCGGCCGGCAGCGACGCCGAGCGCGAACGGCTGCTGCTGATGGCGCGCAAGCTCTACCGGTTCACGAACATCCTGATGATCCCGGCGGTCGCGCTGGGGCTGACGCTGTGGCTGTATTTCGGCATCGGCCTGCATGGCCCGGGCAATGGCTGGCTCCACGCCAAGATCACGCTGGTCCTGGTGCTGATCGGCTACCAGCACTGGTGCAAGCGCATCCTGCGGCAGTTCGAGCAGGGAACGAACCGGCGCGACCACAAGTGGTACCGCTGGTTCAACGAGATCCCGACCATCATCCTGTTCATCATCATCCCGCTGGTGGTGATCAAGCCGTTCTGAGGCCGGCGGGCCGCTGCAACGGCCCCCGCCGCCCCTCTCCCGTCCATGCCCATGCCGTCGCGCCCGCTGCGTCCCGTCTCGCGGTTTTCGCGGTACGCGCTGGTGGGCTATGCGCTGCTCATCGTCTACGCCAGCCTGTACCCGTTCTCGGACTGGCGTTGGCAGGGCCTGATGCCGTTCGACTTCGCGCTGGCACCGCTGCCGCGCTACATCACGACCAGCGATCTGCTGATCAACGTCGCCGGCTATCTGCCGCTCGGCTACCTGCTCGCACGCAGCCTGCCCGCCCGCTGGACACGCCGGCTGCTGTGGCTGGCGGCCACGCTCGGATCGAGCCTGCTGTCGTTCTCGATGGAAGCGCTGCAGTCGTTCCTGCCGATGCGCGTGTCGTCCAACCTCGACTGGCTGACGAACTCGCTGGGCGGCGCGATCGGCGCCGCGGTCTGCGTCTGGCTGCTGCCGCGCATCCGACTCGCCGCGCTGCTGCGCCTCTGGCGCGAGCGCTGGTTCGCCCCGCACGTGGGCTACGGGCTGCTGCTGCTGGCGCTCTGGCCGGCGGCCCTGCTCTGGCCGGCGGCGGTACTGTTCGGCACCGGGCAACTGGGTCCGACACTGCTGCAGCCGGCGTTCGACTCCGACACCTGGCAGACGCTGTCGGCCTGGTTTGCCGACAGCGGGCTGCGCCTGTCCGACGTCGCGCCGATGAGCGCGCTGCGCCAGACCGCGATCTCGGCGGCGATGCTGGTCGCCTGCATCCTCGCGCTGTCGGCCCTGCTGCGGCCCGGCGCGCCGCGGCTGCGGCTGGCGCTGGCGCTGTGCGCCGCCGGGCTGCTGGCCGTCAGCCTGTCGGCGGCATTGAGCTTCGGGCCCGACCACGCGCTGGCCTGGGCCACCGCGCCCGCGCTGCGCGGCGTCGCGATCGGCCTGCTCGCCGGGCTGCCGCTGACCCATCTGCCGCCGCGTGCCTGCGCCGTGCTCGGCGCGGGCAGTCTGGCGCTCGCGCTGGTGTGGATCAACGTGTCCGGACCCGGCCCGTACTACGCGATGAATCTGCAATCGTGGA
>JAKAIB010000310.1 GCA_021814605.1 Pseudomonadota bacterium | reverse complement strand
TTCCACGTTCGCGCGTTTCCCGGCTACGGCAAGCTGTCGGGCAAGTCGCTCGACGAACTGCGCGCCGGGGAGCGGGTCGAGATCGACGCGGCGAAGCAGGATCCGCTGGACTTCGTGCTGTGGAAGGCCGCCAAGGCAAGCGAGCCCGACGACGTGAAATGGACCTCGGACGACGGCCCGGGCCGTCCGGGCTGGCACATCGAATGCTCGGCAATGAGCTGCGCGCTGCTCGGCGAGACGTTCGACATTCACGGCGGCGGCGCCGACCTGCAGTTCCCGCACCACGAGAACGAGATCGCGCAGAGCGAGGGAGCGAGCGGCAAGCCGCTGGCGAATGTCTGGCTGCACAACGGCTTCGTCCGTGTCGACGGCGAGAAGATGTCCAAGTCGCTGGGCAATTTCTTCACCATCCGCGACATCCTGGAGCACGTCGACGCCGAGACCGTGCGCTTTTTCATCGCCCGGGCGCACTATCGCAGTCCGCTGAACTATGGCGACGAACACCTGCAGGACGCGCACCAGGCGCTCACCCGTCTGTATACGGCGCTCGACGCCTTTCCCGGATTGCAGCCCGTGATCGACTGGAACGATCCGCATGCGGCGGCGTTCGCGGCAGCGATGAACGACGACATCAATACGCCGGAGGCGATGGCGGTGCTGTTCGAGCTTGCCAGCGCCGTCAACAAGTCCGGCGATACGGCGCTTGCGGCGTTGCTCAAGGGGCTCGGCGGCGTGCTCGGTCTGCTGCAGCAGAATCCGCGCGACTTCCTGCAGCAGGGTGCGGCAGCGATCGACGCCGGCTGGGTGGAGCGGCAGGTGCAGGCGCGCACGGCGGCGAAGAAGGCGCGCGACTTCGCCGCAGCCGACCGCATCCGCGACGAGCTCGCCGCCAAGGGCATCGTGCTCGAGGACAAGCCGGGCGGCGTCACGGTCTGGAGGTCGGCATGAGCCCGCGGGGCGCGAGAGCCCCGGCGCGTCAGGCGGTGCTGCCGGGCCAGATCGACTGGGACGGTGCCTGCGCTCACCTCCAGCGCGTCGACCGGGTGATGCGCAAGCTGATCAAGGCGCATGGCAGCGCGCGCCTGCAAAGCCGCGGTGACGCCTTCCAGACGCTGGCGCGGTCGATCGTCGGGCAGCAGATCTCGGTGAAGGCGGCCCAGTCGGTGTGGGACCGCCTGGTCGGAGCGGTTCCGGACATGGTGCCGGCCGCCGTGCTCGACGCCGGCGAAGACGGCCTGCGCGGCTGCGGATTGTCGGGCCGGAAGGTCCAGTACGTGCTCGACCTCGCCGGCAAGTTCCACGCGGGGGAGGTGCATCCCGAAGCCTGGCAGTCCATGCCGGACGACGCCGTGGCCGCCGAACTGCTGAGTATCCGCGGCATCGGCCGTTGGACCGCCGACATGTTCCTGATCTTCCATCTGATGCGGCCCGACGTCCTGCCGCTGGGCGACCTCGGCCTGATCAAGGGTGTGAGCCAGACCTACTTTGCCGGCGAGCCGGTCACGCAGAGCGAAGTGCGCGAGGTGGCGGCGGCCTGGGCGCCGTGGCGTTCGGTGGGGACTTGGTATATTTGGCGCAGCCTGGACCCGCTGCCGGTCGAATACTGAAGGCAAACCGCGGCGCGGCGCGCGCGCCGCAAGCCGCTGCCGGCACCGTTCGCACGAGCGGGCCGCCAGCGTCGGGGCGATTGACCTGAGAGATGACAATGAGCAAGAAAATCTTCCTCGATTTCGAGCAGCCGGTGGCCGAGCTCGAAAACAAGATCGACGAGCTGCGCTACGTGCAGGACGAGTCCGCGGTCGACATCTCCGAGGAAATCGGGCGGCTGCAGAAGAAGAGCCAGCAACTGACCCGCGACATCTATGCCAAGCTCAGCCCGTGGCAGACGACGCAGATCGCCCGCCACCCGCTGCGGCCGTACACCCTCGACTACGCCGCGACCATCTTCACGGACTTCCACGAATTGCACGGTGACCGGGCCTTCGCCGACGACCAGTCGATCGTCGGCGGGCTGGCGCGGCTGGGCGGGCAGGCGTGCATGGTGATCGGCCACCAGAAAGGCCGCGACACCAAGGAGCGGGCGATGCGCAACTTCGGCATGCCCAAGCCCGAGGGCTATCGCAAGGCGCTGCGGCTGATGAAGCTCGCCGAGAAATTCGGCCTGCCGGTGTTCACCTTCGTCGACACCCCGGGCGCCTATCCCGGGATCGATGCCGAGGAGCGCGGCCAGTCCGAGGCCATCGGTCGCAACATCTACGAAATGGCGAAGCTGCAGGTGCCGGTCATTTCGACCATCATCGGCGAGGGCGGGTCGGGCGGCGCGCTGGCCATCGCCGTGTGCGACCAGCTGCTGATGCTGCAGTACGCAATCTATTCGGTGATCTCGCCCGAAGGCTGCGCCTCGATCCTGTGGAAGAGCGCCGAGCGGGCGTCGGATGCGGCGGAGGCACTGGGCCTCACCGCGCACCGGCTCAAGGCGCTGGGCCTCGTGGACAAGATCGTCAACGAGCCGGTCGGCGGGGCGCATCGCGACCCGGCGGCGATGTCCAATTCGCTCAAGCGCGCGCTGAGCGAGGCGCTGCGGCATTTCCATCACGTCAAGCCGGCCGACCTGGTGCGCCAGCGGCTGGAGCGGCTGCAGGGCTTCGGCAAGTTCGAAGACACCAAGGCAGTTCGCGCCTGACCCTGCCGCGTCGGCTCGGCGCCCGACAGCGTGCAGTCCAACCCCGCAGTCGCGGCGCTCGAGCGTTTCGCCGAGCGGCATCCCGACATCGACGGTGTCGACCGCATCGGAATCGCATTCAGCGGCGGTGCCGACTCCACTGCGTTGCTGCTCGCGGCAGTCTCCCGCTGGGGGGAACAGCGCTGCTGCGCACTGCACGTGGACCACGGCCTTCAGGCTGGCGCAGCCGCGTTCGCACGACATTGCCGCGCGTTCTGCGACACAAGGAAAATCGCCTACGCCGAGATCCGGGTGCAGGTGCCGATCGCTGCAGGGCAAAGCGTCGAGGAA
>JAKAIB010000309.1 GCA_021814605.1 Pseudomonadota bacterium | reverse complement strand
CTGCCCGGCACGCCGGACCACCGCGGCACTGGACGCGCTGATCGCCCGGCTGCGGCTCAGTCATGACCGTCTCGGTGCGACCGGGCAGCAGGCGCTGCTCGGGCAACTGCGCGCCAAGCTGGCCGACGGCAAGCTGGGGCCGCAGGAGACCCGCAAGGCGAATGCCGCGATCGCCGATTGGCTGCTGCACCTGGACACCACTTCGGCAGCCCGCTGGTGGCTGGCCCGACGGGCGCTCACGCCGGCGGCGCGCCAGTCGGTGCAGGTGCAGATCGATCTGCGCGAGGGCGATCGCGAGGCCGTCGATGCCGACCTGCGCCACGGCGCGGCGCAGAAGCTGCTGCCGCAGGACCGTGCCGAGGCGGAGCACATCGCGGGGCACCCGATGCGCTCGCTCGCGCAAGCCGAGGCGGTGCTCGACCATGCCGCCGAGACCGGGCAGGATTCGGCCGCGCTGCGCGCCCTCTCAAAGCAGACCGCCGAGCGGGAAATCGCCCTGGCCCACGTGGCCGGCGTCGCGATCGAACATCGGCAGATCGGCGACGTCGTCCGCCAGGGCCCGCGGGCTGCGCTCGGGCTGCAGCTCGGCCGCGCGTGGCGATTGCACCTGCAGGCGAGCCGGCAGACCCTCGGCAGCAACAATGCCGCGGCGCTGACGGGCGTCCCGCCACGCTGGATCGACGCGCTGGCCGGCGTCGAGTGGACCTCCGAGACTGACCACCTTGCCGCCGCACTCACCCACAACACCGCGCTGGGGACGCTCAACGGCTGGACCATCGACGCCCGGACGCGCCTGCCCTGGGCCGTGCAGGCCAACCTGCAGATCGAGCGGCATGCCGTCGCCGATGAATCCGGCGTGCTGCAGATCGCCGGCGGGCGGGACCGCGTCCAGCTGCAGCTGCGGCGCGACTTCGGCCGGATCTGGGGCAGCGTCAGCACGGCGGCGATGCGCTACATGACGCGCAGCGGCGACCCGCTGGGCCGCGGCGACAGCACCCAGGCCGAACTCGGGATGTGGCTGCGTTACGGCGTGCCCGACCTGAGCGTCAAGCTGCTCGGCTACAGCAACAGATTCCAGGCCGACGCCGGACCGCCGTTGCCAGCCTATTCCGTCCTGATCCCGGGCGGCGAGGCGCCCTCGTCCGCGTTCTTCATCCCGGCCGGCGACGACGCCTACGGCGTCGGCTTCGGCTTCAACAGTGCCCACGCCGACGGTTTTTCCGGCCGGTGGCTGCCCTATGGCGAAGTGGACGCGCTGCGCTCGCGCCGCCTCGGCTTCGCCAGCAACCTCAATGTCGGCGTCCGCGGCCCGCTGTTCGGCGCCGACCAGCTCAGCCTGAGCTATCAGCGCCAGCAGGACACCTCGGGCCTGAACCGACAATGGACGCTTCAATACCGCCTGTGGTTCGGCCGCTGAGCGTATCGCCACCCGCCGTCAACCTTCCATCCCTGAGGAGAGTCGCATGATGCCCGTTTCCCCATCCCGCCGCCACCTCGCCGGCCTGCTTTGCCTCGGTGCCGTGCTGCTGTCGGGATGCGCCGTCGACGCCCTGCCGGGCCAGTCGCTGCGCGTCGCCGCCGACGACAAGATCGCGGTGCTGCCGTTCGCCAACGCGACCGACGTGCCGCAGGTCGAGCGCCGCGCCCAGGCCATCACCGTCTCGCTGCTGCAGCAGAAGGGACTGGGCAACGTCGCCGCGTACCCGCAGAAGGCAGACGACAACCCGCTCGAATCGGGCTCCGCCGTCACGCCGGAGCAAGCACTGGCCTGGGCCCGGCACGAGGGCGCTCGCTACGCCATCTCCGGAACGGTGACCGAGTGGCGCTACAAGACCGGCGTCGACAGCGAGCCGGCCGTCGGCATCACCCTGCAGGTCGCGGACGTCGCCGACGGGCGGATCGTCTGGAGCGCCAGCGGCGGCCGCGCCGGCTGGGGCTACCAGGCGCTGGCCGCGGTCGGCCAGTCGCAGATCGGTACGCTGCTGCGTGGCATCGACGTCGTTCCGGGCAAGCCGGCCGGCCATGACAAGCACTGATCGCGCGTCGATCAAAGCGGCGCCGCAATGAAGCTCGAGGACCTGTCGATCCGCGTCACCCGCCGGACCCGGAGGGCGCCGGCGCGCTGGCGTTGGGAATGGCTCCGCTTCTGGCGTCCCAAGACCCAGTCCGGGCGGCTCACTGCGACCGCGGAGAGCGTGCTGTTCCCCCTGCTCATCCTCGCGGCCGGGCTGAAGCTTCGACCGGAGGATCCGCTGGGCGCCCACGCCGGCTTTCCCTGGGTCTGGTTCGGTCCGTGGCTGGTCGCCGTCCGCTATGGCGCCGGCTACGGGCTGTTCGGCGTCGCGCTCTACGCCGGATTCTGGAAGCTGGCGCCGCAGTTGACCGGGCTGGCGATGCCGGGCGGATTCCCCGCCGAGTTCTTCCTCGGGGGCATGTTGATGACCCTCGTCCTGGGCGAGTTCGGTGCCGCGTTCCGCAACCGCCAGGTTCTGCACCGCGAGGTCACGCGCGACCTGACGGCCCGGCTGGAGCGCACCAAGCGGCGGCTGTTCGTGATCAAGGAGGCGTTGGCAACCCTGGAGCAGGAGCTGACCGACCGGCCGATGACGCTGCGCGACGCCCTGCTCGACCTGCGCCGCGCGTTCGCCTTCCAGGGCAACCGCCCGGTGCAACCCCTGCCCGGTGCGCCACCCGGGCTGCCGCCGCCGCGGCCGATGCCCGATCCCCGCGCCTTCCTGCAGCTGCTCAGCCAGTCGTGCCGCCTGGTCGAGGCCGGGGTGTTCATCCGCGAACTCGGCCCGCAGGGGCTGCACTGGCAGCTGGCGTTCTCGCTCGGGCAGAGCCTGCCGGCGCTCGACCCGGCGCATCCGCTGATCAACCGCGCGCTCGAGACGCGCGAAGCGGTGCACGTGGCGCAGGAGGCCTCCACCGATGCCGGCCTCAACGCCTGGGTGTTCGCCGCGCCGCTGCGGCTGGACGAATACGACGAGCCCGACGCGCTGCTCGCCGTCCAC
>JAKAIB010000308.1 GCA_021814605.1 Pseudomonadota bacterium | reverse complement strand
GCGGCGGGCGACAGGTTGCGGGGGCTCGCGGTCAGGCGGCGAGGAAGTCCTGGCTGATCGCGCCGCCCAGATCGTTGATCCGCTCGAGGAAGCGCGTGAGGTAGGCGTGCAGTCCGGTGGACATGATGTCGTCGATCCGGCCGAACTGCAGCTCGGCATTGAGCAGACCGGCGCGGCGCTGGGTCTCGCGCGACTGCGGGTTGGCCACGGCGTCGAGGTGCGCGGCGACCTCGACCAGGCAGGCGGCGAGCGAGCGTGGCATGTCGCTGCGCAGGATCAGCAGTTCGGCCACCCGGTCGGGCGTGATCACGTCGCGGTAGACCTTGCGGTACACCTCGAACGCCGACACCGAGCGCAGCACTCCCGACCAGTGGTAGAAGTCGAGTTCCTGCACCCGGGCACCGGCGGAACCGTGGAAGTCGGACTGCAGCGCGTGGAACTTCACGTCGAGCAGTCGCGCGGTGTTGTCGGCGCGCTCGAGGAAGGTACCGATGCGCAGGAAGTGGAACGCCTCGTCCTGCAGCATCGTTCCCGAACTGACCCCGCGCGACAGGTGCGAGCGGTGCTTGACCCACTCGAAGAACTGCCCCGGATCGAGGCCGCGCAGGCCGTCACGCAGCAGGGCCTGCGACTCCAGCCAGGTCTGGTTGAGCGCCTCCCACAGTTCGGTGGTGATCGCGCCGCGCACCGCCCGGGCGTTCTCGCGCGCGGCGCGCAGGCAGCTCAGGATCGACGACGGGTTGCGCGTGTCGCACACCATGAACTCGAGCACCCGGTCGGGGTCGACCGCGCCGTGACGCTCGGCGTAGGCGGCGCTCAGCTCGGAGATGCCGAGCAGCCCGCGCCACCCGGCGAGGCCGTTGTCGGCCGCCTGCGGCATCAGTGCCGACTGCACGTGGACGTCGAGCATGCGCGCGGTGTTCTCGGCGCGTTCGGTATAGCGGGCCATCCAGAACAGATGGTCGGCGGTTCGGCTGAGCATGGCTTGCCTTTCTCGATCGGATTCGGATGGCGCCGCCGCGGCGCTCACTTCTCGAGCACCCAGGTGTCCTTGGTGCCGCCGCCCTGCGACGAATTGACCACCAGCGAGCCTTCGGCCAGCGCGACGCGGGTCAGCCCGCCGGGGACGATGGACACGGTCTCGCCCGACAGCACGAACGGCCGCAGGTCGATGTGCCGTGGCGCGATGCCGGACTCGACATAGGTCGGGCAGGTCGACAGCGCCAGCGTCGGCTGCGCGATGTAGCGCTCGGGATGCGCCTTGACGCGCTCGGCGAACGCGGCGATCTCGGCACGCGTCGCCGCCGGCCCGACCAGCATGCCGTAGCCGCCGGCGCCGTGCACCTCCTTGACCACGAGTTCGGGCAGGTGGTCGAGCACATACCGCAGGTCGTCGGGTTCGCGGCACAGCCGCGTCGGCACGTTGTGCAGCAGCGGCTTCTCGCCGAGGTAGAACTCGATCATCCGCGGCACGTAGGGGTAGATCGACTTGTCGTCGGCGACCCCGGTGCCGACGGCGTTGGCGAGGTTGACGTTGCCGGCGCGATAGGCGCGCATCAGCCCGGCGCAACCCAGTCCGGAATCGGCGCGGAACACCTGCGGATCGACGAAGTCGTCGTCGATCCGCCGGTAGATCACGTCGACCCGCTGCGGTCCCTGCGTGGTCCGCATGTAGACGACGTCGTCGCGGACGAACAGGTCCTGTCCCTCGACCAGTTCGACGCCCATCTGCTGGGCGAGGAAGGCATGCTCGAAGTACGCGGCGTTGTACATCCCCGGGGTGAGCACGACCACGGTCGGGTCGCCCGCCCCCTGCGGCGCCACCGCGCGCAGCTTCTCGAGCAGCAGGTCGGGATAGTGCGCCACCGGCGCGATGCCGTGGCGCGGGAACAGCTCGGGAAACAGCCGCATCATCATCCGCCGGTTCTCGAGCATGTAGCTCACCCCCGACGGCACCCGCAGGTTGTCCTCGAGCACGTAGTACTCGCCTTCGCCGGCGGCATTGGCGGCGCGCACGATGTCGATGCCGGCGATGTGCGCGTACACCCGGTGCGGCAGGTCGATGCCCATCATCTCGGGGCGGAACTGCGCATTGCCGAACACCTGGTGCTGGGGCACGACACCGGCGCGGAGGATGTCCTGGCCGTGATAGATGTCGTGGATGAAGTGGTTGAGCGCGTTCACCCGCTGCTTCAGCCCGGCCTCGAGCGCCTGCCATTCGGCCGCGGGAATGATCCGCGGGATCAGGTCGAACGGAATCAGCCGCTCGGTGCCGTCGGCGTCGCCGTACACCGCGAAGGTGATGCCCACGCGGCGGAAGATCAGCTCGGCCTCCTCGCGCTTGGCGCGCATCGCCGGCCCCGGCTGCTGCTGCAGCCAACGGGCGTACTGCGCGTAGTGCGTGCGCACGCCGCCGGCAGTCGGCGTCATTTCGTCGAAGTCGCGCATGGTCGTCTCCCGCTGGTTTGCCGCCAAAAGACGGCAAACCGGAGCTAGCAAGGAGCGGGCCAGCGGGAAGGTTGGCTGCCAAGCCTGCCTGCGATCGCTGCCCCCTCGGGGACGGTTCAGTCGCCCGGGACAGGCGGCGGCGAACGCCAGTAGCGCGGATGGAGCGCGCGCCAGCCCTGCGCGGCGTCGGCGGCGGTATCGCGCCAGTAGAGTGCGCCTTCAAGATCGGTGCGGCGCAGCGTGATGCCGCGCTCGCGCAGCCGCTCGACGACCGTCGGATGCGGATGGCCGTGCGGGTTGCGGTAGCCCGCCTGCACCACCGCGATGCGCGGCATCACCGTATCGAGCAGGGCGTCGCTCGACGATGTCCTGCTGCCGTGATGCGGCACCAGCAGCACGTCGGCGTAGGGCAGTGCGCCGGCCGCGGCCAGCTCGCGCTCCTGTCGCGCGTCGATGTCGCCGGCCAGCAGCAGCGATCCGCCGCGCCCGGCCACGTGCAGCACGCACGACGCCGCGTTCTCGCTGCGGACCGGCCCGCCGTCCGGCGGGTTGTGCAGGCTGAACGT
>JAKAIB010000063.1 GCA_021814605.1 Pseudomonadota bacterium | reverse complement strand
GTCCTACGACCTCCCGGTCGAGGCACTGTCCGCGACGGCCAGCGCGGCGGGGCTGCAATGGGTGCAATCCGATCCGGAAGCCGTGCGTCGCGTCCAGGAGGCGCTTGCCGCAATGCCGGCGCCGATCCGCGTGCCGCGCGAGCGCAAGCCGGCAGCGAAGCTCGACGAAGGTCCGCTGGTCCTGGTCGAAACAGTCCGTCCGCTGCCGACCTTGCAGTTGCCGGAGAACGCCGGACACTGACCGGAGACGGCCGCCTCAGCCCGGGTCGCGCAGTCCCTGCTCGACCCGGGGGTGACGCAACCGGACGCCGAGTTCGACCTTCATCCGGACGTTGTCCAGACGCCGCGATTCCCGGAGGAATTCGAGCCGCATCGGGTCCAGCCCGGCGGCCTCGAGCTGCATCCGGGACATCCGCGCCGGCCGCGGCAGGCCATACAGGTCGGCGGCAAAGTCGATGTAATCGCCCAGCAGCAGCGCACTGTCGTCGCAGACGTTGTAGCAGCGCCCGGGCGCCCCGCGTTCGAGCGCCAGCAGGCAGATTCGCGCCAGGTCGTCGGCATGGATATGGTTCGTATACACGTCGTCCTGGCGCGACAGCACCGGCAGGCCGCGCTCGATCCGCGCCCGCGGCGAACGCGAACGTCCGTCGTAGATCCCGGGAATGCGCAACAGCGCGACCCGCCAGCCCCGCTCCCGGCCGGCCCTTCGCCAGCGGCATTCGGCATCGCAACGCCGCACCGCGCGGCCGGTCTGCGGGTTGCACGGCCGGGTTTCGGTGACGACCGCACCGGCACAGTCGCCGTAGACACCCGAAGTGCTGGCATAGACCGCGCGCAAGGTCTTTTTCCCGCCGCCGGATAAGATGGCCGACCGTTGCAACACCGCGAGCAGGTTGCGGCTGCGCAAATCGAAGGCCGCGGCCGCGTTTCCCGGCGGCGCGAGCATCAGCACGCGATCGGCCGCGAGGTTCGCCAGCCGCCACAGCGTCTGCGGCCGATCGAGATCGCCGACGATCGGCACGATCCCCGAGGCGCGCAACTGCGGCACCCGCTGCGGCGACGAGGTGAGCGCCAGCAGCCGATAGCGCGACCGGGCCAGCGCCGCAACGCGCAGTCCGACGTCGCCGCAGCCGACGATCAGCAACCGGGGCCTGTTCGAAGAATTCAATCGTTTCCTTTCACCGTCGTTCAATCATCATGAGTCATCGAGTCACCGTCGAGCCCAGCGGGCACCAGTTCGACGCGGAGCCGGGCGAAACCCTGCTTGCGGCCGCGATCCGGCAGTCCGTCGGGCTGCCCTACGGCTGCCAGGACGGCGCCTGCGGCGCCTGCAAATGCCGGCTGCTGCAGGGCGAGGTCGATCTCGCGCCGCATCAGCTCAAGGCGTTGAGCGAAGCCGAACGCGCGCAGGGGTTCATTCTCGCCTGTCGTTCCGAGGCGCGCGGCGACGTTGCGATCGAATGCCAGGAGGTCGTCGGCGCCGGCGAGTACCGCGTCAAGCGCCTGCCTGCCCGCGTGCTGCACATCGACAGGCTTGCTGCAGACGTCATCCGCGTGACGCTGCAGCTTCCGGCGGCCGATCCGCTGCGCTACCGTGCGGGCCAGTACGTGCAGTTCCTGCTCCGCGACGGTTCGCGCCGGAGCTATTCGATGGCTGCCGCCCCGGCCGATTCGGCGCAGATCGAACTGCACTTGCGCCATATGCCGGGAGGCAAGTTCACCGATCATGTGTTCTCGACGATGAAGGAGAAGGAAATCCTGCGAATCGAAGGGCCGTTCGGCAGCTTCTTCCTGCGCGACGACCCCGCGAACCGGCCACTGATCCTCCTGGCGTCGGGAACGGGCTTCGCGCCGGTCAAGGCGATTCTGGAGGACATGCGCGCCAAGGGCGACCCGCGGCCGGTCGCGCTCTATTGGGGCGGCCGCCGCGAGGGCGATCTCTATCTGCGCGACTGGGTCGAGGCGCTGCAGGCCGAATGGCCCACGCTGCACTTTGTTCCGGTGCTGTCCGAGCCCGAGCCGGGCTGGACCGGCCGCACCGGCTTCGTCCACCGGGCAGTCATGGAGGATCATCCCGATCTGTCGGGATACGCGGTCTATGCCTGCGGCGCTCCGGTGATGGTCGAAGCGGCGCAGCGTGATTTCACCGCACACTGCGCCTTACCGGAAGAGGCGTTCTACGCCGACGCCTTCACGACTGAAGCCGACAAGGCCGGCCCCAAAGGCTGAACACCAGCCCCGCCACCGCGACACCGCCCGCGCCCAGGGCGCGGGCGATGGCCGCTTCACTCGCCCAGATAGGCGGCGCGCACCCGCGGATCGTGCAGCAGTTCGTCGGCCGGACCTGTCATGGTGATCTGGCCCGAATCCATCACGTACCCGCGATCGGCCAGCCCAAGCGCGCGCTTGGCATTCTGCTCGACCAGCAGGATGGTCACGCCCTGCTTGGAAATGTCGCCGACCACCTCGAAGATCTTGTCGACCATGATCGGCGACAGTCCCATCGACGGTTCGTCGAGCAGCAGCACCTGCGGCCGGCTCATCAGCGCACGACCCATCGCCAGCATCTGCTGCTCGCCCCCCGACATTGTTCCGGCAAGCTGGTCGCGCCGCTCCTTCAGCCTTGGGAAGATCGCGTAGATGCGTTCGATGTCCTCGTCGATCGACTTGTCCTTGCGCGAGTACGCGCCCATCTGCAGGTTCTCCGCAATGGTCATGCGGGTGAACACGCCGCGTCCCTCGGGAACCATGCAGAGGCCGCCGCGCACCAGCTCGTAGGCGCCGCGGCCGGTGATGCTGCGGCCGGCGTATTCGACGCTGCCGTCGGTGATCGGCTGCAGCCCGGTGATCGCCTTCAGCGTCGTGGTCTTGCCGGCGCCATTCGCGCCGATCAGGCTGACCAGCTCACCCTTGCGGACTTCGAGGTCGATGCCCTTGACCGCCTGGATGCCGCCGTACGCGACCCGCAGGCCGTTGACTTTCAACACCACTTCTGCCATTTCAGTGTTCCCCCGCGCCCAGGTAGGCTTCGATCACCTTGGGATTCTTCTGCACCTCGGCGGGAACGCCTTCGGCGATGATTTTTCCGTAGTCGAGCACGGTCACCCGGTCGCACAGACCCATCACCAGCTTGACGTCGTGCTCGATGATCAGGATGGTGCGGCCGTCCTCGCGGATGGCACTGAGCAGCTCGCGCAGCTGGAGCTTTTCGGTGGCGTTCATGCCCGCCGCCGGTTCGTCGAGCGCCAGCAGCTGCGGGTCGGTCGCCAGGGCGCGCGCGATTTCGAGGCGGCGCTGGTCGCCGTACGACAGCGTCCGGGCGCGGAAATCGGCATAGCGCGAAATGCCGACATAGTCGAGCAGTTCACGTGCCCGCTCGCGGATCGCCTTCTCCTCCTCGCGGAAGTGGCGGGTGCGGAAGACCGCGCCGATCAGCGCGCTGCTGGTGCGAACGTGCCGCCCGACCATGACGTTCTCGAGCGCGGTCATGTCGGGGAACAGCCGGATGTTTTGGAAGGTGCGCGCAATGCCCTCGCGCGCGACCTGATGCACCGCCGCCGGCTTGTACGGCTTGCCGCCCAGGAGGAACTCGCCCGAATCGGGCGGATACAGCCCGGTGATGACGTTGAAGAACGTCGTCTTGCCGGCCCCGTTGGGGCCGATCAATCCGTAGATCTGGCCGCTCTCGATCTGGATTCCGACCTCGCTGAGCGCC
Source organism: Pseudomonadota bacterium (assembly GCA_021814605.1). Lineage (GTDB taxonomy): Bacteria > Pseudomonadota > Gammaproteobacteria > Burkholderiales > Burkholderiaceae_C > Thiomonas. The sequence continues at coordinate 10,164 of JAKAIB010000063.1, read as the reverse complement.
TGGAGTCCGCCGAAGCGCTTGGATGCGCCGGAAACGCGAAGCATGGTCTGCGTCATTTGCCTTCCCCCTTGCCGCCGGGCAGATCGACGATGGACTTGCCGTGCTCGGGCGCGGGCCAAAGTCCCTTCGGACGCAGGATCATGACCGAGATCATCGCCAGCGCGTAGACGAGCTGCCGCAGAATGCCGCTGTCAATGAACACGTGACCGAAGGCGTGCTGTTGCCAGTCGGAAATGAATCCGGTGTAACGCAGCGCCTCGGGCAGCACCGACAGCAGCACCGCACCCAGGATCACCCCGGGAATGTGCCCCATGCCGCCGATCACCACCATGGCGAGCACGCTGATCGATTCGAGCAGCGAGAACGACTCGGGCGAGACGAACCCCTGGAAGGCCGAGAACAGCACTCCGGCGACGCCGCCGAACGTCGCGCCCATCGAGAACGCGAGCAGCTTCATGTTGCGGGTGTTGATCCCCATCGCCTTGGCCGCGATCTCGTCCTCGCGCATCGCCATCCAGGCACGCCCGATGCGCGAGTCCTGCAGCCGATAACCCAGGATCACGACCAGGACCACCAGAATCGCAAACAGGTAGTAGTACTCGGCCACCGATGGCAGTGTGAAACTGCCAATGTGGATACTCTGGTTCAGATCCCAGCCGAACAAGTGGATGCCGTGGATCCCGGACACCCCCTGCGGGCCGTTGGTGATGTTGACCGGCGCATTCAGGTTGTTCATGAAGATGCGGATGATCTCGCCGAACCCGAGGGTGACGATCGCGAGATAGTCGCCGCGCAGCTTGAGCACCGGCGTTCCCAGCAGGATGCCGGCGCCGGCAGCGAGCGCCGCGGCCATCGGCAGCACCAGCCAGATCGACACGTCGAAGCCGTTCGGGAACATCGCGCCGAGGGCGTCGAAGTTGCTGGTGAGCTGGTTCGACGACAGCAGGGCATAGAGGTAGGCGCCGACCGCGTAGAACGCGATGTAGCCCAGGTCGAGCAGGCCGGCCAGGCCGACGACGATGTTCAACCCCATCGCCAGCATGATGTAGAGCATCGCGAAGGCCGCGATGCGCACCCACGCGTCGCCGGCGATCTGCAGCACCAGCGGCAGCAGGATCAGGCCGATCGCGCCGGAAAGCCACCAGACCAGACGTTTTTGATTGTCAGCCATCTGCGTTCTCCTCAGGCACGGTCGGCCACGCGCTCGCCCAGCAGGCCTTGCGGCCGCAGGGTCAGCACCAGGATCAGGACGATGAAGGCGAAGATGTCCTGGTAGTTGCTGCCGAACACGCCGCCGGTCAGCGTCCCGATGTAGCCGGCGCCGAGAACCTCGATGATGCCGAGCAGGATCCCGCCGAGCATCGCGCCCGACAGATTGCCGATGCCGCCGAGCACCGCCGCGGTGAACGCCTTCAGGCCGGGGGTGAAGCCCATGTAGAAGTTGGCCGTCGCGAAGTTGGCGAACCACATCACCCCGGCGATCGCCGCGAGCACCGCGCCGATGACGAATGCCGACGAGATGACGAAGTTGGGATTGACCCCCATCAGCGCGGCGACGCGCGGATTCTCGGCGGTCGCGCGCATCGCGCGGCCAAGCTTGGTGTGGTTGACCAGATAGGTCAGGCCGGCAAGCAGCACGGCGGTGACGATCAGAATCATGATCTGCACCGGCGTGATGACCACCCCGCCGATGTTGATGATGTTGCTCGGCAGCAGGTGCGACGGGAAGACCTTGTAGTCGCGCCCCCAGATGATCATCGCCAGCGTCTCGAGCAGGATCGACATGCCGATGGCCGTGATCAGCGGCGCCAGCTTCGGCGCGTTGCGCAGCGGACGATAGGCGATGCGCTCGATCACGTAGTTGAGCGTTCCGGTCACCACCATCGCGACAACCAGCGCCGCGATCACCACCAGCCAGCCGGGCATGTGCGGCGCGACGTGCTCGAACAGCTTGAACACGCTGTAGGCCGTGAGCCCCCCGACCATCATCACGTCGCCGTGGGCGAAGTTGATGAGGTTCACGATGCCGTACACCATGGTGTAGCCCAGGGCGATCAGGGCGTACATGCTGCCGAGCACCAGACCGTTGACGATCTGCTGAAGAAAGATATCCATTCCCGGTTTCTCCTGAAGAAGCGGATGGCTAGAGAGAGACGGCGTCGCTCTTTTGGAGCGGCCGGTGCAATTCGCATGAAGCCAGATCGAAAGCAAGGCACGTGCCGGCCGCACCACCCCAGGATGGTGCGCGCCAAACCGGCAGCAGGAGTCGAGCAAGATCGACGACGCGTACGGCGAGCGCACGCGCTTCGCCGCCGGCCGCGATCAGGAATGCGCGTGCCGAGCGCGAGTGAACAGGCTTCATGTCTTGTAACGGGGTTCGCCTTTTCCGGCCCCCTGTTTTTTGGCTGGCGCGATGATAACCGGCAGCCCCCGTGCGGCCGAAATGGGGTCAACCCGCAGTCTTTGACGACAATCAGCCCGCGTCCGGATCGTCCCCCGGATCGCCTTCCGCCGGCATCCCGGCCGCCTTCGTCCGGGCCTGCGCGTCGCGCTGCTTGAGTTCGGCGAGCCTGCGCCCGATCCGCTCCTCGATCCCGCGTTGCGTCGGCTGGTAGAACTGCGGCGCGGCCATGCCCTCGGGGAAATAGCTCTCCCCGGCGGCGTAGGCATCGGGCTCGTCGTGCGCGTAGCGGTAGTTCCGGGAATAGCCGAGCTGCTTCATCAGGCGCGTCGGCGCGTTGCGCAGGTGCAGCGGCACCGGTTGCGTGCCGTTGTCGCGGGCAAAGGCGCGGGCGGCGTTGTACGCCTGGTAGACCGCGTTGGATTTGGGCGTGGCCGTCAGGTACACGAGCGCCTGCGCCAACGCCAGCTCGCCTTCCGGGCTGCCCAGTCGCTCATAGGTCTGCGCCGCGTCGAGCGTGAGGCCGAGTGCCTTCGGATCGGCCAGTCCGATGTCCTCGACCGCCATGCGGATCATCCGCCGCGCCAGGTAGCGCGGGTCGGCGCCGCCTTCGAGCATGCGCGCGAACCAGTAGAGCGCGGCATCGACGTTCGAGCCACGCACCGATTTGTGCAGCGCCGAGATCAGGTCGTAGGTTTCGTCGCCGCCCTTGTCGAACCGCAGCAGCGTCTCGCCCAGCGACTGCTCCAGCCGCTCGGCCGACAGCAGCTGCTCGTTCGCACGCTGCGCCGCCTGCAGCGCGAGTTCGAGCGCCCCCAACAGCCGGCGGGCATCGCCGTCCGCGTGGCGTACGAGCCGCTGCAACGCCGCCGGCTCGATCGCATCGACCCCGCTGCCGTCCAGGGCCCGGCGAGCGAGCGTCTCCAGCTCGGCGGCGTCGAGCGGTTGCAGCACGTAGACCGCCGCGCGAGACAGCAAGGCGCTGTTGACCTCGAACGACGGATTCTCGGTGGTGGCGCCGATGAAGGTGAACAACCCGGACTCGACATGCGGCAGGAAGGCGTCCTGCTGGCTCTTGTTGAACCGGTGCACCTCGTCGACAAACACGATGGTGGCACGGCCGCGGCTGCGTGCGGCCTGCGCCTGCGCAACCGCGTCGCGGATGTCCTTCACGCCGGCGAGTACCGCTGACAGCGGCAGGAAATCGGCATCGAATGCGTCGGCCATCAGCCGCGCCAGCGTGGTCTTGCCGACTCCCGGCGGCCCCCAGAACAGCATCGAATGCAGCCGCCCGCTGTCGAACGCCACCCGCAGCGGCTTGCCCGGACCGAGCAGGTGCTGCTGGCCGACGACGTCGTCGAGGTGGCGCGGCCGCAACCGCTCGGCCAGCGGAACACCGGATGCGGCCGGCGCCCCGGCCGGCGCGGGCGCGGGCGGATCCGCGTCGTCGAACAGTCCCGGGTGGTCGACCATCAGCCCGGCCTCACGGCTGGTGGATCACCGATGCCCCGGATGGCGGCGTGAAGTGGAAGCTTCCGGCCGGCAGCGCGGGATTGCGCTCGATCCGGCTGAACCGCATGGTCGACACCTGCCCGAACGCGTCGCGCAACTGCAGTTCGGCGACCTCCGGGCCCTGCGGCGTGCTGCGCAGACCGATGCGGATCCAGTCGAAGTTGCTGTCCTTCGATTTCGGCGTCGCCAGCACCCATTCCAGGCCGCCGGCGTCGGGTTGCGACGTCAGGGTGAACAGCCGCTTCAAATCGGCGCCGGCGAAGATTGCCGCCGGCGTGCCCTTGAACGCCTGCGTCACCGGCGTGATCGTGACCTGGTCGAGGCCGTGGTCGTAGGTCCAGAGCTGCCGGCCGTCGCTGACGATCACCTGACGATATGGCGCCGCGTAATCCCAGCGAAATCGGTCCGGCCGCTCGAAGGCGAAGCGTCCCGCCGCGGGCGCCTGCGCCGGCCCTTTCGGATTGCTCACCGTCTGGGTGAAATCCGCGCTGCCGCTGCGGGTCTGTTGCAGCCATTGCTCGAGCAACTGCACCGATCCGGTGCCGGCCACCGCCGGCTGTGCCGACGCAGCGAACAGGACGAGGAGCGCGAGCAGCAGCGCGCGCGACCGGGAAAAGAGAAGAGCCATGAATTCCTCTGGATGATCGAGAACGGGACGTGCCCGGCAGCCGGGACCGGAGCTATTCCGGCCGGACCGGGACGAGGATGTCGCGGCTGCCGTTGGCGGTCAGCGGCGATACCAGTCCGGACTGTTCCATCTGTTCGAGCAGACGTGCAGAACGGTTGTAGCCGATGCGCAGATGACGCTGCACCAGCGAAATCGACGCCTTGCGGTGCTGCAGCACGATCTGCACCGCCTGGTCGTAGAGCGGATCACTCTCGCCATCGCTGCCGCCGGCAAGACCGCCGGCGGTGCCACCCGCGGCATCGTCCTCGCCGGTCAGGATGCCGTCGAGATAGTTGGGACCGCCGCGGCTCTTGAGGTTCTCGACCACACGGTGCACCTCGGCGTCGCTGACGAATGCGCCATGCACCCGCTGCGGGAGACCCGATCCGGGCGGAAGGTAGAGCATGTCGCCCATGCCGAGCAGGCTTTCGGCGCCCATCTGGTCGAGGATGGTGCGCGAGTCCACCTTGCTCGACACCTGGAACGCCATCCGCGTGGGGATGTTCGCCTTGATCAGGCCGGTGATGACGTCGACGCTCGGACGCTGGGTCGCGAGGATCAGGTGGATGCCCGAGGCCCGCGCCTTCTGCGCCAGCCGCGCGATCAGTTCCTCGATCTTCTTGCCGACGACCATCATCAGGTCGGCCAGTTCGTCGATGACGACGACGATGTGCGGCAGCTTGTCGAGCGGCTCGGGCGCATCGGGCGTCAGGCTGAACGGATTGGTCAGCGGTTCGCCGCGTGCCTTGGCCTCCTGCACCTTGGTGTTGTAGCCGGCAAGGTTGCGCACGCCGAGCTTGCTCATCAGCTTGTAGCGCCGCTCCATTTCGCCGACGCACCAGTTCAGGGCCTGCGCCGCCTGCTTCATGTCGATCACGACCGGGGCCAGCAGGTGCGGGATGCCTTCGTACACGCTGAGCTCGAGCATCTTCGGATCGATCAGGATCAGCCGCACGTCGGCCGGCTCGGCCTTGTACAGCATGCTGAGGATCATCGCGTTGACCCCGACCGACTTGCCCGAGCCGGTCGTACCGGCCACCAGCAGGTGCGGCATCTTGGCCAGATCGGCGACCACGGGGTTGCCGACGATATCCTTGCCCAGACCCATGGTGAGCATCGACGGCGCGTCGTGATAGCTGCTCGAACCGAGGATCTCCGACAGTCTGATGGTGTGCCGCTTGGCGTTGGGCAGTTCCAGCGCCATGGTGTTCTTGCCCGGGATGGTCTCGACCACGCGGATGCTCACCAGCGACAGTGCACGCGCCAGGTCGCGCGACAGATTGACGATCTGCGCACCCTTGACCCCGGTGGCGGGCTCGACTTCGTACCGGGTGATCACAGGCCCGGGATAGGCCGCGACCACGCGCACCTCGACGCCGAAGTCCTTGAGCTTCTTCTCGATCAGCCGCGACGTGAACTCGAGCGTCTCATGACTCACCGTCTCGACCTGCGCCACCGGCGCCGCGTCGAGCAGATCCAGCGTCGGCAGCGTCGAATCGGGCAGGTCGCTGAACAGCGGCTTCTGCTTTTCCTTGAGCACCCGCGGCGACTGCGGGACGACGGTCACCGATGGCTCGATCAGCACCGGCGCGAGCACCTCGCGCTCCTCGACGTGCGGCCGCTGCTGCTCGACTTCCTTCTCGCGCTCCTGCATGGCCTGCTGCCCGGCCGCCGCGTCGTCCTCGCGACTGCGACGCTCGCGCTGCCAGAGCCATGCCGATTCGATCCAGGTGCCGACGCGCTCGGCGGCATCGACCCAGGAGAAATGCCCGATCCAGCTCAGCGCGAACAGGAACACCGCCAGCAGCACCAGGGTGCCACCGGTGCCACCGAGCAGCGTCTCGACGCCGCGCCCGAGTGCATGGCCGATCAATCCGCCCGACTCGCCGGGCAGCGAAGCGGCGAGGCGCCAGAACCGCGTCGATTCCAGCGCGGCGCTCGACAGCGGCAGCAGCAGCAGGCCCGCCACTCCGGCGCCCGTGCGCAGGCGCCTCCAACGCCCGCCCGTGGCGTCCGCGACCGGAGCTGCGGCGTCGTGTTGGGCGCGGCGCCACAGCTTGAGCAGCCCGTAGAGGCCCAGCGGGATCAGCCAGAGCGCGGAATATCCCAGCAGGAAATAGGCGACGTCGGAGAACCATGCTCCCGCCACGCCGACCCAGTTCGCCACCGGCCCGCCCGCCCCCGAACTGGACCACGACGGATCAGATTTGTGGAAACTCAGCAGGCTGAGGCTGACCAGGATCCAGGCGATCAGCGCCGCGGTCAGCCGCACCTCGGCGCCGAAGCGCTGCAACCGGCTGCGGCTTTCGGGAGGACGGGACGTCGGGCGGCGCGGGATCTCGACTCTAGACATGAATCACATCAACGAGTCGAGGTGATCGCGGATCAGGGTGGATCCGTCCTCGCGCTCGACCACGAAGCCCTGCTGCTCGAAATCCTTCATCACCCGGCTGACCATCTCTCGCGACGCCCCGACCATCTTCGCCAGGTCCTGCCGCGACAGCTTGTTGCGGATCACCCGCTCCTCCTGCATCACGTCGGTCAGCTCCATCAGGGCCCGCGCGACGCGGCCATAGACATCCATCAGCGCCAGCGATTCGATCTTGCGGTCGGCGCGCCGCAGCCGCAGCGCCAGACCGCGCATGATGGCGAACGACATGCTGGTGTTCTCCGGCAGGCATTGCAGGAACGCAACGCGTCCGAGCATCATGACGTCGGTCTGCACTTCGGCCTGCACGGTCGCCGAATGGGCTTCGCCGTCGATCAGGCTCATTTCGCCAATGTAGTCGCCGGGATGCAGCACCGCCAGGATCACCTCGCGTCCCTTGGCATCGACGCTGATCACCCGCGCACGGCCGGACAGCAGGATGAACAGGGCATTCGACTTGCTGCCCTGTTCGACGATGTTCTCGCCGCGCTTGTAGCGCCGCTTGACGATCGACTGCGAGATTGACCACGCCTGCGCCTCGGTCAGCACGGCGAACAGCGGAACGCGCCGGACCAGGTCAATATCGGTGATTTGCGACATCAGTCTCTCCAGTTGTCGAATCGGTCCCCGGCGGACCCATCGCGCTGCGGCGTCCGCCCGACGCCTTGCGACTGCCCGGCTGTGCCGCACGCGGCACAGCCGGGCTTTATAAAATCTTAACGGTCCGCGTCTACCGGCGCGCCCTCGGGGATCGCCGGCCGCATCGGCCCATAAGTGGGCATTGTCCTTGAATTTCCCGCACATCATGACGCAAAAACACGCCAAAGTCCTCATCCTCGGTTCCGGTCCCGCCGGCTACAGTGCCGCGGTCTATGCGGCGCGCGCCAACCTCAAGCCGCTGCTGGTCACCGGACTCGCGCAGGGCGGGCAGCTGATGACCACGACCGAGGTCGACAACTGGCCGGGCGACGTCGAGGGCGTCCAGGGGCCGGACCTGATGGCGCGGCTGCAGGCGCATGCCGAGCGCTTCGACACGGAGATCGTGTTCGACCACATCCACACCGCGCATCTCGATGAGAAGCCGATGCGCCTCGAGGGCGACAGTGGCGCCTACACCTGTGACGCGCTGATCATCGCGACCGGTGCCTCGGCCAAGTATCTCGGGCTGCCGAGCGAGCAGGACTTCATGGGCAAGGGCGTGTCGGGCTGCGCGACCTGCGACGGATTCTTCTATCGCGACCAGCCGGTCTGCGTCGTCGGCGGTGGCAACTCGGCAGTCGAGGAGGCGCTCTACCTGGCCAACATCGCGAGCAAGGTGACACTGGTTCACCGACGCGACAAGTTCCGCGCCGAACCCATCCTGGTCGACAAGCTGACGGCCCGCGTCGCCGAGGGCCGGATCGAACTCAAGCTGTGGAGCGAACTGCAGGAAGTGCTCGGCGATGCCAGCGGCGTGACCGGAATCCGCATCCGCAACAGCCAGACCGGCGCGACCGAGGACATCCAGCTCGCCGGCTGCTTCATCGCCATCGGCCACCAGCCCAACACCGACATCTTCAAGGGCCAGCTCGACATGAAGGACGGCTACATCGTCACCCGCAGCGGCAACGATGGCATGGCCACGGCGACCAGCGTACCGGGCGTGTTCGCCGCCGGCGACGTGCAGGATCACGTCTATCGCCAGGCGATCACCAGCGCCGGCACCGGCTGCATGGCCGCCCTCGACGCACAGCGCTACCTGGAAGACTCGGGGCACTGAGGGCTGCAGGCAACGCCCTGGCCGCCACGCGGCAAGGTGTGGTTATAATCTTTAGCTTTTGTTCTACAAAATTCCGAGGTGCGCCATGGCACGAGTGTGTCAAGTCACGGGCAAAGGGCCGATGGTGGGCAACAACGTTTCTCACGCCAACAACAAGACCAAGCGCCGCTTCCTGCCCAACCTGCAATATCGACGTTTCTGGGTCGAGAGCGAAAACCGCTTCGTGCGTCTGCGCGTGTCGAGCGCCGGGCTGCGCACCATCGACAAGAAGGGAATCGACGTCGTCCTGGGCGAACTGCGCGCGCGCGGCGAAATCTGACGCCGGCGTTCCGTCATTCCACCCGACTAGACCCCTCTTCAGCACTGTACGGAGGCCGATATGGCGACCAAAGGCGGACGTGAAAAGATCAAGCTGGAATCCTCCGCGGGAACCGGCCATTTCTACACCACGACCAAGAACAAGCGGACCACCCCCGAAAAGATCGAGATGATGAAGTTCGATCCGGTGGCGCGCAAGCACGTGTCGTACAAGGAAGGCAAGATCAAGTAAGGCTGCACGGCCCTTCTTGACGACCGTCCGCCGGATCCGCCGCACATCGTGCTGGCGGATCCGGCGGATTTTCATTTGTACGCCATGTTCAGTGTTTCAGGCTGCCGGCACATAGCGCCGCAGCCGCTGCGAGATGTCGCGCAACGCCACCACCCCGCTGTCCTCGGCGCGGCGGCACCAGTCCTGCAGCGACTGGCGCAGCTGGTCGGCGTTCAGATTGGTCTGCTCCCAGACGGCCTTCAGCTCCTCGCGCATACGCAGCAGCTTGCCCAGCGTCGGACTGGCATGCGCGGCGGCATCGACCAGCGCGCGCGACCGCTCGCACAGCGCTTCACGCTCGACCCCGATCCAGCGTCGCGCGGCGCGCAACGCCGGAAGTTCGCTCGCCGCTCCCTGCTGCGACAACCGCGCCAGCTCGGCCTTCAGCGTCGTCTTCAGGCCGCGGGCGTAGCGGGCCATCACGTCGTACCGGTTGGCGATGACCGTCTGCAAGGTGAGCTGATCGACCTCGGCGCGCATCTCGCCGAGGCGCGGGCGCGGTGGCAGCTGGCGCGGGCGCGCCAGGCCGAACCACGACAGCAGGCGGATGTACGCCCAGCCGATGTCGAACTCCCACCACTTCATCGACAGCTTGGCCGAGGTCGGATAGGTGTGGTGGTTGTTGTGGAGTTCCTCGCCGCCGATCAGCAGTCCCCACGGAAAGATGTTGTGGCTGCGATCGCGTGCGGCGTAATTGCGATAGCCCCACCAGTGCCCGAGGCCGTTGACCACCCCGGCCGCCCAGAGCGGGATCCAGATCATCTGCGCCGCCCACACCGCGGCGCCGACGGCCCCGAACAGCAGCACG
>JAKAIB010000307.1 GCA_021814605.1 Pseudomonadota bacterium | reverse complement strand
CATCGGCGGCAACGCGGTCCTGCTGCTGGCCGGGCTGTACTTCGCGCTGCCGCTCGTCGCCACCGGCGTGTTCAGCCTCTGGGAAGGCGGCGCCCGATACGGCCTGTCCGCCTACGCGGGCCTGATCCACCAGAGCGCGCTATGGGACAGCCTCGCGCTGTCGGCCCGGCTGGCCGCGCTGACCATCGTGCTGTCGCTGCTGCTGCTCGTGCCGGCGGTGTTCTGGATGCACCTCGAAGCGCGCGCGCTCAAGCCGGTGTTCAGCGTGGTGTCGACGTTGCCGTTCGTGGTGCCGCCGATCGCGCTGGTCGCTGGCTTGAGCGCGCTCTACCACGGCCCGTCCTGGTTCGTCGGCACGGCGAACTATCTCGTCGTGCCCTACACCATCCTGGCCCTGCCGTACACCTTCCGGGCGCTGGACGTCGGCATGCGATCGATCGACCTGAAGACGTTGACGGAAGCCGCGCAGAGCCTGGGATCGGACTGGCCGACGCTGATCCTGCGGGTCATCGCACCCAATCTGGCGAGCGCGCTGGCCGGCGCCGCGCTGCTGACCATCGCCATCGTGATGGGCGAGTTCACCTTCGCCAACGTGCTGCTCTTCAACACCTTCGCGGTCTACATCAACTACATCGGCCAGACCTCGGCGACCGAGGCGGCCGCGCTCACGCTGCTGAGCTTCCTCATCACCTGGCTGGCCATGCTCGGGGTGCTGCTGTCCGGCCGCGGCAGTCAGGGCCAGCCTGCCGGAGCAAGGTCGTGAACCACCCGGCCTCCCACCAGGACCGGCGCGCCGAGCGCCTGCCGGCCAAAGGACTCTGACATGGCGGATCTGCGCCTCGTATCGGTGGCCAAGCATTACGCCGGCCACACCGTGCTGCACGACCTGTCGCTCGAACTCGGGCGCGGCGAACTGCTGTCGCTCCTGGGCCCGTCGGGCTGCGGCAAGACCACGCTGCTGCGCATCATCGCGGGATTCGAAACCGCCGACGGCGGCCGCGTCTACGTCGGCGACCAGGACGTCTCGGCGCTGCCCGCCAACCGCCGCGGGCTGGGCATGGTGTTCCAGGCCTACAGCCTGTTCCCGAACATGACCGCCGCGGAGAACGTGCGCTTCGGGCTGCGCCTGCGCAAGGTCGATGCCGGCGAACAGCGGCGTCGCGCGGGCGACATGCTCGACCTGGTCGGACTCTCGGGCCATGCCGACAAGTACCCGCACCAGCTCTCGGGCGGACAGCAGCAGCGCGTCGCCCTGGCACGCGCCCTGGCGATCCGGCCGGCGCTGCTGCTGCTCGACGAGCCGCTGTCGGCGCTCGATGCCAAGGTCCGCGTCCAGCTGCGCGAGGAGATCCGTCGAATCCAGCGCGAGACCGGCATCACCACGGTGTTCGTCACCCACGACCAGGAAGAGGCGCTGTCGGTGTCCGACCGCGTCGCGGTGATGCACCAGGGCCGACTCGTCCAGGTGGGAACGCCGGCGGAGATCTACGACGCGCCAACGCACCCGTTCGTCGCCCGGTTCATCGGCACGTCGAGCCGGCTGCCGGCCAGCCTGGTCGATCCGCAGGACGGCCTGATCCGCATCCACGATCAGCACTGGCACGCGCCGCGCGCCCGGGGACTGGCGGCACGGTCGGCGCTCGACGTCTTTCTCCGCCCGGAGGATGTGCGGCTGGAGGCGGCGCGCCAGGAGACGTCGTCCGGCGCCATGCTCGCCGGAACGGTGCGCGAGCGCACCTTTCTCGGCGCCATCACCCGCCTGCGCGTCGACCTCGATGCCGGCAGCCCGATGCTGGCCGACCTGTCGACCGCCGCCGCGGCCGCGCTGCCGATCGGCGCGCGAGTGCAGGCCTGCTGGGATCCCGACGCGATGCGCATTCTCCCCGCCGCGGCCGACGCATGAAGCTGATCCATCTCACCGACACCCATCTGGTCGCGCCGGGCCGCAGCCTGTACGGCATCGATCCGGCGGCGCGACTGCGCGCCGCGGTGCGCCACATCGTCGCCCAGCATGCCGACGCCGCGGCCTGCGTGCTGACCGGCGACCTCACGCACTGGGGCGATGACGCCGCCTACGCCGTCCTGCGCGACTGCCTGCGTCCGCTGCCCATGCCGGTGCTGCCGCTGATCGGCAACCACGACGACCGCGCCCGCTTCCGCGCCGCGTTCCCGCAGGTTCCGGTCGACGCCGGCGGCTTCGTCCAGTGGGTGCACGACACCCCGGAGGGACGGTTGCTGCTGCTCGACACGGTGATGCGCGGCGACGAACCCGGCCGCAAGTCCGCCGGCTACTTCGGCGGCGGCCGGCTGGACTGGCTGCGGGCCCAGCTCGACGCCGCCCGCGCCGACGGCGTCGCCGTGTTCCTGTTCATGCACCATCCGCCGTTCGGCGTGGGGCTGCGCGCGTTCGACGACATCAACCTGAATTCGCAGGACGCGCTGCAGTTCGCCGCGCTGCTGCGGCGCGACGACCACATCCGGCACCTGTTCTTCGGCCACGTCCACCGGCCGATCTCGGGCAGCTGGCACGGCATCGCGTTCTCGACCCTGCCGGCCACCGCACACCAGTCGGCACTCGATTTCCACGCTGACGTGGACTGGTTCTCGCACGAATCACCGGCCTACGGCGTCGCGCTGATCACGCCGGAACAGGTCACCGTCCACGTCTGCGACTTCCTCTACGCCGGCCCGCTGCTCGATCCGGCCAGCGAGCGCCGCGACGCGCCGCCGCCGGAGCACGGCTGAGCGCGGTCGATCGGCGCTCGGCGGTCAGCCGGCCAGCGCCCCGGCGCGCTCCAGCGCCTCGACCATGGCCTCGCGCGACACCGTGGCGGCGACGGGCTTGCCGATCTCCTGCAGCAGCACGCAGCGCAGTTCTCCGGGGGAGCCGGCGTTGCCCGTCGGCAGCGATTCGAGCCAGCGTGCGGCCGGCGCTGCCGGGGCGCGCGTCGGCAGGCCGCAGCGGTCGAGCAGCGCGTTCAGCCGCACCGCGACATCCTCGGCCTGGATGCCCTGGATCGCGCCG
>JAKAIB010000306.1 GCA_021814605.1 Pseudomonadota bacterium | reverse complement strand
CTGATGCGGCTGCTGTCGGATCAGGACGATGCGCAGATCCAGATCGCCCTGGCGAGCAACCAGGCGCGGCTCGATTTCGACGGTCTGGAGTTCACCTCCAAGCTGATCGAGGGAAAATTCCCGGATTACCAGCGCGTCGTTCCGAAGGGACATCGCAACGTCCTCGAGGTCGGCCGCGCGACGCTGCAGGCGGCACTGCAGCGGGTGGCCATTCTCACCAACGACAAGTTCAAGGGCGTGCGCATCAACCTCGATCCCGGACTGATGCGGCTGACGTCGATCAACGCCGAGCAGGAGGAAGCGCAGGAAGAGATCGACGTCGACTACTCCGGCGACGCGATCGAGATCGGCTTCAACGTTGCCTACCTGATCGATGCGCTGTCGAATTTCTCCGGCGATCAGGTCCGCATCGAACTGCAGGACGGCAACAGCAGCGCCCTGATCACCATGCCCGACGAGCCGAACTTCAAGTACGTCGTCATGCCGATGCGCATTTGAGCGCCGCGGCGACCCTGCTTCATTGATTCACCCTATCCGCACCGAAGGCATCCGATGACCGAATCCCGCGACAACAGCTACAGCGAATCCTCCATCCAGATCCTCGAGGGACTGGAAGCGGTGCGCAAGCGTCCAGGCATGTACATCGGAGACACGTCCGACGGCACCGGGCTGCATCACCTGGTATTTGAAGTCGTCGACAACTCGATCGACGAGGCGCTCGCCGGCTATTGCGACGACATCGTCGTGACCATCCACTCCGACAACTCGATCAGCGTGATCGACAACGGCCGCGGCATCCCGACCGGGGTGAAGATGGACGACAAGCACGAACCCAAGCGCAGCGCGGCCGAAATCGCGCTGACCGAACTGCACGCCGGCGGGAAGTTCAACCAGAACAGCTACAAGGTGTCGGGCGGCCTGCACGGCGTGGGCGTGAGCTGCGTCAACGCCCTGTCGCAATGGCTGCGGCTGACCGTGCGCCGCGACGGGGAGGCGCATGCCCTCGAGTTCTCGCGCGGCCATCTGCAGAACCGCCAGGTCGTCGAGGTCGATGGCGTTGCGGTATCTCCTGCCCCGGTGATCGGAAAGACCGACAAGCAGGGCACCGAAGTGCACTTCCTGCCGGATGTCGAGATCTTCGGCGTGGTCGACTTCCACTACGAAGTGCTGGCCAAGCGCTTGCGCGAGCTGTCGTTCCTCAACAACGGCGTGAAGATCCGGCTGGTCGACGAACGTCAAGGCAAGGAGGAGAACTTCGCCTTCTCCGGCGGCGTGAAGGGATTCGTCGAGTACATCAACCGCGGCAAGACCGTCCTGCACCCGAACATCTTCTATGCCCAGGCCGAGAAGCTGTCCGAGGTGGGCACCAACATCGCCGTCGAGGTGGCGATGCAGTGGAACGACGGCTACGCCGAGAACGTCCAGTGCTTCACCAACAACATCCCGCAGCGCGACGGCGGCACCCACCTCACCGGGCTGCGCGCTGCGATGACCCGGGTGATCAACAAGTACATCGAGGACAACGAGCTGGCGAAGAAGGCCAAGGTCGAGATTGCCGGCGACGACATGCGCGAAGGCCTGACCTGTGTGCTGTCGGTCAAGGTGCCCGACCCCAAGTTCAGCAGCCAGACCAAGGACAAGCTCGTGTCGAGCGAGGTCCGCGGCCCGGTCGAGGATCTGGTGGCCAAGGCATTGACCGATTACCTGCTCGAAACCCCGAACGACGCCAAGATCATCTGCGGCAAGATCATCGACGCCGCGCGGGCGCGCGAGGCAGCCCGCAAGGCGCGTGAAATGACCCGGCGCAAGGGCGTCATGGATGGATTGGGACTGCCTGGCAAGCTGGCCGACTGCCAGGAGAAGGATCCGGCCCTGTGCGAGCTCTACCTGGTGGAGGGCGACTCCGCCGGCGGCAGCGCCAAGCAGGGCCGCGACCGCAAGTTCCAGGCGATCCTGCCGCTGCGCGGCAAGATCCTCAACGTCGAGAAGGCACGGTTCGAGAAGCTGCTCACCAGCAACGAGATCCTCACCCTGATCACCGCGATGGGAACGAGCATCGGCAAGGACGATTTCAACATCGACAAGCTGCGCTACCACCGCATCATCATCATGACCGACGCCGACGTCGACGGCGCGCACATCCGCACCCTGCTGCTCACCTTCTTCTTCCGGCAGATGCCGGAAATCGTCGAGCGCGGCCACATCTACATCGCGCAACCGCCGCTCTACAAAGTCAAACACGGCAAGGACGAGCAGTACCTCAAGGATGCGCACGAGCTCGACGGCTACCTGCTGCGCGTCGCGCTCAAGGACGCCGCCATCGTCCGCGCGGACACGCCGGCCCCGCTGTCCGGTGAGACCCTCGAGCAACTCGCCCGCCAGCACATGGTCGCCGAAGGCGTGATCGAGCGGCTGTCCGCGGTCATGGATGAACAGGCGCTGCGTGCGATCGTCGACGGCATCGAGGTCGACCTCGACCACGCCGCACAGGCGAGCGCGGAGGCCCTGTCGCGCTACCTCGTCGAGCAGACCGACCACGGCGAGCCGCCGCAAGTCCTCGCCGAGATCGACCCGAGGACCGAAAAGCCGCTGTTGCGCATCGTCCGCCGGCATCACGGCAACCTCAAGTCGAGCGTGATCCACGCGGACTTCGTCCACGGGGCCGACTACGCCGTGCTGCGCCAGGCGGCGCAGACCTTCCACGGACTCGTTCCGGCGGGTTCGACGGTGCGCCGCGGCGGTGGCGAAAACGCCAAGGAGGCGCCGGTCGACAGCTTCCGGGACGCCATGCGCTGGCTGATCGCGCAAGCCGAGAACAGCGTTTCCCGCCAGCGCTACAAGGGACTGGGCGAGATGAACCCGGAACAGCTCTGGGAAACCACCATGGACCCGGCGGTCCGCCGCCTGCTCAAGGTCCAGATCGATGATGCCATCGAGGCCGACCGGGTGTTCACCATGCTGATGGGCGACGAGGTGGAACCGCGCCGCGATTTCATCGAAACGAACGCACTGCGGGCAGCGAACCTGGATGTGTGACGGGGTGTAGGTTGTC
>JAKAIB010000305.1 GCA_021814605.1 Pseudomonadota bacterium | reverse complement strand
AGCAGGTCGAGCGACTGGATGGTGTTGGTGCCTTCGTAGATCAGGTTGATGCGGGCGTCGCGCACGAACTGCTCCATACCCCATTCGCGGATGTAGCCATGGCCGCCGAACACCTGCAGGCATTCGTTGGTGGCCTGGAGTCCGTTGTCGGTGATGAAGGCCTTGACGATCGGGGTGAGCAGCGACACCAGGTCGTCGGCGTCCTTGCGGACCTCGGCATCCGGATGATGCAGCGACCGGTCGAGCAGCAGGGCGACCCAGTACGCCAGGAAGCGGCCGCCCTCGGCCCACGCCCGCGCGGTCAGCAGCATGCGCCGCACGTCGGGGTGGACCAGGATGGGATCGGCCGGCTTCTCCGGCTCCCGGGGTCCGGTCAACGCGCGCATCTGCAGGCGGTCGCGGGCATAGGCCAGGGCGTTCTGGTAGGCCACCTCGGTCAGGCCGAGCGACTGCATGCCCACGCCCAGACGGGCGCCGTTCATCATCACGAACATGGCCGTCAGGCCCTTGTTCGGTTCGCCGACCATCCAGCCGGCAGCGTCCTCCAGCGTCATCTGGCAGGTCGCATTGGCGTTGATCCCCATCTTGTGCTCGATGCCCGAGCAGAAGATGCCGTTGCGTTCGCCCACGCCGCCATCGGCGCCAGGCACGAACTTGGGCACCACGAACAGCGAAATCCCCCTGGACCCCTCCGGGGCATCCGGCAGCTTGGCCAGCACCATGTGGACGATGTTGTCCGCCAGATCATGTTCGCCGGCGGAGATGAAAATCTTCTGACCGGTCAGCCGGTAGCTGCCGTCGGCCTGCGGCACGGCCTTGGTGCGGATCAGTCCGAGGTCGGTGCCGCAATGCGGCTCGGTCAGGCACATCGTGCCGGTCCACTCGCCCGCCGCGAGCTTGGGCATGTACAACGCCTTCTGCTGGTCGCTGCCGTGCGCGTGCAGCAATTCCATCACCCCCTGGGTCAGGCCGGGGTACATGGTCCAGGCCTGGTTGGCCGCGTTCTGCATTTCATGCACGGCGCTGCCCACCAGATGGGGCAGGCCTTGCCCGCCGAACTCGGCATCGACGGTCAGTCCGATCCACCCGGCCTGCACGAACTGATCCCAGGCGGACTTGAAGCCCTTGGGCGTGGCCACGGCATGGGTCTGCGCGTCGTAGCGGCAGCCCTCGGCATCGCCGCTGGCGTTGAGGGGCTGCAACACCTCGCTGCAGAACTTGCCCGCTTCCTCGCAGACCTGGTTGATCAGGTCGGCATCGACCTCGGCATACGGCGGCAGTTCCTTGAGGGCGCCGACGGCGTCGAGCACCTCGTGCATCACGAACTGCATGTCGCGCAGCGGCGGGGTGTACTGGGGCATCAGGGTCTCCTTTGATCGGGAATGGCGTTGTGAAGGCGGAACAGCCGGTCGGTCAATCCGGCGACCGGCGCACTGGCTTGGCGGTGCGCGCAGGCGCGCGCGGATTGCATGGCTGCAACAGCGCGGCACCCTCCGGCGTCGCGTGCTGGCGCAGCAGGGTGTCGAGGCTGCGGCAGGCGAGATCGAGCGCGTTGGGGAGCCGCAGCAACCGGGCGTCGTGGTGCAGCGCCAGGATGTAGCCGTGGATCTGGAACATCAGCTGCTGCGGATCGGTGCCCGGTGCGAGGTGGCCGCATTCGACCGCCTGCACGATGGCGCGGCGCACCGCGTCATGCCAGATCTGGATCATGCCGACGAGCGCATCGCGCACCAGCCCGGGACGGTCGTCGAATTCGACTGCGCTGGAGATATAGATACAGCCGGTCTCCATTTCCACGCTCACCCGCTGCAGCCAGCGGTGCACCATCGCCGCCAGCCGCGGCATGCCCCGCGGCTCGCTGATGGACGGGTAGAACACCTCGTTCTCGAACTGGTCGTGGTACGACCGCACCACGGCGATCTGCAGTTCCTCGCGCGAGCCGAAGTGGGCGAACACCCCCGATTTGCTCATCCCCATGCGGTCGGCAAGCACGCCGATCGACAACCCCTCGAGGCCGATCCGGCCAGCCATCTGCAGCGCGGTGTCGATGATCGCCTGCCGCGTCTGCCGACCCTTGGCCGAAACCGCGGCCCGCGGCCCGCTCTCGGGATGCGCAGCCGCTCCCGACACGATGGCGTCCGGCTGGACGGCCTTGCGCCCGCGCCTGCCGGCGGGCTCGACGGAATGATGGGTGGACATGAACAGATCTGGCGCAACGGCGCGGCACGGCCGGCCGAAAGAATCGAACGATCGTACTATTTCTGAATCCGGCGGATTTGTCAACCACCCCGACCACCCGCGAGGTGCCCGCCCCCCGTGACGGCGGGGCCGGCCGGAGCGTCCTACACTGCGGCCACCCCCCGGTTTCCGCAGCCATGTCCGCCCAATCCCTGCCATCCGTGGCGCAGACCGTGCGCTGCGCCTGTCCGCACGACTGTCCCGACACCTGCGCCATGCTGGTGACGGTGCGCGACGGCGTCGCCGTCGACGTCCGCGGCGACCCCGATCATCCGACCACGCATGGCGCCCTGTGCACCAAGGTGTCGCGGTACCTCGAACGCACCTACCACCCCGACCGGCTGCTGCACCCACTGCGGCGCGTCGGCCCGAAAGGCAGCGGGCAATTCGAGCGGGTGAGCTGGGACACGGCGCTGACGGACATCGCCGCGCGCCTGGGCGCCATCGCCGCGGAGGATCCGCAGGCCATCGTGCCGTACAGCTATGCCGGGACGATGGGCTGCGTCCAGGGCGAGTCGATGGCGGCGCGGCTGTTCCACAAGCTCGGCGCCAGCCGGCTCGACCGCACCATCTGCTCGGCTGCCGGCGAAGCCGGGCTGCAGCTGGTCATCGGCGCCCGGCTCGGCATGGACGTCGAGCAGTTCGAACACAGTCGGCTGATTGTCATCTGGGGCAGCAACAGCATCACCAGCAACCTGCACTTCTGGACCTTCGCGCAGCGGGCCAAGCGCAACGGCGCCCGGCTGGTGTGCATCGACCCGTGGCGCAACGCGACCGCGGAGAAGTGCCACGAGCACCTGCAGCTGCGACCCGGCA
>JAKAIB010000304.1 GCA_021814605.1 Pseudomonadota bacterium | reverse complement strand
AATACCGCAGGGTTTCGGCGCCGATCTGCGCGCGGCGCGCGAGCTCGCCGATGGTCAGGCGATCGCTGTCGAGGGAAGGCGAGGCGGACATGGTCGGGATCGGAGGTACTGCCGGCTCGTACAACTATAAACCTTACTAAAGACTTTATGGATGAGTCGGAATCCCCTCGGGTGAGTCCGGACGGTCAGGCGTGCCGCTCAGGGTGCGGCATGCCCGCGTCGCCGCACCCAGGCGACGAAGCGCCGACCATAGGCCGGTTCGCGCCACACCAGCCAGGCGGCGGCCAGCGCGTTGAGCAGCGCCACGCTCAGCAGCAGCACCGGCACGCCGACCCCGGCGCTGAGCAGCGCCGCGCAGTACGCGGCGCAGGCCATCATGAAAATGGCGTTGATGATGTTGTTCGCCGCGATGACCCGGGCGCGGTGCGTCTCCGGCACGTGGTGCTGGACCATGGCGTAGAGCGGCACGCTGTAGAGGCCGGCGCTGGCCGACAGCAGGAACAGGTCGGCGAGGATGCGCCAGTGGGTCGCGTCGCCAAGGAACAGGGTGAGCGTCTGCAACCGGCCGTCCGGCGCCAGGTGGACCGTGGCGAAGTAGAGGTCGACGCCGAACACCGTCATGCCGATGGCGCCGAGCAGCACCAGCCCGATCTCGACGCGCCCGTGCGCCAGCCACTCGCAGGCGACCGAGCCCAGGCCGATGCCGATCGCGAACACCACCAGCAGCAGTGACGCCACCGCCTCGCTGCCGTGGATCACCTCGCGCGAGAACACCGGGAACTGGGTGAGGAAGGCGACGCCGTAGAACCACATCCACGAGATTGCCAGCAGCGCCTGCAGCACGGCGCGGTCGGTCGCCGCCAGCCGCAGGTTGCGCGCCGTCTCGGTGATCGGGTTCCAGTCGATGCGGATGTCCGGGGCGATCGGCGCGGTCGGCGGGATGAACCGCGCCATGGTCCAGCCGAACAGCGCCACCGCGACGCAGGCGATGCCCGAGAACAGCGGTCCCTGCGGGTACGTCATCAGCACGCCGCCGGCCATGCTGCCGAGCAGGATGGCGACGAACCCGCCCATCTCGGTCATGCCGTTGCCGCCGGTGAGTTCGGCCGGGTGCAGGTGGCGCGGCAGGTAGGCGAACTTCGCCGGTCCGAACAGCGTCGAGTGCAGCCCCATGCCGAAGGCGCAGGCCAGCAGCAGCGGCACGTTGACGCTGACGAACCCCCACAGCGCCGCGACCATGATGACGATCTCGAAGGTCTTGATGCGGCGCATCAGCCGTCCCATGTCGCACTTGTCGGCCAGCTGCCCGGCGGTGGCCGACAGCAGCACGAACGGCAGGACGTACAGCGCCGCGATCAGGTTGACCATCAGCCCGGTGGGCAGGCCGGTGTCGGCCTGCGCGCGGTACGTCACCAGCATGGTGAACGCGAACTTGAGCAGGTTGTCGTTGCCGGCGTTGGAGAACTGTGTCCAGAAGAAGGGCGCGAAGCGGCGCTGGACGAGCAGGCGGAACTGATTGACCGATGCCGGCGGATCAGGCTGCGACGGGGACGGCATGAAGACGCGATGGGTCGAAACAGGGCATGATGGCACAACTCGCCGTCGCTGCGCCGGTGTGTTCTCCCGCGGTCAGGCCGCGGCGGGCGAGCGCCGCAGCCACGCGACGAAGCGCCGGCCGTAGACCGGCTGGCGCCAGACCAGCCAGATTCCGGCCAGCGCGTTCAGCAGCGCCACGCTCAGCAGCACCAGCGGCACGCTGGCACCGGCCACCAGCAGCGCCGCGCAGTACCCCGAGCACACCACCATGTAGATCGCGTTGAGGATGTTGTTCGCCGCGATCACCCGGGCGCGGTGGGTGACCGGGGTGTGATGCTGGATCAGCGCATACAGCGGCACGCTGTAGACGCCGGCGCTCGCCGACAGCAGGAACAGGTCGGCGATGACCCGCCAGTGCGCCGGATCGCCCACGAACGCGCCGACGCCCTGGAGCGCCGCCACCGGCGGCAGTCCGCGGGTGGCGAAGTACAGGTCCGCGCCGAACGCCGTCATGCCGATGGCGCCGAGCGGCACCAGACCGATCTCGACCCGGCCACGCGCCAGTGCCTCGCAGGCCAGCGAGCCCAGTCCGACACCGACCGAGAACACCGCCAGCAGCAGCGACGCCACCGCTTCGTTGCCGCCGAGCACGTGGCGTGCGAACACCGGGAACTGGGTGAGGAAGGCGACGCCGTAGAACCACATCCACGAGATCGCCAGCAGCGCCTGGAGCACCACGGGATCGCGTCCGGCCAGCCGCAGGTTGCGCGCCGTTTCGGTGAACGGATTCCAGTTGATCCGCAATTGCGGCTCGACCGGCGGGGTCGCCGGGATGAAGCGCGCCGCCGCCCAACCCAGCAGCGCCACCCCGACGCACGACAGCCCGGCCAGCAGCGGTCCGCGGTCGAACGCCATCAGCACCCCGCCGGCGAGGTTGCCCAGCAGGATGGCGACGAAGGTGCCCATCTCGGTCACGCCGTTGCCGCCGGTGAGTTCGGCCGGGTTCAGGTGCTGCGGCAGATAGGCGTACTTCGCCGGTCCGAACAGCGTCGAGTGCAGCCCCATGCCGAAGGCGCAGGCCAGCAGCGCCGGCACGCTGCCCGCGACGAAGCCCCACAGCGCCAGCAGCATGATCGCGATCTCGAGCGTCTTCACCCGGCGCATCAGCACTGCCTTGTCGAACTTGTCGGCAAGCTGGCCGGAGGTGGCCGAGAACAGGACGAACGGCAGGATGTACAGCCCGGCGATGAGATTGACCATCAGCCCTGCCGACAGCGCCGACCCCGCCTCGGCGCGGTAGGCGATGAGCACGGTGAAGGCGAACTTGAACAGGTTGTCGTTGCCGGCGCCGCCGAACTGCGTCCAGAAGAACGGCGCGAAGCGGCGCTGGCCGAGCAGTACGAACTGGTTGGGACGGTCGGGGGCGGGCATCGGCAGCGGCATCGGGTGCAAAGCCGCGATGATGGCACAGCCGCATTGCGGTGCCGGCCTGACGCGCTAGAGCGAACGTCGCGCCACGTAGATG
>JAKAIB010000062.1 GCA_021814605.1 Pseudomonadota bacterium | reverse complement strand
GCTGCATCGCGCAAGGTCAGACCATCGACCGCATCGGACCCCTCTGACTGCGGCCCGGGAGACAGCGCGTCAGCCCAGTCCGCCGAACAAGCGCTGGAGGACGTACGCCAATCCGCCGGCAAGTGCAGCAAATCCACCGAACAGCGTGATCATCGCCACCATCACCGGCCCCCAACCGTTTGCACTGCGCCGCCCCGTGCCCGCATTCCATCGGGCGTCCCAGCGGTCGTCGGCGGTCAGGCCGATGACCAGCGCCTGAATCAGCGCGGCCAGGACGACGGCAATGAACGCTGCCAGCAGGACCCAGGTCGCCATGTCGGTCCGCTGTTGGACCACGAAGCGCCAGACACCCAGCAGACCGAGGGCAAACGCCGCCGGATGCAGCCAGGCCCAGGGATCGCGCATTCCCCGCAAATAGAAGCGATGACCGCCGACGACGCCCGTCAGCAAGGCCAGCGCGGCGGCGGCAAACCGGTTCCTGAACGCGGAACCCGGCGGCAAGATGTCTTTCGGCATGGAACGGGGCATGGGTCAAGCCGGCGCAGTGGTGTCGCCCGGTCCGAGCGCGCGCTGCATCAGCACGACGTCGAGCCAGCGGTCGAACTTGCGGCCAACCGACCGCATCCGCCCGATCTCCTCGAATCCGCAGAAGCGGTGCAATCCGATCGACCCGGTATTCGCGGCGTCGCCGATCACCGCGACCATCTGGCGCGCGCCGGCAGTGATCGACGCGTCCACCAGCGCCTCGAGCAGAATTCTTCCGATGCCGCTGCGCCGGAACGCCGCGGCCACGTAGATCGAGTCCTCGACGGCAAAGCGATAGGCGTCGCGCGGACGGAACCAGTTCGCATAGGCGAATCCGCGCACCATGGCATGGACATCGAGCGCGACCAGCCACGGGAGCCCGCGACTGCGGACGTCGCCGTACCGACGCTGCATTTCGGCGTCGTCCGGGCCGTACATTTCAAATGTACCGGTCCCGTGTTGTACATGGTGGCGGTAGATTTCTGCGCAAGCGGGAATGTCCGCCTCGGTCGCGAGACGGATGGTGATGCCGGGCATGGAAAGGAATCAGGTGACAGGGCAGGCTATAATGGCGAGTTTATCCGAGCAGCGCCGCTGCCCCTGATTTTCTGACGAGGAAGCAAAATGGTCGTTATCCGTTTGACCCGCACCGGCGCCAAGTCGCAGCCGTTCTATCACATCGTTGCCACCGATTCTCGCAGCCGCCGCGATGGCCGCTATATCGAGCGCCTGGGCTACTACAACCCGGTCGCCCGCGGCGGCGAAGTGCCGCTGCATATCGCCACCGACCGTCTGACGCATTGGACCAGTGTCGGCGCGCAGGTCTCGCCGACCGTGCAGCGTCTGGTGAAGGCCGCGCAAAAGAGCGCCCAGCCCGCCGCTGCCGCCTGACGGGCGTCATCCCGGCGCGTCGCGGCACATGAACCGGTTGCCGGGGAATTCCCAGTCGGGCGAGGCGCTTCCTTCGGGAGATCCCGCCCGCGAGGCGGCGACGCAAGCCATGACTCTTCCCGAGGACCTGTGTCACGTCGGGAAGGTGCTCGACGCCTGGGGCGTGCGCGGCTGGATCAAGATCGCACCGGACGATCCGGAGGCTGCCGCCCTGCTCAACAGCAAGGTCTGGTGGCTGAGCCGCCCCGGGCCACGCGTCGTCCCGGTCGCGACCAACGTCCGGCTGGCACGCCGCCAGGGCAGCACCATCGTCGCGCTGCTCGAAGGTGTCTCCGATCGGACCCTGGCCGAGCAGTATCGGGGCAGCGAGATCGCGGTACGCCGCGCCGACTTCCCGCCCGCCGGCGAGGATGAGTTCTACTGGGCCGACCTGATCGGCTGCGCCGTCACCAACCCGCAGGGCGAGTCACTCGGCACCGTGGTCGGCCTGCTCGACAGCGCCGCGCACGCCATCCTGCGCGTACGGGCGGCCGCGAGCGGCAACGCCAAGCCGATCGAGCGACTGATTCCCTTCGTCGACGCCTATGTGCAGAGCGTGGATCTTCCGGGCAGATCCATCGTCGCGCTCTGGGACGCCAGCTACGACTGATCGGCGCCATGCTGCGCTTCGACGTCGTCACCCTGTTTTCACCCTATTTCGATCCGCTGCAGCAATGCGGCGTGTCGCGGCGTGCCTTCGCGTCCGGACAGATGCAGTTGCACTGCTGGAATCCGCGCGACTTCGCCGCCGATGCCCACCGCAGCGTCGACGATCGCCCCTACGGCGGCGGCCCCGGCATGGTCATGCTCGCCGAGCCGCTTGAACGCGCGCTCGATGCGATTGCCGAGGCTCGCCGGGCAGCCGGGGTGCCCGACGCTCCCGTGTGGCTGTTCTCCCCCACCGGGCGGCGCATCGACCAGGCGTTCGTGACCGCCACCGCACAGTCGTCGGGCGCGGTGCTGTTGTGTGCCCGATACGAGGGCGTCGATCAGCGGCTGATCGACCGCCGGGTGGATGCGGAGATCAGCCTCGGCGATTTCGTCCTTTCCGGCGGAGAAATTCCCGCCCTGGCGCTGCTCGATGCGGTGACGCGGCTGCTTCCCGGCGTCCTGGGCTGTGCCGAATCGGCATTGCAGGACAGCTTTTCCGCAGGGCTGCTCGACTGTCCGCATTACACGCGTCCGGAAGTCCATGCCGACGCGCCAGTTCCAGCCGTGTTGCTCAGCGGCGACCACGCGCGGATTGCCCGATGGCGTCGCGAGCAGGCGCTGCAGCTGACGTTGCGGCGCCGGCCCGATCTGCTTGCTGCACTCGAATCGGAACGCGCGCTGACGGCCGCCGACCTGCGCTTCCTGCGCAGCCTGGGATATACTCCGCAGGTTTGATCCTCTGCTGCTTGCAGCCGTACCAATCGCGTGCGCCATATGGCGCCGGTTACGGCAACAACGCCGATCGCGGACGTTCCCGACTGCGATCGGCCCATCGACAACAATCCTGCGGCAAGATCATCGGAGCAAAGCGTGAATCTGATCGAGCAACTCGAGCGGGAAGAAATCGCCCGTCTCACCGCCGGCAAGGCCATTCCCCAGTTCAACCCGGGCGACACCGTCATCGTGTCGGTCAAGGTGGTCGAAGGCAACCGCAAGCGCAACCAGGCGTACGAAGGCGTGGTCATCGCCAAGCGCAACCGCGGGCTGAATTCGAGCTTCATCGTCCGCAAGATCTCCGCCGGCGAGGGCGTCGAGCGGACGTTCCAGCTGTACTCGCCGCAAATCGCGTCGATCGAGGTCAAGCGTCGCGGCGACGTCCGCCGTGCCAAGCTGTACTACCTGCGCGAGCGTTCGGGCAAATCGGCGCGGATCAAGGAGAAGCTGGTCCTGCGCGCAGACAAGGCCGGAGCGGCAAACGCAAACGCCTCCTGAGGCATCAGCGACAGGACTGCGCCACCGCTCCTGCCGCGTGGGCGCGCAAGACCAGCCGGCCTGCACCGCACGCCGGCTTTTTTCTTTCCACCCGGGCTCATGCAGCACCCGCTCCCCGACCGTTCCGGCGCCGCCCCTGTGATCGATCCCGAGTCTGCACGACTACTGGGACGCGATGCAGTGCTTCCTGCGGTCCCCGCGGAATCACTGACCCCCTCGGCGCTGCGTCGCCGCTTCGCGCAACCCCCGGCCTGGCAGCCTGAGGTGTTCGAGGACTCGGTCCGACTCAACGACCGCGCGCTACGGGCGGCCGCCGTGCTGGTGCCGCTGGTCGCGCGCCCCGCGGGGCTGCGGCTGCTGCTCACCCGACGTAACGCCGATCTTCACGAGCACGCCGGCCAGATCAGCTTCCCGGGCGGACGGCGCGACCGCCACGATCTGCATCCGGCGGTCACGGCACTGCGCGAGGCGCGGGAAGAGATCGGCCTGTCGCCCCGCGGAGTGGAACTGCTCGGCGAACTGCCGGTCTACCGCACCGCATCACGCTATGCCGTCACCCCGGTCGTCGCCCTGCTGTCCAATGCGGACGGCCTGGTCGCGCACGCGGCCGAAGTGAGCGAGGTGTTCGAGGTGCCACTGGATTTCCTGATGGATCCGCGTCACCACGAGCGGCGCGAATGGACGGCTGAACGACCGGGCAATCCGCCCGTCCTGCGACGCCAGTTCCTGTCCATGCCCTACGTCGAGGCCGGTCGTCGCTACGTGATCTGGGGAGCGACCGCAGGAATGATCCGCAACCTCTACCGGCTGCTGATTGCGTAGGATTAGGCCATGGCCTTCCTCTCGGTACTTTTCGCGCTGCTGATCGAGCAGCTCAAGCCGCTGGGTCCGCGCAGTGTGGTGTATCGACTGCGACAGACGCTGGCCGACTTCGCGTCGCGCAATTTCGATGCCGGCCAGCGCCACCATGGCATCGCTGCGTGGTTCATCGCGGTGCTGCTTCCCGCGCTGCTGACGCTGGCCGTCTACCTGACGGCGCTGCATTTCAGCGTGATCCTGGCACTGGTCTGGAATGTCATCGTGCTGTACTTCACCCTGGGCTTCCGCCAGTTCAGCCACTTCTTCACCGACATCCAGGAGGCGCTCAGCCACAACGACACGGCCAAGGCCCGCGCGCTGCTCAAGCAATGGAAGGCGCTGGACACCATCGACATGAGTGCGAGCGACCTCACCCAGCAGACCATCGAGCACGCACTGATTTCGGTTCAGCGCTACGTGCTTGGCGTGTTCTTCTGGTTCATCCTGCCGATCGGCCCGGCCGGGGCGGTGCTGTATCGCCTGACCGACTACGTCGCCGGCAAGTGGAACCATGCCGACAGCGAGGCGAGCCCTGCACTGCGCGAGTTCTCCCAGAAGGTGTTCGACCTGCTGGACTGGATTCCGGCCCGCCTGACGGCGATCGGTTACGCCATCGTCGGCAACTTCGAGGATGCGATCGACGTCTGGCGTGGCTACGCGCGGCTCTGGCCGAATCCCAACACCGGGGTGATGCTGGCATCGGCCGCCGGCGCGCTGGGCATCCGGCTGGGGGCAACTGCGGGGCCGATCCCAGCCGCGCCCACCGAGGCGCTCTGGACGCAGGATTCGGAACTCTCCGGCGAAGCCGACGGCGCCAGCATGCCGGGTGCAGACCCGCAGCCGGCGCACCTGCGCAGCGTCGTCGGCCTGGTCTGGCGCTCGGTGCTGCTGTGGATGCTGCTGCTCGCGGTGCTCAGCGTCACCTTCTGGGTGAGCTGAACACCGCTTCGCCGGATCAACCGGCGAGCAGCGCGTTGATCCGGCGCACGTACGCCGCCGGATCGTCCAGTTGCCCGCCTTCGGCCAGCAGCGCCTGATCGAACACCACCCGGGCCAGATCCTCGGCACGTGCATCGTCCTGCGCAACGCGGCGCACCAGGGCGTGATCGGGATTGATCTCGAGCACCGGCTTGACATCGGCCTCGCGCCCGGCCTGCTTGAGCAGACGGGCGAGATGGATGCTCATCCCGCCGTCGGCGGCAACCAGACAGGCCGGGGAGTCGACCAGCCGCTCGGACACGCGGACGTCCTGCACTTTCTCCCCGAGCGCCTGCTTGAAGCGATCGACCAAGGCCTGCTGGTCGGCTGGCGCTTCCGTCTGCTCCTTGCCATCGTCCGGCTGATCGCCGCCCTCGATGTCGCCCAGATCGACCGCGCCGCGCGCAACCGACTGCAGCGGCTTGCCGTCGAATTCGCTGAGGAATCCGAGCATCCATTCGTCGACCCGATCGGTGAACAGCAGCACCTCGACGCCCTTCTTGCGGAAGATCTCGAGCTGCGGGCTCGACCGGGCGATCCGCGGCGTTTCCGCCGTGACGTAGTAGATCGCCTTCTGACCCGGCTTCATCCGCGCAACGTAATCCGCCAGCGACACGGTCTGCGCGTCATCCTCCGACGCGGTCGACGCGACGCGCAGCAGCTTGGCCAGGCGCTCGCGGTTGCCGAAGTCCTCTCCGAAGCCTTCCTTCAACACCGCGCCGAATTCACCCCAGAAGCTGGCATACCGGTCGCGCTCGGACGCGTCCTCGCTGTTGGCCAGGTCTTCGAGCATGCCCAGGACGCGCTTGACCGATCCTTCGCGGATGGCCCGCACGTCCCGACTCTCCTGCAGCATCTCGCGCGACACGTTCAGCGGCAGGTCAGCGCTGTCGATCACCCCGCGCACGAAGCGCAGGTACGCCGGCATCAAGCTCTCGGCATCGTCGGTGATGAACACGCGCTTGACGTAGAGCTTGACCCCGGCCTTCTGCTGCCGGTCCCACAGATCGAACGGCGCCTTCGACGGAACGTAGAGCAACTGGACGTATTCGCTGCGGCCTTCGACCCGGTTGTGGGTCCAGCGCAGCGGGGGTTCGGAATCGCCGCTGAGCTGCTTGTAGAACTCCCGGTACTGCTCTTCGGTGAGTTCGGACTTGGACCGCGTCCACAGCGCCGCGGCGGTGTTCACCTGCTCCCACTCGTCGGTCGGGACGGACTTGTTCTCCTTCTCGTCCCAACGCTCCTTGCGCATGTCGATGGGCAGCGAGATATGGTCGGAATACTTGCCGATCAGGTCCTTGAGCGTCCACGTCCGCAGGTACTTGTCGAGTCGGTCCTCGAAGGCCACATCTTCGGCATCTTCCCGCAGGTGCAGGATGACGTCCGTGCCGCGCCGTTCGCGGGCGATGTTCTCAACGGTGAACTCCCCGGTGCCGTCCGACACCCAGCGCACCCCCTGATCGGCATTCATCCCGGCCTTGCGCGACTCGACCGTGATCCGGTCGGCGACCATGAATCCCGAATAGAACCCCACGCCGAACTGGCCGATCAACCCGGCGTCGGGCTTCTGCGCCGCGCCGAGCTTCTGGACGAATTCACGCGTCCCCGACTTGGCGATGGTGCCCAGATGCTCGATCGCATCCTCCAGGCTCAGTCCGATGCCGTTGTCGCTGATGGTCAGCGTGCGCTGCTCCGGATCGACCGCGATGCGGATCCGCAGCTCGGCATCACCCTCCATCAGCGCCGGATCGTCGATCGCCTGGAAGCGCAGCTTGTCGCAGGCATCCGAGGCGTTCGACACCAGTTCGCGCAGGAAGATGTCGCGGTTGGAATACAGCGAATGGGTCACGAGGTGCAGCAACTGCCGCACCTCGGCCTGGAAAGCGTGGGTATGGGTGCCGGCCGACGCCCCGGCCGCCGCGTCTCGAGTCTGTTCTGTGCTCATGGTGTGGATTCGCGATAAAAGGAGAAACAAACGCCGCTCCAGGAATGGGGACGATCCGGGCAATTTCAACCCGGAGGCGGCATCGGTCGAGCGTCCAACGCCGCCGCCAGCCGCGGCACCGCCCGCAGGGCATTCGCGGTGGTTTGCGCCGCCGTCCGTTCCAGAGTCCAGCCGCGAAGCTCCGCCAGGCTGCCGGCGATGCGCGGAAGCTCAGCCGGGGAGTTCGGCGGAATGCCGGCCGCCGACGCAACCCGCTCGGCTCGGGTGCGGTACAACCAGACCGGCGGAATGTCGGGGGCGTCGGTCTCGAGCACCGGCACCGCGTCCGGGACCTCGGCCGCAAGGCGCCGGATGTTGCGGGCGCGCTCGAACGTCATCGTGCCGCCGAATCCGAGCGCGAAGCCGAGGTCGACGAATGCCTGTGCCTGCTGCGGGCTGCCGTTGAACGCGTGGGCGATCCCCGCCGCCGCCCCGGGCGTGCCGAATCCGGCTCGCCGCAGCCCGGCGAGCAGCGCATCCTGTGACTTGCGCACGTGCAACAGGACCGGCAGATCGAACTCCCGGGCCAGCCGCAATTGCGCCTGATAGAACGTCGTCTGCCGTTCACGGTCGGCATCGGCCACGAAGAAGTCGAGCCCGATCTCGCCGATGGCGACGAACAGCGGGTCGGGCAATGCCGCCTCGACCGCCGCGCGCAGGGCCGGCAAATCCCCATCCGCCGCCGCCCCGACGTAGAGCGGGTGGATGCCCAGCGCGTACGGCCAGCCGAAGCGATGCGCGAGGGACTGCACCGCCAGGAAGTTGGCACGCCCGATCGCCGGAATCACCCCGCAGCGCACGCCGGCATGCCGCGCGCGTTCGACGACTGCGAGCACGTCGCCGGCGAACTCGGCCGCATCCAGATGCACGTGGGTATCGATCCAGACCGGCGCCGCGGTCATCGCCTGCCCCGCGCCGCAATCACCGCCGGCCGTTGCGCGGTCGCGACCGCGGTATGCAAAAAGTCACGAATTTCCCTCCGACGCGTCGATGCGTGTGCAGTTGCACCACCCTGGTCAAGCACAATTTGATCGACAGACACCATTGGATGCGAACGGCGGCGACGCGCGAGCGGCGGAACGGATGCGGCGAAACGATCTGCGGGATGGACAGGATAGTCGCCGGGCCGTTTCCCGCGCGACGCCGCCAGCCGCTCCGCCGCGCATGATGAACAGACGACATTTTCTCGAATCGCTGACACAGGGCCCACTGGTGTCGGCGCTGCGCCGTGCGCTGCTCGGTTTCGGCCTGCTCGCCCCCGCCACGCAGGCCGCCGATGCCGCGGCCTGCTGCGGCAACAGCCCCGACGCGTCGGCACCGAAGGATGCCGTCGATCCCCCCGCGGTCGCGTTCTACTACGGCGACGACATCCCCTTCGACGAACTGGGCGCGTTCGACTGGGTCGTGCTCGAACCCGCCCACGCGCTGGCACAGGTGCCGGACGTCGCCGCGGCGCTCGGGCCGCGAACCACCGCCTTCGCCTATGTGTCCGTCGGCGAGGTCACGCCCGACCGCCCCTACTTCGGCGCCATGCCCGAGCAATGGCTCGCCACGACCAACAAGGCATGGCAATCGCGGGTGATCGATCAGACCGCCAGCGGCTGGCCGCAGTTCCTGCGTGACCGCATCGTCGCCCCGCTGTGGAAGGCCGGATTCCGCGCCTTCTTTCTCGACACCCTGGATTCCTACCAGTTGCTCGCCAAGACCGACGCCGCACGGCAGCAACAGGCCGACGCACTGAGGACGACGCTGCACGGACTGATCGCCGCGTTTCCCGGAATCCGCCTGATGTTGAATCGCGGGTTCGAGCTGGTCGACACCACCCTCGCGCCGGCGGTGTCCGCCGTCGCGGCCGAATCGGTTTATCGGGGCTGGAACCAGTCCGGGCAGGCCTACGTCGAAGTCGGCGCATCCGACCGGGAGTGGCTGCTGCAGCGATTCACCGAACTCCGCAGCCGGTTCAGCCTGCCCGGAATCGCCATCGATTACTGCCCGGCGCAGCAGCGTGCTCTCGCGCGCCAGACGGCGCAGCGTATCGCCGCGCACGGCCTGATTCCGTGGGTCGCCGACCCTCGCCTCGAAAGCCTCGGGGTCGGCGCGGTCGAGGTCGTTCCGCGCCATGTGCTGCTGCTGCATTCCTGCGCGGACGGCGATTCGCCGGCCTTGCAGGCGCAGAGCGCGCACATCTACGGCGCGATGCCGCTCGAACACCTCGGACTGGTGCCGCAATACCGCTACATCGGCGCTTCTGCAACGACCAAGCCGCTCGCCGGCCGCTACGCGGCGATCGTGCTGTATCCGGACGACTCCGACGTCCCGCCGCCGATCCAGTCGCTGCTGATGCGGGCGAAGGCGGAGCAGGTTCCGGTGGTCGTCCTCGGCGCGGCCGATGCCGACGTGCTTTCCGCCTTCGGCGCCCAACTCGGGCAGTCGACGCTGTCCGGACCGCTTTCCGTACAACGCCAGCCCGGAACGCCGAACGGCGAGATCATTCCCCTGATCAATCCGGTCGATACCGTCCCGCTGGCCGCCGGTCCCGGTGCGCAGGTCTGGTTGCGGGCCAGCGGCGCCGACGGCCAGACGATGGACGGCGCCGCGATCACCCCCTGGGGCGGCTATGCGCTCGGCGCCTTCGGCGTGTTCAACCTGCCCGGAGACAACGGCACCCGCTGGTCGATCGATCTCATCGCCTTCTTCCGCGCGGCACTGCGTGTCGGCGACGATCCCATGCCCGACATCACCACCCGGACCGGTCGGCGCGCATTCTTCGTCCATTTCGATGGGGACGGCTGGCCCAACGCGTGCGACCGCCCCGGCTCGCCGCTTGCGGGACAACTGCTGGTCACCGAGATCCTGGAGACCTACCGGGTGCCGACGGTCGGCTCGATCATCGTGGGCGAGGTCAGCGACGACGGCGAATATCCGGCAACGGCCGAGGATTCGCAGAAATGGGCGCGGCGCATGTACGCCCTGCCCTGGGTCGAGGCCGGCAGCCACACCTGGTCGCATCCGTTCGACTGGGTCAAGGCGTCCGAGGTGCATGCGCGCTTCCCGACCGCCAAGGAGTACGACAAGATCGGCAACTACCTGCCGCTGCCCAACTACACCTTCAGCTCCGCGAGCAACATCACCGGGGCCAAGGAATACATCGAGAAGCATCTCTGCCCGCCCGGCAAGACCTGCGACATCATCCTGTGGCCCGGGGACTGCAACCCGCCGAACAAGGCGGTGGCGATGGCCTACCAGGCCGGCATGGCCAACCTCAACGGGGGCGGCGCCACCATCACCCGCTCGCAGCCGACGCTGTCCAACGTCTGGCCGATGGGCATCCCCAAAGGCGAGTACTTCCAGGTCTACGCGGCCTGTTCGAACGAGGAGGACTACACCCACAACTGGAAGGGCCCCTACTTCGGGTTCGAACGCGTCATCGAGAGCTACCAGATGACCGACAGTCCGCGCCGCGTCAAGCCGATCGATCTCTACTACCACCCCTACATCGTCACCCGGGCAGCCGGACTGAAGAGCCTGCACACCGTGTACCGCTGGGTGCTGGCGCAGCCGGTCCACCCCATTTTTGGCCGCCAGTATGTCCACAGCGTCAATGCCTGGCGCCGTGCGACGGTTGCGCGGCGGCTGGCCGGTGGCTGGCGACTGCGCAGCAGCGACGCCCTGCGGCAATGGGCGCAGCCCGACTCCGCAGCCGAGCCCCGTCTCGACGCCTCCCGCGGCATCGCCGGCTGGAACCTCCACGCCGGACGGCGCTATCTCCATGCAACCGCAGGCGAAGCCGTGGTGCTGGCCGGCGGCGCCCCCGGCGCGCCACGCCCCCGGCTGGTCGAGGCCAACGCCGACGTCGTCCGCTGGGAGGCGGCGGGAGCCGCCAGCCTGCAGGTGCGGCTGCAAGGCCATGTGCCGGTCGAGACCGTGATTCATCTGCCGACCGGATGGACGTTGCGGGCCAGCTCGGCAGCGAAGACCGATTCGACCTCCGACGGGCTGCGTGTGCGCGGCACGGGAACGGCGCTCGATCTCACGCTGCGCCGGGCCTGAACGCAACTGCCTGGGCATGCCACATCGCCAACGCCTTCAGCGTGATCCGCTGCACATTTCGCCGGACGACCCGGAGCGCAGTCGGCTGTTTCCGCGTGGCACGCTGCTTGGGCTCGGCCTGCTGTGCGCCGCCGCCCTGGCATTGGTCTACCCGGGCCATACGCTGATGCAGATGCTCGCGACCAGCAAGGACGACGCCCTGGCGATCGACTACCTGCGTCACCTGGTCCAGCTGCGCGGCGGCGACGCCGGATTGCAGGTGATGCTCGCCCAGCGCTATTTCCGCATCGGCGAGCGGCAGCAGGCGCTTGACGCGCTGCGCGACGTGCACGATCCGCAGGCCGACGCACTGCGGCTGCAGATCTGGAAGTCACGTTGGTATGCGGCGGACGCCGCAGGTGAACGGGCCCGTGCGGCCCGGGCGCGCGGCGCGCTCTCGTCGCTGCTGCTGCGCTTCCATCCCGCCGACTACAGGCAGTGGCGCGAAACCGTCGCCATGTTGCTGGGTCTGGGCGAGCCGGACGCGGCACGCCGTCTCGCCCCCGAGATCGTCCGCTTCCTGCCGCTCCCGCCCACGGCCGCCCGCGAGACCGCGCGGCTGCTCGTCGGGCTGCAGGACTATCCACTCGCCGCGCAGGTGCTGTTCACGTCCGCCGGGGTGCCGCTGGCGCCGGCCGAGCGCGACGCACTGATGCGGGATGGCGCGAACGCGCTGCTGGCGTCGGGCGATCCGGTGCTTGCCTATCGCCGGACGGAAGCGGCGATCGGGCAAGGCGCCGTGGACGCCCCGCTCGCCTGGTTCATGGTCCAGCTCGCCCTCGGCGCGAACGATGCGGCAGGCGCCGCCCGCTGGCTGCAGCGCGCGGTCAACCTCGACGCACCGGCCGCGGAGCTGGGGCGCGCGCTTGCCCCGCCGCAACGCGAGCTGGCCTGGCGGGTGCTGCTCGCCGCCAGCGATCTCCCCGGTGCCGTCCGCATCGCCGACGCGGCGCTCGCCGCGACGCCGGCCGACCGGTCGTGGGCCGAACGCCGCGCCCAGGTGCTCGAATGGAGCGGCCGGGCAGACGCCGCCATGCAGCAGTGGATCGCGCTGCTGCGCTCGCGCTACAGCGACCATGCGCTCGACGAGGTTCACCGCCTCGCGCTCGCGCTGCATTCGAGCAGCGGCATGGATGTGTATTGGGAGGAACGCGCTGCGCACGGCACCATGACCGCCGACGAATGGCTGCAATATGCCCAGGCGCTCGAGGTGCGCGGCGACCCCCAGCGCGCCGTCGCGGTGTTGCGGCATGCCGCCGACACCTTGCCGCAACTGCTCACGCCCCTCGCCTGGCTGCTCGGCAACATGGGCGAGGTGCAGCCATCGCTGCACACCTATGCCGAAGCGCTGCAGCGCCGGTCGATCGATCTGCAGGCCAGCATCGACTACGCGATCGCCCTGCTCCAGACCGGCGCGTTCGAGGTCGCGCGCGAGGCGCTGCTGAACACGCAGTCGCTCCCCGGCCCGGCGGGGCTGCGCGCCGCGCACCAGGGCCTGCTCGGCGACCTGTCATGGGACATGGGACAGACGCAAGGCGCCGACGCGGCATATGCCGCGGTCTGGAACGACCCCGCGCTGCGTCCGCGGATCAAGCCCTACCAGCTCGAACGCCTGCTCATCCTCACCCGCACCCTGCACGGCGCCGCTGCGGCACTGAACCTCGCCCCGCGGGCCTGGGCGCAGACGCAGACACCGGCGCTCGCCCAGATCTGGCTGCAGTTGCTGGTCGCCAAGCCCAGCCTTGCCGGAATCCAGCTCTGGCAGGACAGCGTGCACCGCAGCCCGATCGGTGCCGCCTTGTTCCGCAACGCCGACACCTACGCCGCGCGCGCCCAGGTCTGGCAGGCGCTCGGACGCCGGCCGCTGGCGGTGGCCGACCTGCGCGAAGCGCTGCGACTGTCGCCGGGGAACACCGACGACGAGATCGCGCTGCTGTGGATGTGTGTCGACGGCAACGAGGCGGACTGCCTGCGCCGCGACGTGCCGGCCTTCGCGCCCGCTCTGCGCCGCCTGCCCGACGGCCTCGAGGTGCTGTCCGCGGCATCGCAGGCGCTGGGCGATACCCCGCAAGCCGTGGCGTACAGCCAGCTGCTCTACCCGCAGCGCAAGACCGACCCCCTGTGGATGATCAACTACGGCGACCTGCTCGCGCAAAGCGGCGACGACCGCCGCGCGCGCGCCGCGTACGACCGGGCCTGGGCGCTGTTGCAGCGGCCCGCGCCGCGGCCAACCGGCCCGGCACGCCGGACCACCGCGGCACTGGACGCGCTGATCGCCCGGCTGCGGCTCAGCCATGACCGTCTCGGTGCGACCGGGCAGCAGGCGCTGCTCGGGCAACTGCGCGCCAAGCTGGCCGACGGCAAGCTGGGGCCGCAGGAGACCCACAAGGCGAATGCCGCGATCGCCGATTGGCTGCTGCACCTCGACACCACTTCGGCAGCCCGCTGGTGGCTGGCCCGACGGGCGCTCACGCCGGCGGCGCGCCAGTCGGTGCAGGTGCAGATCGATCTGCGCGAGGGCAATCGCGAGGCCGTCGATGCCGACCTGCGCCACGGCGCGGCGCAGAAGCTGCTGCCGCAGGACCGTGCCGAGGCGGAGCACATCGCGGGGCAGCCGATGCGCTCGCTCGCGCAAGCCGAGGCGGTGCTCGACCATGCCGCCGAGACCGGGCAGGATTCGGCCGCGCTGCGCGCCCTCTCAAGGCAGACCGCCGAGCGGGAAATCGCCCTGGCCCACGTGGCCGGCGTCGCGATCGAACATCGGCAGATCGGCGACGTCGTCCGCCAGGGCCCGCGGGCTGCGCTCGGGCTGCAGCTCGGCCGCGCGTG
>JAKAIB010000303.1 GCA_021814605.1 Pseudomonadota bacterium | reverse complement strand
CCCCAGCCAGACCGCCGCGATCGCGGCGATGTCGACCGGACGCGTCGTGTCGATGTCGATGACGCCGTCGCGCTCGCCCGGCGCCAGCGGTTCGGCGTCGACGAGCTGGCGTTCGAGCACGGCGATATCGGCTTCGGAGGCGTCGTCGGCGCGGGCGTGGCGCGACGCCACGCGCTGGCGCAGCACGGTGGCGTCGGCGTGGCAGTCCAGGATCGAGAACGGCACCGCCGCCGCCGCTGCCAGCCCGCGGAACGCGTCGCGCTCGGCGGCTTTCAGGAAGGCGGCATCGACGATGACCGGATAGCCGGCATCGAGCACCGCCGCCGCGAGGTCGCGCAGCCGGGCGTAGGTGCGCCGCGTGGCGTCGGGCGAATAGGCCACCGCGGCGCCCAGCGCCGCCGTGGCGTCGAGCGCGCCCAGCCCGAACAGACGCTTGCGCTCGACGTCGGAGCGCAGGCGCACCGCGGCGGCCGCTTCGAGCAGCCGCTGCGCGACGACGCTCTTGCCCGATCCCGATACGCCGTGGGTGATCGCCAGCCGGGCGTCGAACGCCCCGGCCAGCGTGGTT
Source organism: Pseudomonadota bacterium (assembly GCA_021814605.1). GTDB lineage: Bacteria > Pseudomonadota > Gammaproteobacteria > Burkholderiales > Burkholderiaceae_C > Thiomonas. The sequence continues at coordinate 2,499 of JAKAIB010000303.1, read as the reverse complement.
GCGATGGCGAGATAGTCGGGTCCGGCGGCGACCAGTCCTCCGGCGCGCCGGATTGCCCCGACCATGGCTCGCACCAGCGCGCGATAGACGGCGTAATAGCGGTGCAGCGCCAACCCGGCGTAGTCGCCGGTGACTTCCAGCCAGCGGTCGAGGAAGCGGAATGCCAGGTCGCGCCGGCCGCGCGCCTGCAGGTCCATGGTCAGGAAGGCGATATCCGACTGGACGTCGATCCAGCGCAGCGCCGGATCGAACTCGATGCAGTCGAACGCGGTGGCGTCGCCGTCGACGGCGATCAGGTTGTCGAGGTGCAGGTCGCCGTGGCCTTCCCGCACCCAGCCCTGTTCCCGGCGCGCGGCGAATCGCGGCAGCAGCCGCTCGCCTTCGGCGCGGCACCAGGCGACGAGTCCGGCGAGCCGCGGGTCGTTGCTGCGGGCGGCGAGCCCGCCGAGCACGTCGGCGGTCGCGCCGAGAACGCGGTCCGGCGCGCCGAAGGACGTGTCCGGGGCGGCGCGGCCGGCCTGCCGGTGGAACGTCGCCAGGCGCACCGCCAGTCGATCGACCGTGGCAGCGTCGAGCGTGCCGGCGGACAACTGTTCCGACAGCAGCGCGTCGTCCGGGAACTGCGTCATCCGCAGGGCGTAATCGATCGTCGGGCCGTCGCCGCCGAAATGCGGCGCGTCCGGCCGGCCGCGGACCGGTACGACCTCGCGGTACAGCGCGGGAGCCAGCCGGCGGTTGAGCCGCAGCTCGTCCTCGCAGGCCTGGCGCCGCGCGCCGAGGTCGGCGAAATCCAGGAATCCGAGGCGAACGGGCTTCTTGATCTTCCATGCCGCCTCGCCGTCGAGCAGTACCCAGGAGATGTGGGTCTCGACGCGCCGGACGGCGCGGCCGGTCGCGTCCTGCAACTGCCGCTGCAGCGCGTCGATGGACAGGACCGACGGCGCCGTGCCCGGCGCGGGCGACACCGGGGCGGGCGCGGCGGTCGGGCTATTCGGCACCTTCGCCCAGCCGACGCAGCCGCGCCAGCCATGTTCCGGCCTGTTTCGGATCGAGCGCGCCGACGTTGCCGATCAGCGTCTCGTTCACCGGGGCGATGCCGACGAACCCCAGGATGTTGCGTTCGAGCGAGCGCACGCTGTGGGCGCGGAAATACCAGCGATAGACGCTGGCGGGCATGCCCATCGTGACGACCACGCGCGCCGAGCGTCCGGCCAGCCGCTTGTCGGCGAACGGACTGCCGCCTTCGGCGGCGAAGGCGAAGCCGGGACGCGCGACCTGCTCGAGAAATCCCTTGAGCAGCGCCGGCATGTCGCCCAGCCACAGCGGGAAGAACAGCACGATGTGCTCCGCCCACTTGAGGGCCGCCTGTGCCCGGCCCAGTCCCGGAGGCAGCATGTCCTGCTGCCACTCGCGCTGGCTGCGCAACAGCGGGAAGTCGAGCGCGGCGACGTCGATCCGCTGGACCTTGTGCCCCGCAGCCATCGCCCCTTCGGCGTACGCGTCCTCGAGCGCATGGCACAAATGGCGCTCGCCACCGTCGGGATGGCCCTGGATCAGCAGCACGTGCTTGCTCATGTCGGCTCCTTCGCACCGTCCGCGCCGGTCGCCAAATGCATCGCGATCTGGCATGCTGCAGGCGCGTCTGGCGGAATTGTCGGAGCAGTCCGGCGACGCGTCCACCGTGCCCCGGCGCAATCCGGGCATCCACCTTCCGGCGCCGGCGACCGACCGGCCAGAGTCATGAACGCGACCGACCCGGCCGAATCTCCCGAAGGCTTGAGCAGCGCCGAAGCGGCGGCCCGGCTGCGGCGCTTCGGGCCGAATGCGATCCGCCCCCGGCATCACCGGCTCCTGGTGGTCGAGTTTGTTGCGCGCTTCCGCAATCCGCTGGTCCTGATCCTGCTGGCCGCGATCGGCGTCTCGGCGCTGACGGGCGACTCCACCGGGGCATGCGTGATCGGGCTGATCGTGATGGCCAGCGTCACCCTCGATTTCGTTCAGGAGCATCGTGCCGGGCAGGCGGCGGAGCGGTTGGCGGCGCAGGTGGCCGTGACCGCGACGGTGCTGCGCGATGGCACGCCGAGCGAAGTGCCGCTGGCCCAGGTGGTTCCGGGCGACGTGGTGCTGCTGTCCGCTGGCGACCTGGTGCCGGCGGACGGGATGGTGCTCGCGGTTGACGATTTCTTCGTCAACCAGGCGCAGCTGACCGGGGAGTCCTATCCGGTGGAAAAGCGGCTCGATCCGGCGCGTCCGGCGCGGATCTGGGACGCCGACGCGTCCGCGGCCGCGTTCATGGGCAGTTCGGTGGTGACCGGATCCGCGCGGCTGCTGGTTGCCCGTACCGGGGCCGCAACCGCACTGGGCCAGATCGCGACCGAGTTGGAGCGGACGCCGCCGCCGACCGAGTTCGAACGGGGCACCCGCCAGTTCGGACTGCTGATCATGCGGCTGACCCTCGGCATGGTGCTGTTCGTCCTGCTGGTCGACGTGGCGCTGCAC
>JAKAIB010000302.1 GCA_021814605.1 Pseudomonadota bacterium | reverse complement strand
AACGCCGGAAACCCGGCGCGCGTTGCAGCCAGTCGTCGAACGTCGGCGGGCGGATCATCCAGAGCACGCCGTCGGCCTGCATCTGCGCGTAGGCCGAAAGACTCTCGCGGGTGAACAGGCTGGCCGCCGAAACCAGGCAGATTTCTCCCGGCGTCAGACGGTACATCTCCAGCTGGCGTCCGGACGGTGCCATGCGGAACACACGCGCCTCGCCCGCCAGAATCAGCGGGAAGCCGACGCAGTCCGCCCCCGGCGCGAACAACTGCAATCCCCTGGGCGCGCGCGTCAGCATGGCGCCGTCGCCCCATTCGTCGTTCAATGTGGCCTCGCCCACCGAGGCGAGCATCGGGTAGAGTGAAATCAGGTCCGCAAGTGTCTGTGACGCCATGTCCGCAAGCCGTCTGGTTTCACGTGAAACAATGCCCTGGCGACAACGCCCCCGGGTTTACCCGCATAAAATCGACGCATCAGAGGAGGCAGACATGGATTATCCGCGCAGATTCGACGTCATCGTGATCGGTGGCGGCCACGCAGGCACCGAGGCGGCGCTCGCGGCGGCGCGAATGGGCTGCGCCACCCTCCTGCTGACGCACAACATCGAAACCCTGGGGCAGATGTCGTGCAACCCGTCGATCGGGGGCATCGGCAAGGGCCATCTCGTGAAGGAGATCGACGCCCTCGGCGGCGCGATGGCGCGTGCGACCGACGAGGCCGGAATCCAGTTCCGGATCCTCAATGCCAGCAAGGGGCCCGCCGTGCGGGCCACTCGCGCGCAAGTGGATCGACAGCTGTACAAGCGCGCGATTCGCGGCCGGCTCGAAAACGAGCCCAATCTGTGGCTGTTCCAGCAGGCCGCCGACGACCTCGAAGTCGAGACGACGGGGACCGGAGAGCGCGTGGCGGCGGTCGTCACCCAGACCGGCGTCCGGTTCCGCGCCAAGGCCGTGGTGCTGACCGCCGGCACCTTCCTCGACGGCAAGATCCATATCGGCCTCGACCACTACGCCGCCGGGCGCGCAGGCGATCCGCCGGCGCAGCGCCTGTCGGCCCGCCTCAAGGCCCTGGAGCTCCCGCAGGGTCGCCTCAAGACAGGCACGCCGGCGCGGATCGACGGTCGCTCCATCGACTTCTCCCGCCTTGAAGAGCAGCCCGGCGACCTCAACCCCCTGCCGGTGTTCAGCTTTCTCGGCACCCCCGAGCAGCATCCGACCCAGATCGCCTGCTGGCTGACGCATACGACCGAGCGGACCCACGACATCATCCGCGCCGGACTCGATCGCAGCCCGCTGTTCACGGGGGTGATCGCAGGCGTCGGCCCGCGCTACTGCCCGAGCATCGAAGACAAGATCCATCGCTTTGCCGACAAGACCTCACATCAGGTTTTCCTCGAACCCGAGGGGCTGCAGACCAACGAGTACTACCCGAACGGCATCTCGACCAGCCTGCCGTTCGATGTCCAGCTTGATCTCGTCCACTCGATCCCCGGCCTGGAGAACGCCCACCTTCTCCGCCCCGGCTACGCGATCGAATACGACTATTTCGATCCCACGGCGCTGAAGTCGTCGCTCGAGACCAAGGCGATCGACGGGCTGTTCTTCGCCGGCCAGATCAACGGCACGACCGGTTACGAAGAGGCGGCGGCGCAGGGATTGCTCGCCGGCATCAATGCCGCGCTGCAGGTGCAGGGCCGCGAACCGTGGTCACCCCGGCGCGATCAGGCCTACCTCGGCGTGCTGGTCGACGACCTCGTGACCAAAGGCGTGACCGAGCCCTACCGCATGTTCACCAGCCGGGCCGAATTCCGTCTCAGCCTGCGCGAGGACAACGCCGACCTGCGGCTGACCGAAATCGGCCGCCGGCTCGGCGTGGTCGACGACGCCCGGTGGGACGCGTTCTGCCGCAAGCGCGATGCGGTTGAACGCGAGATCCAGCGGCTACGTTCGACCTGGGTCACCCCGCAGTCGCTTCCGCCGGCGCAGGCCGAATCGCTGCTCGGCAAGACGATCGAGCGCGAATACAACCTTGCCGACCTGCTGCGCCGGCCGGAAGTGCGATATGACGCACTGGTTCGGCTCGCCGCCGAGGGATTCGCCCCCGGCGAGTCGCTGGCCGACGCGGAACGCGAGCAGGTGGAAATCCAGATCAAGTACGCCGGCTACATCGACCGCCAGCAGGAGGAGGTGGCACGCGCGGTGCAGTACGAATCGCTGCGCCTGCCCGCCGACATGGATTACGCCGAGGTCGCGGGGCTGTCCTTCGAAGTGCGGCAGCGGCTCAACCGCGCCCGCCCAGAAACCCTGGGCATGGCCTCGCGCCTGTCGGGGGTGACTCCCGCGGCCGTGTCGCTGCTGCTGGTCCACCTGCGCAAGGGCGTACTCAAGCAGGCCTTGCGCCAGGAACAGGACGACGTCGCGTGAGCACCTCCCGCGCATCGCCGCAGCGGCAGCCGGCACGGAGCTTCGATCTACCCGCATTCCTCGACACCGCGCTAGCTGCGCTCCAGCTTGGATTCAACCCCGAACAGCGCCACCAGGTGCTGGCGTTCGTCGGCCTGCTGCTGCGCTGGAATCGGGTCTACAACCTGACCGCAGTTCGCGATCCCGCGGCAATCGCCACGCTGCACCTTGCCGACTGCCTCGCCGCTGTTGCGCCCATCGCCCGCGTCCGACCCCGGCGTCTTCTCGACGTCGGCTCCGGCGGCGGGCTGCCGGGGTTGATCGTGGCGATTGCGCTCCCCGACGCCGAGGTGCATCTGGTGGACACCGTCCAGAAGAAGTGCGCCTTCCTGCAGCAGGCGGCAGCGACGCTCGGACTGCGCAACGTCGTCGTCCATCACAGCCGCGTCCAGGATCTCGACCGCGGAATGGCGTTCGACTGCATCACCAGCCGTGCGCTGGGCTCGCTCGCCGATCTCGTCGCCGCATCGAGCGACCTGCTCGCCCCCGAAGGCGTCTGGTGCGCAATGAAGGGCCAGGCCCCCGCCGCCGAGATCGCCGAGTTGCCCGCCGGGTACGACGTCACGACGCAGCCGCTCGTCGTCCCCGGGCTCGATGCAGAGCGCTGCCTGGTCTGGATCCGGCGTCCGGCACAATAGAGGCCGCAGGATGCACAGCCCGATCGCGGCCAGCCGTCCGCGATC
>JAKAIB010000061.1 GCA_021814605.1 Pseudomonadota bacterium | reverse complement strand
CGTTCCACGACACCAGTTGCGGCTGGTGCTTCTCGATCACGCGGAAGAAGCTCTGCACCACCTGCCCTTCCTGTCCGCCGCGGTCGACGAAGGAATGGATCTTCAGCCCCTCCTTGCTGCGGAAGGTGCAGGAGACAACGAGCACCCGCTGGCAATGGATCGGCAGGAAATCGCTCCCGGTCTGCTCGGCGCGGCGCTGCTGCGCCTGCAGCACGGTGGCGTGGTCATCCAGTCCGGCGTCGGCCAGTCCGGCGGCGCGCAGCGCCTGCGGGTCGGGCAGGGTCTCGATGTCGAATGCAACGATGGGCGGTGTGGTCGCCATGTCCGTGTCCGGCGTTCAGAACAGCGCCCGCTTGTCGACGCCGCTGCGCGCCAGCCGGCCCTTGAGCTTGAGCAGTGCCTCCTGCTGGATCTGCCGCACCCGCTCCCGGGTCAGGCCGAGCCGCTGGGCGAGCGAATCCAGCGTTTCGGCGTCGCGGCCGTGCAGGCCGAAGCGGGCCTCGATGATCTCGCGCTCACGGTCGAGCAACGCGCCGACCCAGGACTCCACGAGCGTTTCGATTTCGCGTGACTGCGTCGCGTCCTCGACGCTGTCGGCCGACTGGTCGGCGAACTGGTCGGCATACGCCTCGCCCGAACTGCTCTCGCGCATCGCATCGAGCGACGCGGGCTGTTCCGCGAGCACCAGCAGGTCGGCGACCTCGTCGACGCTGCGCCCGAGCAGCGCGGCGACGTCCTCGGCCGAGGTCTTGCCGCGATAGTCCGCGGCCTGCTCCAGATGCTTGCGTGCCCGCAGCACCTGATTCAGTTCGCGGATGACGTGCACCGGCAGCCGGATGGTGCGAACCTGCTGCATCAGCGCGCGTTCGATGCTCTGCCGGATCCACCAGCTGGCGTAGGTCGAGAACCGGAACCCGCGATCCGGCTCGAACTTCTCGATGGCGTGGATCAGCCCGAGATTACCCTCCTCGATCAGATCGCCCAGCGCGGCGCCGCGCCCGACATAGGCCTTGGCGATGCTGACCACCAGCCGCAGGTTGTGCTCGACCATGGCCTGGCGCGCGGCGAAATCGCCGGCCCGCGCCCGCGTCGCCATGTCGAACTCCTGCTCGGCGGTGAACAGCGGCTTGACCCGGATCTGGTTGAGGTAGGCCTGCAGCGCACTGACCCCCGATTCCTCGTCGACGGTACCGATCGGCAATGGCGGACAGAGAACGGCTTCCGGTTCCGCGGCGGCCGGTTCGGTGGCGCCGTCCGCTTGACCTGAACGCCCGTTGCGGCCGGAACCCCGCAACCCGGCGGGCCGGCCAGCCGGGTCCGGACCGCTGCGCGCATCGCCCCCGGAGTGGTTCACAGGCTTCGGCGCGCGCGGCATGCGGAATCACCGGTTCTGCTTGGGCAGCAGCCCGAGCGGATCGACCGACTTGCCGCGCAGGCGGATCTCGAAGTGCAGTTCGACGCGCGGAGCGTCCGTCGACCCCATTTCCGCGATCTTCTGCGCCCGCCGGACCACATCGCCTTCCTTCACCAGCATCACGCTGTTATGGGCGTAGACGCTGATGTAGTCGTCGTTGTGCTTGACGATGATGAGCTTGCCGAAACCACGCAGTTCCGACCCGGCGTAGACCACCCGTCCAGCCGCGGCCGCATAGACCGGATCACCCAGATTGCCCGCGATGTCGATGCCCTTGCTCGTGGTGCCGTTGAAGCCCGCGATGATCCGGCCTCCGGCCGGCCACGACCAGACGATGCCGCCATTCGTTGCCGTGTGCAGGCCGTTCGCAACCACGACCGGTCCCGCCGCAGCATGCGCGACCGCCGACGCGGCGGGACTTGGCGCGGGCTTGGGCGCTGGCTGGGCGCGCGCCGGGGTGCTCGCAGCCACTGCGGCGGCGGACTTGGGAGTCGCCGGCCTGGATGCGGCAGGCTGCGGCGCGACGGGCGCTGCCGTCGCGACCGGGAAGGACTGCGCGGCCGAGCTGGCCGGCAGCTCCGGCGCCGGCGCGGACGCCACTGCGGCGCCGCCGGCACCGGGCGGCGCGACCCGCAACGCCTGCCCGACCTCGATCAGGTTGGGATCGGACAGATGGTTCCACTGCGCCAGCGTCTGCCAGGTCGTGCCGAACTGGGTCGCGATGCGCCGCAGGGTATCGCCCGGCCGGACGGTGTAGAAGCCGGGTTGTCCGACCTGTGGCGACGTCGCCGCTGCGGCGATGCCCGTCGGCGCCGCCGGCGACGCGGCGGGCGCATAGGGCGTGGGAATCTTCTGGAAGTTCTTCTGCTCGACCGGTGGCGTGTTCAACGGAACCGAGGAACAGGCACCCAGGAGCGAGGCCGCGAACAAGGCGAGGGCGAACAGGGCTAACCGCATGGGGGTCGGGGCGGGTCGATTCACTTGAGGCCGGATTTTAGAGGGACGAATTTTGCGCCTTCAATCGACTGCACCTCGAAACGCGTTGTACCGCGCTTGCGCAGGAGCACCAGTTGCTGTGGATCGCCGAGCGGCGCGACCAGCACGCCACCGATCGCCAGCTGGTCGAGCCAGGCCTGAGGTGGCTCCAGCGCCGCGGCGGCCGAGATGATGACGTCGAACGGCGCGCCGGCGGGACAGCCCGCCATGCCGTCGCCGAGCAGCAATCGCAGATTGGGCACGCGCAGCGCGCGCAGGTTGGCGCGCGCCAGATCATGCAGCGCGCGGATGCGTTCGACGCTGTAGACGTCGTCGGCAATGCGGGCGGTGACGGCGGCGGCATAGCCGCAGCCCGTGCCGATGTCGAGCACCTTGCCGAGCGTCTGCCGCGGCGCCAGCATCCGCAGCGCGGCGTCGAGTCCGCGGGCGATCACCGACGGCTTGGAGATGGTCTGCTCGTGCCCGATCGGCAGCGCATTGTCGAGATAGGCCTGCGCCGCCAGCGCTGGCTCGACGAAATGGTGCCGCGGCACCGCCAGCAACGCCTGCAGCACGCGCTCGTCGTAGTCGCCCTGCTGACGTAGCCGGTCGACCATCGCCCGGCGCACGGCGTCGGAGTCGAGTCCGCTACGGCGCGGGAGGCAGCGCGACGGGCCCGGCACGGCAGCTGGCAGCGGCGCCCGGCGGGTCGCGATCGGCGCCGGCGCGGTTCCCGCCAACCCGGCGGTCGTGCCGCGCCGCTCCGCAGCCGCCTCCGGCAGGCCCTGACGAGTCGTTGAATCCGGCCGCGCCGGCCAATGAACGAAGCGCTGCGACGGCTTGTTCGCCCGGTTCACTCTGCGCTCCGGCGTTCGAAGCGGGCCGCGCAGGCCTTGAGCTGCGCGTGGTGCGTCAGGTCGAGCTGCAGCGGCGTGAGCGAGGCACAGCCCTGGGCAATGGCATCGAAGTCGGTTCCGTGCTGCTTGTCCAGCGCCGCACCGGCGCCGCCGATCCAGTAGATCGTGTCGCCGTACGGATTCTTCTGGACGATCACCGGCTGGCTCGGGTGGCGCTTGCCGAGACGGGTGACGCGGATACCGGCGAGCTCGTCGGCCGGCAGGTTGGGCACGTTGAGGTTGTACAGCGCCGCCTGCCGCGGCAGGTCCTGCGCCAGGCGCGCGACGACCTCGACGGCCACGTCGACGGCGGTGTCGAGGTGCGTCCAGCCCTTGTCGACCAGCGATACCGCCAGCGCCGTGACGCCGAACAGGTAGCCCTCGGTCGCGGCCGCGACGGTGCCCGAGTAGATGGTGTCGTCACCCAGGTTGGCGCCGTTGTTGACGCCGCTGACCACCAGGTCGGGCCGGAAGTCGAGCAGTCCCGTGAGCGCGACGTGGACGCAGTCCGACGGCGTGCCGTTGACGTAGCGGAAACCGTTGCTCGCGGTGTAGACCGACAGCGGCCGGTTCAGCGTCAGCGCATTCGACGCCGCACTGGCGTTCTGCTCCGGCGCGATCACGGTCACGTCCCAGTGGGCACGCAGCCCGGCATATAACGCCGCCAGCCCCGGAGCCAGATAGCCGTCGTCGTTGGCGAGAAGAATGCGCATGGCCGCATGTTATCGGGTCGGTCGGGACGCGGTTGCGATGACGCCTTGCCCTAAACTGGCCGGCCCGGTTCCGCCGGCATCGCCAGATGTCGGCGGAACCACCGATGGGGTCACGATTTCCCGGGCCGAATCACGCCGATGTCCATTCAATCCACCGTCTCGCCACCTGCGCGCATGATGCTGCGCGCCAAGATCCATCGCGCAACGCTGACCGGCGCCGATCTGCACTACGAAGGCTCGTGCGGCATCGATCAGACGCTGCTCGACGCCTGCGACATCCTCGCCGGAGAGCAGATCGACATCTACAACGTCACCAACGGCGCGCGCATCACCACCTATGCCATCGCCGAAGCCGCAGGCAGCGCCAAGGTCACGCTCAACGGCTCGGCCGCGCGCCACGCCGCGATCGGCGACCTGCTGATCATCTGCACCTATGCGCCGATGGACGATGCCACCGCCCGCGGCTTCCGTCCCCGCATCGCGCTGCTCGACGGCGCCAACCGCATCGCGACGATGAAGGCGTAACGCGCCGCCGGCGACCCCGGACCGCGGTCACTCGACCAGCTTTTCCAGGCCCGACTTGTCGAAGTGCTCGGTACGCAGCGCTTCGGGCGGACAGGCGTCGGCGGGACAGACGCCCTGGCGCTCGAGCGCCTGCCACAGCAGCGCGACCTGATGCTCGAGCTGCGCCGCATGGTCGATCAGGCCGAGGATGGCACGCGCCTGCGGATCGTCTCCGTTCTGCGTCACCGCATACGCCGAGAATCCCATCCGCGCCGCCGTCGCCTCGCGCATCTGCTCGGCTTCCTTGTGGATGATCCGCGCGGGGTTTCCGACCGCGGTCGCTCCGGGTGGCACCTCCTTGACCACGACTGCGTTCGACCCGATGCGCGCGCCCTCACCGACGCTGAATCCGCCGAGCACCTGGGCGCCGGCACCGACCACGACGCCGGCGCCCAGGGTCGGGTGGCGCTTGGTCCCCTTGTACAGCGAGGTGCCGCCCAGGGTGACGCCCTGGTAGATGGTGCAGTCGTCGCCGACTTCGGCGGTCTCGCCGATCACCACCCCCATGCCGTGGTCGATGAACACGCGGCGGCCGATCGTCGCCCCGGGATGGATCTCGATCCCGGTACACCAGCGCCCCCAGTGCGAGATCCAGCGTCCGAGCCAGTGCCAGCCGCGCGTCCAGCACGCGTGAGCGGCGGTGTGGAACAGCAGCGCGTGCACGCCGGGATAACAGGTGAGCACCTCCCATTTGGAGCGCGCGGCAGGGTCGCGCTCCAGAATGATCTGGATGGTCTCACGCAGTCGTTGCAACATGGATCGGCTCGCCTCGATCGGCCGGGGACAGGCCGTCCAGTGTATTGAAACCCCCCATCATCCGCAGGGCATCAGCCCGGCGGCAACTTGCGCAGGATGGCGCTGCAGACGCCGCGAAGGATCTGCACCTCATCCCGGGTGAGCTGGGCGCGAGATGCCAGCCGCTGCATCCGCGGCATCAGCTTGCGCGGCGCCTGCGGATCGAGCGCCCCAAGGGCGAGCAGCGCCTGCCCGGCATGCGCCAGCAGGCCGTCGACCTCCTCTGCAGTGGCCGCCACCGCCTCGGGTTGCGCCGGGCGAACCGGATGCACGCCGAGCGCCTTGCGCCATTCCCAGGCGACGACCTGCACCGCCTGCGCCAGGTTGAGCGAGGTATACGCCGGGTTGGCCGGAATGCTCAGCAGTGCGTCGCAACGGTAGACGTCGGCATTGCTCAGGCCGAAGCGTTCGCTGCCGAAGACGAAGGCCACTTTCCGGCCCTGCCGCGCCGCGCGCTCGGCGAGTTGGGGCAACCAGTCCGGCGTGTGCAGCGGCGGGCCGAAGTCGCGGACGCGCGCCGACAGCGCGACCGTCACGCCGCAATCGGCCACCGCATCGGCCAGTTCGGCGCGGACGCGCGCGCCACGCAGCACGTCCTCGGCGCCGCTCGCGAACGCCACGGTCTCGGGCCGTTCCAGCACATCGGGATGACGTGGCGCCACCAGCCGCAGATCGCCGAAGCCCATGTTCTTGATCGCCCGCGCAGCCGCGCCGACATTGCCCGGATGGCTGGTCCCGACGAGCACGAACGCCGTCCCGGACAAGTCCCCCGCCGCGGCCGGCGGCGCCGGACCGATAAAATGCCGATCTTCCATCCGTTCTTTGTCACTCCGCGAATCCGTCGCGCCAGACACATTGTCGTCGCGGGCGCGCTGCACACCATGCAACCCATGCTCAACGTGGCCGTCCGCGCAGCGCGCGAGGCCGGCAAGATCATCAACCGCGCCAGCCTGGACATCGATCTGCTGCGTGTTGCCCGCAAGGCCGCGAACGACTTCGTCACCGAGGTCGACCGCGCCGCCGAACAGGCCATCATCGAGACTCTTCTGAAGGCCTATCCTCAGCACGGCATCCTGGCCGAGGAAACCGGGACCGCGCATGGCCGACCCGACTCGGAGTTCCAGTGGATCATCGACCCGCTGGACGGGACCACGAACTTCATCCACGGCATGCCCGTCTATGCCGTGTCGATCGCGCTGGCGCACCGCGGCGTGATTCAGCAGGCCGTGGTCTACGACCCGACCCGGGACGAACTGTTCACGGCGTCGCGCGGCGCCGGCGCGTTCCTCAACAGCCGTCGCATCCGCGTGTCCAACCGCGTGCGCCTCGAAGACAGCCTGATCGGCACCGGCTTCCCGTTCCGCGAGAGCGACGACTTCGACACCTACATGGCGATGTTCAAGCGCGTCGCGCAGCGCTGCGTCGGGCTGCGCCGTCCCGGCGCCGCGGCGATCGACCTGGCCTACGTCGCAGCCGGGCGCTACGACGCATTCTTCGAGGCCGGACTCAAGCCCTGGGATGTCGCCGCCGGCAGCCTGCTGATCACCGAGGCGGGCGGACTGGTCGGCAATTTCTCAGGCGACGCCGACTATCTGCACAGCGGCGAAATGGTCGCCGGAACGCCCCGGGTGTTCGCCCAGCTCGTCGGCTTGTTGCAACCCCTGGCCCGCGCCGGCCGGACCAAGCCGGAGGCGGCCCCGGCAACGCACGGCGCAATCGACGGCGCTGCAGCAGCCGAAGGCGACAAGGCGCCAGCGCCGGATGCGCAGGCCGACCGTCCCGCCGGGAGCCAGCCCCGCTCGACGGTGCGGCGCATCAAATCAACCCCCGCAAGCTCTCGTCCACAGTCCGAAAAATCGGACAGAAAGCCGGCGGATCGCCCCGGGCGTAGCCGGCAGGGCACATCCAAGTAGTTGATCTTTAATATGAATTCCGGCAAGCAATAAATTTGCTGCGCTGCACAAAAAAATGCTTGCAATTCTTTTTGCTCCGCCTAGAATAGCTCTTGTGCGTTGCACAAATCGGAATCTGGGCTTGGTCGTCACGTCTTCGACACGGTTCCGGGTTCAGAATGCTTGAGGCGGCGAAAGCTGCCACTGACCCCCTAATTCAGGAGAGACTGCCATGATGACCCCCGAACAACTGGTTGCCAACCAAAAGGCCCAAGTCGAATCGCTGTTCGCCCTCGCCAACAAGTCGATGGACAGCGTCGAAAAGTTCGTCGATCTGAACATGCAGGCGATGAAGACGTCGCTGCAGGAAAGCGCCGAACAGACGCTGGCGCTGCTGTCGGTCAAGGATCTGCAGGAACTGTCGGCGCTGCAATCCGGCTGGATGCAACCGCTCGCCGAGAAGGTTCTGTCGTATTCCCGCCACGCTTACGAAATCGCTGCCGGCGCGCAGGCCGAACTGGCCAAGACCGCCGAGGCGCAGGTCTCCGAGACGCACAAGAAGATGATGGACCTGGCCGAAACGGCGGCGAAGAACGCCCCGGCCGGTTCGGAAACCGCGGTCGCCATGATCAAGAGCGCAATGAACGCGGCCAACAACGCCTACGATTCGGTGCAAAAGGTCACCAAGCAGGCGGCGGAAGCGGTCGAAGCCAACATCAACGCCGTGACCAGCACCGCGCTCAAGGCGGCGCAGTCCGGCACGACCCAGGCACGTGCGTCCAAGCGCGCTGCAGCCTGAGCGGCAGAAAAATTGATTGCCGGACTGTCAACATTCGACGCCGTGGCGCGTTTGATTGACTAGTCCGAGGCGGAACGGGCCAACGAATCCATCCGATCCGCCTTCACAGGTTGTCTCCTCGGTACCTCCAAGGTACCTTCAAGCCGGTCACCAGACCGGCTTTTTTTTGCCCGTCGATCCTTGGGCGACCCAAATCTCAACTCGCCCGCGATGCACTCCGGACCTGCCGGTCGAGCTCGCCGAGCAGGGCGCTCAGCAGCGCGATCGTCGGCATCGGATGACCGGCGCGGGCCGCCAGTTCGAGCGGCGCATGCAGCAGCGCGGCAATCTCGAGTGGCCGGCCGCGCTCCAGATCCTGGAGCGTCGAGATCTTCACCGGGCCGATGCCGCGCGCGATGCGCAGCCGCTCGTCGATGCCGACCAGGGGATCGCAGCCGCACGCCCGCGCCAGCCCCATGATCTCGGCCATTCCGGAACGGATCAGGTCGATGAGTTCCGGGTTGTCGGAGATTTCGTCCATGCGCGCGCGGGTCAGCCCGGCCACTGGATTGAAGGTGGCGTTGCCGACCAGCTTCATCCAGATCGCGTCGCGGATCCGGTCCGTCGGCTCCGGGCTGCAGCCGGCGGCCTTGAACAGTGCCGCCAGCGCCTGGACGCGAGGACTGTCGACGTGCGCCGGCTCGCCGATGACGTAGCGATATTGGCCATTGCCGCGCACCACTCCCGGCCGGACCACCTCGCCACTGGCGTGCACGACGCAGCCCACGATATGCGCCGGGTCGAGATCGGCGAACATCCGGCCCTTCGGATCCAGGCAGGTCAGGTGCGGTGCGGCCCCCCCGACGCCTTGCGACAGCGGACCGGTATCGCCGTGGAAGTACCACCAGGGCACGCCGTTGATCGCTGGCAGCACCACGGTGTCGTCGCGCAGCAGCGGAGCGAGCTGCGGCAGCATGGCCGGGATCTGCTGCGCCTTGAGGCCCAGGATGATCAGGTCCTGCGGACCGAACGCGTCCACGCGGTCGCTGGCCCGGACCTGGACGCACAGGCGTTCGTCGGGATCCTCCAGGCAGATTCCGCCGGCGCGGATCGCCTCGAGATGCTCGCCACGCGCGACGACCGACACGGCGTGCCCGTCGGCGGCCAGTTTCACCGCCATCGTCCCGCCGATCGCGCCCGCACCAACCACCGCGATATTCCACCGACGCTCCATCGTTCGCTCCGTTCCGATCCTGAAGGCTGCATTCGAGCATAGGCCACCCGCCGGCGCGCCATGCGTGCGGCTGCCGCTGCGGCGACAATAGCGCGCCCCGACACCGTTCCGCCCCAATGCTGTCCGCCCGCCAGGTGCTGCTCGTCGTGCACAGCCGCTACTTCACCAGCGGGCTGGTGTCGGCCGTGGGTGTCGCCATCCTGGGGCTCGCGACCTACGCGATCGGTGGACTGCCGCCTGCCGTCGCGCTCGGCAGCGGCGCCCTTACCGTGTGCTTCGCCGACAACCCGGGGCCGAAGCGGGTGAAGCTGGTCGAACTGACGTTCGCCAGCCTGGCAAGCACGCTTGCCTTCGCGCTGGTCGGCGCCAGCTTGTGGTGGCCCGCATCGCAGGTGCTGCTCATCCCGTTGCTGGGGGTCGCCAGCGGCCTGATCGCCACCTGGGGCAAGCGTGCCCTCGCGCTGAGCTTCAGCGTGCTGTTCATCTCGGTCATCACCGTGGGCGCGCCGCCGTTCGGCAGCGCCACGCGACTGGCGGCGGCGGTGGCGCTGTTCCTGCTCGGCAGCCTGCTGTACACGGGTTATGCGCTGCTGCTGTCGCGCCTCCTGGCGCGACGCACCAAGCGCCAGGCGCTGGCCGAGCTGCTGGTGCAACTCGGCCGCTTCGCGCATTGGGTGGCCCAGGCTCCCGCGGACGACGCCGACGCCGGACGCGCCGTGGCGTTGCTCACGGCGGTCAATGACGCGCTGCAGGAATGCCGCGATGTGGTGCTGCGCGACATTCGGAGCGACGCCGACCGTGCCCTGGTGTCGCGGCTGTTCGTGCTGCTCGACGTCAACGAGGCGCTGCTGGCGAGCCAGACCGACGCCGAGTTGATCCGCGTCCAGTTCGATGCGACCCCGGTGCCCGACGCGTTGCGCGACTGGGCCGGGCGCATCGCCGACCTGCTCGACGGGCAGGCCATGGCGCTGTTGCGCGGCATTCCCGAGCCGTCGCTGCCGGCCCGGCTGCCTTGCGCCGAAACCATCGACCAGGCGCTGACCTCGCTGCGACCGAGCCGGCCGAGCGCCGAATTCGCCGGCGCGCAGATGGCGCTGCGTGCCAGCGCCGAGCGGCTGCAGCGCATCACCGACCTGCTCGGCGCGGCAGCCCAGACGCCCGCCGACCCGCTGCAGGGCATCGACCTGCGCGCCTTCGTCAGTCCGCTGCACTACGGTCCCGGGGCCCTGCTGCGATCGCTGCAGTGGCGCTCGCCATTCCTGCGGTATGGCCTGCGGCTCGGGCTCGCGCTGCTCGCCGGGGAACTGCTGCTCCGGGTGCTGCCCTACCACCCGCACGACTACTGGGTGCTGCTGACCATCGGCGTCATCCTGCGGCCGAATTTCAGCGTCACGCGCCGGCGCGTCAAGGACCGGCTGCTCGGCACGCTGCTGGGCTGCATCGTCGTCGCCGCCATCCTCTCGACCAGGCCCGGCCTGGGAACGATGGTCCTGGGCGTGTTCATCTCGCTGGCGCTGGCGCGCACCTTCATCATCCTGAATTACCGCTTCACCGCATTGTTCGCCAGCGTCAACGCGCTACTCCTCGTTTCGCTGCTCGGTTCCGGCGGTGCGTTCCTGGTCACCCAGCGGCTGCAGGACACGCTGCTCGGTGCGGCGCTGGCCTGGGCCTTCAGCTTCGTCCTCCCGCGCTGGGAGGAGACCGACCTGCGGCGCCAGACCATGCATCTGCTGCGTGCCGCGACGGGCTATGCGCAGGCGGTGCTCGACCCCGCGCACGCCACAGATGTCAACTACCGACGCCAGCGCAAGGCGCTGCACGACGCCCTCGCGACCCTGGGCGGGCTGCATGCGCGCATGCTCGAGGAGCCGCGTCGGCACCGCCGCGGCGCGCGCGACCTGGGAGCGTTCATCGGCCACAGCTACATTCTCAACGCGCATCTGGCAACGTTGCGGGTGCTGCGCGCTCGGCGCGGTGAACAGCAGCCTCCGGCCCCGGCGCAGCAGTTGCTGACGCAGACCCTCGATCGCGTGCTCCCCTGCCTTGACGCGGCCCGACTCGCCGAATGCGTCGCCGCGCCGTCGGCCGCGCCGGCAGAGGAGACGCCGCTGCAACGCCGGCTGCGCGAAATCGAAGGCGAGGCCCGGACGATGGCGCGCCTCGCCCGCCAGATCGTCACGCCGACGTCACCGGCCGTCCCTTCATAAAATGCGCGATTGACCCGCGCATGCCGCCACCCCGGCGATCGCGTCGCGGGTGCCATCCCGCCTTCCGTCATGACCTCCAAGCGCCGCCTGTTCGTCACCACCGCCCTGCCCTATGCCAACGGCCCGTTCCACATCGGGCACATCATGGAGTACATCCAGGCCGACACCTGGGTGCGATTCCAGCGGATGCAGGGCCACGAGGTGCATTTCGTCGGCGCCGACGACGCCCACGGTGCGCCGATCATGATCGCCGCCGAGAAAGCGGGGAAGTCGCCGCAGCAGTTCGTCGCTGACATCGCCGCGGGCCGGCCGCAGTACCTCGACGGCTTCCACATCCGCTTCGACAACTGGCACAGCACCGACGGCGCGGAAAACCACCAGCTCGCGCAGGACATCTACCGCGCGCTGCGCAAGAAGGGGCTGATCTTCACCCGCGAGATCGAGCAGTTCTACGACCCGGTCAAGGGCATGTTCCTGCCCGACCGGTACATCAAGGGACATTGCCCGAAATGCGGCGCCGCCGACCAGTACGGGGACGCCTGCGAGGTGTGCGGCGCGGTCTACTCGCCCACCGAATTGAAGAATCCCTATTCGGTGCTGTCCGGCGCGACGCCCGAACTGCGCAAGAGCGAGCATTACTTCTTCCAGCTGTCATCCGAACGCTGCGCCGACTTCCTGCGCGACTGGACGCAGGCCTGCAACGAGCGCGGCGTGCCGCACCTGCAGCCCGAGATGCTGAACAAGGTGCGCGAATGGTTCGCCACCGACGAGAACGGCCACGGCGGACTGGCCGACTGGGACATCTCGCGCGACGCACCCTACTTCGGCATCGAGATCCCGGACGCGCCGGGCAAGTATTTCTACGTCTGGCTCGATGCGCCGATCGGCTACCTCGCCAGCCTGAAGAACCACTTCGACAAGGGGCAGGCAGCCACGCACTGGCATGTGCCGTCGCGCACCGCGCAGACCTACGACCAGTTCGTCGCCGACCCGGCGGTCGAGCAGATCCATTTCATCGGCAAGGACATCGTCTACTTCCACACCCTGTTCTGGCCGGCGATGCTGCATTTCTCCGGACGGAAGACGCCGTCGCTGGTCAACGTCCACGGCTTCGTCACCGTCGGCGGCGAGAAGATGAGCAAGAGCCGCGGCACCGGCATCTCGCCGCTCAAGTACCTCGACATCGGGCTCAACCCGGAATGGCTGCGCTACTACCTCGCCGCCAAGCTCAATGCCCGGGTCGAGGACGTCGACTTCACGCCGGAGGACTTCGTCTCCCGCGTGAACAGCGACCTGATCGGCAAATACGTCAACATTGCCAGCCGCGCGGCCAAGTTCATCAGCCAGTACTTCGATGGCCAGCTGCGCTACAGCGGCGCAAGCGCCGAACTGACCGAGCGCGCGCAGGCACTTGCGGACGACGTCGCGTCCGCGCTGGAGTCGCGCGAATATGCCCGCGCGGTGCGCGAGATCATGGCGCACGCCGATCGCATCAACGGCGCCTTCGACGCGGCGCAGCCGTGGCTGCTCGCCAAGGACGAATCGCGCCGGTCGGAACTGCAGGACGCCTGTTCGCGCGCGCTGGCGGGTTTCTGGACGCTGTCGGTGCTGCTCGCCCCGGTACTGCCGGCGCTGACCTCGCGTGTCGCCCGTGAGCTGTTCGGCCTGGACCGGGACTTCGCCTGGAGCGATGCCGCGGTGCTGCCCGGGCGGGTCGCGCCGTACCAGCACCTGATGCAGCGCATCGACCCGAAGCAGCTCGACCGCCTGTTCGAGTCCGACGCCGTGCCGGCCGCACCGCCGCAGCCGGCCGCCGCACCTGCCCCCGAGTCGCAGGAAGCAACGATCTCGATCGACGATTTCGCGAAGGTCGACCTGCGCATCGCGCGCATCCTCCATGCCGAGACGGTCGAAGGATCGACCAAGCTGCTCCGCCTCACCCTCGACGTCGGCGAGACCGACGACAATGGTCAGCCACGCACCCGCAACGTGTTCTCCGGCATCCGCAGCGCGTATCGCCCCGAGGATCTGATCGGCCGGTTCACCGTGATGGTCGCCAACCTCGCCCCGCGCAAGATGAAGTTCGGACTGAGCGAAGGCATGGTGCTCGCCGCGAGCGCCGCCGACGAGAAGGCGCAGCCGGGACTCTACCTGCTCGAACCGCATTCCGGAGCACAGCCGGGAATGCGGGTGCGCTGACGTCGACCCTTTCCCAACCCCCCACCCGAGGCCCACCGTGAAACGCGTCGAACGATCGCTTGAAGCCCTGATCTTCGGCAGCCGCTGGCTGCTCGCACCGTTCTATCTCGGCCTGGTGCTGGGAATCGCACTGCTGCTGGTCAAGTTCGTCAAGACCTTCGTCGCTGCGGTGCCGGTGGTGTTCTCCGGATCGGGCGGCGAGGCGATGCTCGCCATCCTGTCGCTGGTCGACATCGCGCTCGTCGCCAACCTGCTGATCATCATCATCTTCGCCGGCTTCGAGAACTTCGTGTCCAAGATCGACACCGCGGGCCACGAGGATCGGCCGGCGTGGATGGGACACGTCACCTTCTCGGACCTGAAGCTCAAGCTCATCGGCTCAATCGTCGCGATTTCCGGGATCGAACTGCTGAAATATTTCTTCAACCTGCGTCAGGCCAACCGCGACGACATGATGTGGGCGCTGATCATCCACGTCACCCTGGTGTTCTCCGGGGTGATGTTTGCACTGATGGACCGCCTGTCGGGGATCCGGGCGGACAACCACTGACGATCGGCTCGATGCGCGGCCGCGGGCTGCGCCGGAGAATCACCATGGCCCATGTCGAAGACACCATCCGCTTCTTTCCCGACTCCGCGTGGGATACCGCGGTCGGGGCACGATCGCCGACCAGCGGCGTCGAGCATCTGCTCGAAGGCGGCCATGTGCTGTGCTTCCCCGAGTTGCAGTTCGAGCTGACCCCTGGCGAGCGGCGCTTCCTTGCACCGACCGTGAGCGACGGCAAGGCCAAGAACATCAGCCTGCGCGACGACGGCAGCATCCGCGGCGCGTCGGGCAACGCGCAGGACCAGGCCGAGCTGCGCGACATGATCGTGCGCTTCTCGCGCCAGGCGCAGTCGCTTGTCGACCGTCTGT
>JAKAIB010000060.1 GCA_021814605.1 Pseudomonadota bacterium | reverse complement strand
ATCCGGCCAGCGGCGCTGCGGCGCTCGTCGTCATCAATCCCGGCACCTATCCCGATTTGGCGGTGGCGCAGACCGCGGACGTCACCGTGATGCACGAAAGCGCCGATCTCGACGTTCCGCCGGTTCCGGCGGCGCTGTCGGGCGTCGCTCCCGGCCGCTTCGGCTACCTCGCCTTCGGCATCGGTCAGCCGCTGCAGCCCACGCTGTCGGCTCTGTGGTCGGCGGGTACCGGCTACGTCTACATCACCGACCGTGGCGCCGGAGGCAGCGACCCGTGGGCGCAGGTCGCAACCGACTATGCGGGACTGGTGCAAGTCGTGCAGGGGTTGAACGCGACGATCGCCCATTGAGCGCTGGCGTGCCGGCATGCCGCGAACGACGGCTGGTGGCCGCCTCAACTGTCGCACGGCCTGTCGTCACGATCGAAAGACAATCCCGCGATGCGCAGCACTGACATCAACGATGCGATCCGAACGCCCGCCCCGGCCACACAGCCGCCGCGGCTCGCTGTCGCGCCGATGCTCGACTGGACCGACCGGCATTGCCGCTACTTTCACCGTGCGATCAGTCGGGGTGCGCTGCTGTATACGGAGATGGTGACGACCGGAGCGCTGATGCACGGCGACGTGCCGCGGCATCTCGACTTCAGCGCCGAAGAGCATCCGGTCGCGCTGCAGCTCGGCGGCAGCGACCCGGCGGAGCTGGCGCAATGCGCGCGGCTGGCGCAGCGCTGGGGCTACGACGAGGTCAACCTGAACTGCGGCTGCCCGAGTCCACGGGTGCAGCGCGGCGCCTTCGGTGCCTGCCTGATGGCCGAACCCGGGTTGGTGCGCGACTGCGTCGCGGCGATGCGAGACGCGATCGGCGGCGCGCTCCCGGTCACGGTCAAGCATCGCATCGGCATCGACCATCAGGACAGCTACGGCTTTGTCCGCGACTTCGTCGGCACGGTGGCGGCCGGCGGTTGCGACACCTTCATCGTCCATGCCCGCTCGGCCTGGCTCGACGGCCTGAGCCCGAAGCAGAACCGCGACATCCCGCCGCTGCGTCCCGAGTTCGTGCTGCAGCTCAAGCGCGATTTCCCGCTGCTGCGTTTCGTGCTCAATGGCGGCATCCGCAGCAACGCCGAGATCGCGCAATGGCTGCCGCAGGTGGACGGGGTCATGGTCGGCCGCGCCGCCTACCAGACGCCGTGGATGATGGCGGAATGGGATGCGCGCTTCCTCGGCATCGACGCCGCGCCGCAGCGCGAGGCGGTCGAGGCGCGGATGCTGGACTACATCGCCGGCTGGCAGCGGCGCGGATTGCATCCGCAGGCGATCGTGCGCCATGTGCTCAACCTGTGGAAGGGCGAGCCGGGGGCGCGGCTGTGGCGGCACGTGCTCGGCGACGCGGCGCTGTTGTCGAGCCTGCCGGTTCCCGAACTGTTCGAGCGGGCGCGTGCAGCGCGGCTGTCGGCGCCCCACGAGGTCGGCGATCAGCCGCCTGCGGCAAGCGCCTGCGCCTGATCCGGCTGCGTTCGCATGGTGGACTCGAGGCGGAGCACAGCCTGTGCCGCGTGGGTGAAATCCTCCGGCTCGATGCCGCCGAGACGCACTGTCGCGGCGCCGCCAAACCCGGCGAAATTGCGCGGCATCGACCGGATGTAGCTCGGGTCGTAGTGCTGCTGCAGGATTTCGGCGGTGAAGGTGGCGAGGTCGCCCTGCGCGGTCAGCGCCTTCCAGCGTTCGACCGTCTGCGCCCCGCGCAAGGCGCGCAGCGCGTCGAGCCGTGCATGCAGCAGCGGCAGATCCGCGGCGAGCGCTGCATAGTCGCGCAGCAGGAAGGCGACGCGCGCCGCATCGTCGAGTTCGAGCGCGATGCAGTGCCCGGCGCGGATGCGCGCCATCAGCGCGTCGGGCACGTGCAGGCTGCCGACTTTCTTGCTTTCCGATTCCACATAGACCGGCCGGGCCGGATCGAAGCCGCGCAGCGCGGCCCAGAGCTGCGATTCGAACGCCTTCTGCGACGGTTGCTCCGCGCCGGGTTCGAGGCCGAGGACCGATCCGCGATGGCGCGCAAGGTCCTCGAGGTCGAGCACCTGCGCGCCGGCCGCCCGCAACGCCTGCAGCAGCCGGCTCTTGCCGCAGCCGGTTCGTCCGCAGATCACGCGGAAGTCGATGCGGTCGGGCAGCGCGTCGAGCTCCGCGCACAGCGCGGAGCGCAGCGCGCGGTATCCGCCGCGGACCACCGCGACCGAGAATCCGACCTGCGCCAGCACGTGGGCCATCGCGCCCGAGCGGTTGCCGCCGCGCCAGCAGTAGACCAGTGGCGCCCATGATTTCGGCAGATCGGCGGCGCGGTGATCGAGATGCGTGGCAATGTTGCGCGCCACCAGTGCCGCACCGCGCTTGTTGGCGACGAAGGGGTCGACCTGCTTGTAGATCGTGCCGATCTCGGCGCGTTGCGCGTCGTCGAGCACCGGCCAGTTCTGCGCGCCCGGAACATGGTCGAGCGCGAATTCGGACGGACTGCGCACGTCGATCACCGCACTGAAGCGGTCGAGCAGGCGCAGCGCGTCGGCCGCCTCGACCGGCCGCGGATTCATCGTGCCGCCTCGCGTCCGGCGCGCAGGCCGAGCAGCGGCGCCAGCCGCGGCCAGACGGTCTCGAGCATCACCGGCTGGGCGCGTGCCGTCGGATGGATGTTGTCGGACTGGAACCAGTCGGGATGGGCCACCACGCCGGCCAGGAGGAAGGGCACCAGCGCGACATGCTGCGTCCTGGCGACTTCGGGGAAGATCGCGGCGAAGCGCTCGGTGTAGGCGGCGCCGTAGTTCGGCGGGATCTGCATGCCGACCAGCAGCACCCGCGCGCCGGCATGCTTGCACAACGCGACCATCTGTTCGAGGTTGGCGCGCGTGTCGGTGAGTTGCAGGCCGCGCAGCGCGTCGTTGCCGCCGAGTTCGATGACCACCACCCGTGGCCGGTCACGCGAGAGCAGCGCGGGCAGGCGGGCGAGGCCGCCCGCGGTGGTGTCGCCGCTGATGCTGGCGTTGATCACCTGCCAGCGGGTCCGCAATTGCCGCAGCCGCCGGCGCAGCAGGTCGACCCATCCGGCGCCGGTTTCGAGACCGTAACCGGCCGAAAGGCTGTCGCCGACGACCAGCAGCGTCGGCTCGGCCGGTGCCGGCACGGCACGCGCCGCGCCGGGGAGCAGCGATCCGGCCAAGCCGATCCCGACCAGCCTCGCCAGCAGCCGGCGCCGGGCGACGGACGGGGCGCTTCCTACAATGGGTTCGATTCCATGCATCTTCGACAAAGGCAGCAATGACGGTCGACGTGATTGTCGCGCAGGACCTGACCCGGACGGTTTCCGACGCCGGGGCGGAACTGACCATACTTTCCGGGGTGAACCTGCGCGTGCCCGCCGGTCAGAGCGTGGCGATCACCGGCCCGTCCGGGTCGGGCAAGTCGACGCTGCTCGCGTTGCTTGCCGGAATGGATCGTCCCAGCAGCGGCAGCGTGCGCATCGACGGCATCGACCTCGCCGAGCTGGACGAAGACGGCCGCGCCGACCTGCGCGCCCGGTCGATCGGGTTCGTGTTCCAGAATTTCCAGCTCGTCGAGCACTACACCGCCCTGGAGAACGTGATGCTGCCGCTGGAGATCTCCGGCCGTGCGCAGCGCGCCGCGGAGGCCGCGCGCGATCTGCTGACCGCGGTCGGATTGGGTGAACGGCTGCATCATCGCCCCGCGCTCCTGTCCGGTGGCGAGCAGCAGCGGGTTGCGCTGGCGCGGGCCTTCGTCGGTCGGCCGCGGCTGGTGCTCGCCGACGAGCCGACCGGCAACCTCGACGCCGCAACCGGCGAGCGCATCATGGATCTGATGTTCCGGCTGCGCGCCGAATCCGGCGCGACGCTGGTGCTGGTGACCCACGACGCGGCGCTGGCCGCGCGCTGTGACCGGATCTATGCGATGCATGCCGGACATCTCGAGGCGCGCGCGCCGGAGGTGGTGGCATGAAGCCGCTGTACGGATTCCACGCTGTCGGCGCGCGGCTGCGCGCGGCGCCCGGATCGGTCCACGAAGTCTGCGTCGACGCCAGCCGGCGCGACGCCCGGATGCAGCAGTTCCTGCGCAAGGTGGAGGCCGCGGGAGTCCCGCTGAAGACGCTGAGCGCCGAGCGGCTGCGGGCGCTGGCCGGGACCGATCGTCACCAGGGCGTGGTTGCGCAGGTCGACGACCTGCCGGGGCCGCAGGACCTGCATGCGGTGCTCGATGCGATCGAGGGGGCGCCGCTGGTGCTGGCGCTCGATGGCGTGACCGATCCGCACAACCTGGGCGCGATCCTGCGCACCGCCGACGGCGCCGGCGTGCATCTGGTGATCGCACCCAAGGACCACGCGGTCGGCATCAATCCGACGGTCGCGCGGGTGGCCAGCGGTGCCGCCGAAACGGTTCCCTACGTGATGGTGACCAACCTGGTGCGGACGCTGCGCGAGCTGCAGGACCGGGGACTCTGGGTCGTCGGCACGGACGACCAGGCCGGTGACGCCATGTTCGCCGCCGACTGGCGCCAGCCGGTGGTGCTCGTTCTCGGTGCCGAGGGCAGCGGCATGCGCCGCCTGGTGCGCGAAACCTGCGACCAGCTGGTCCGCATTCCGATGCTCGGTGCGGTCGAGAGCCTGAACGTGTCGGTCGCTGCCGGCGTCTGCCTGTACGAGGCGGTGCGCCAGCGCGGCGCCTGAAGGCCGCCCGGCCACCGACGGCGGTCAGCGGCCTTCGCTGGCGCGTTCGAGCCGGTGGTGCATGCGCTGGAGTGCGATCCAGACGACCAGTGCGATCAGCGGGATCGACACGCCTTCGGCCAGACCGGCGTTTACGTGCAGCCACGGCTCGGCCGCCTCGAACAGGTGGCCGACCAACGACGCCATGTAGTAGGTGATCGCCGCCACCGACAGTCCTTCGACCGTCTGCTGCAAGCGCAGCTGCAGGTACTGGCGCCGGTTCATCGACGCCAGCAGCGTGCGGTTCTGCTGCTGCATCGCAACCTCCACACGGGTGCGCAACAGATTGCTGCAGCGTGACACCCGTTCGGACACCGCCTGCAGCCGCCGCGCGGCCCAGGCGCAGGTCTGCATGGCCGGCGCCAGGCGACGGTCGAGGAACTGGCCCAGGGTCTGCAGCCCGAAGATCTGCCGCTCGTGCAGGTCAGTGACGCGCCGGTTCACCAGGTCGTAGTACGCTGCCGCCGCGGTGAAGCGGCCGTGGGTCGAGGCATAAACCCGCTCGACCGTGGCGGCGAGCTGGGTGAGGCGTTCGAGCGTCTGCGCGTCGCGCGCGCCGTCGCCGTCGGCGATGCCGATGGCGTCCATGATGCCAGCCAGGTCGTTCTCGAAACGGTTGAGCTGCGGGGTGAGTTCGCGCGCGATCGGCAGCGTCAGCAGCGACATCAGCCGGTAGGTCTCGATTTCCAGCAGCCGCTGGATCATCCGGCCGCGACGGCGTTCGGTCATCGAGCGGCTGAACACGATGAACCGGGTGTGGCCGTCGGGTCCGATGCGCAGGTCGGTGAACACCTGGGCGTTGCCGTCGGCGACCTCGGCGCCCACCAGCGCGTCGGCGTCGAGGACGGCGGAGAAGTCGGGCAGCGCGCTGCAATCGAGCTCGCCCTCGGGCATCAGCGCGACATGGTTGGCGCACAGTCGTCGTCCCGGCAGTCGCGCCAGCCAGTCGGCCGACACGCGGTCGCTCGGCAGTCGCTGGAACATCGGATCGCCCGGCCCGAGCGCGTCGTGGGTGATGAAGGTGTAACTGACGAATTCGCCGTGGCGTTCCCAGCGCAGCCGAACCGGGCCGATCTGCGTGGTGTGGAACATGCTGCCGGCGGCGGGCGGCGGCAGGTGCTCGTTGCCGAGCAGTTCGCACAGGTGGTGGTACGCAGCCTCGGATTCGCTCGCGTCGAGCTGCATGACCAGCTGGCTGACCTGCGCTGGCGCGCCGATGCGCTCAAACGGGCGGGCGTGGATTTCGTTGTGCAACTGCTGTCGCAGCGGATGCTCTTGCATGATCGGTAAGGGCTGGCGAGGTCGGCGACACCGGCGAGCATAGCGTGCCCGCGCGTGCGAGCGGGTTTTGCATGCCGCTGTGTTGCAGCGCGGAATGCTATGATTACGCGGTTTTGCGCAAGGCGGAATCCATCGGATCTGTTGCGCGCGGAACACAATCGCAAACCGGCCCAACCAGGTGTCGAGGCTTGCATGGCCCGCATTCGCGCAAGCGGCGGCCTTGCGGCGGTTCGATCGGGGCCGGATTTCAGACCCAACTTGGAACAGGAATCGTCATGACCATCTCCATGCGTCAAATGCTGGAAGCCGGGGTGCACTTTGGCCACCAGACCCGCTTCTGGAACCCGCGGATGGCGCCGTACATCTACGGCCATCGCAACAAGATCCACATCATCAACCTCGAGAAATCGCTGCCGCTGTTCGTCGAGGCGGCGAAGTTCGCGCGGCAGATGGCGGCCCGTCGCGGCACCGTCCTGTTCGTCGGCACCAAGCGTCAGGCCGGTGACATCATCCGCGAGCAGGCGGCGCGCTGCGGCATGCCGTACGTCGACCAGCGCTGGCTGGGCGGCATGCTGACCAATTTCAAGACGGTCAAGACCTCGATCAAGAAGCTCAAGGACATGCAGGCTCAAGCGGCCGAAGGTGCCCTCGAGCACATGAGCAAGAAGGAGGCGCTGACGTTCCAGCGCGAACTCGACAAGCTCGAGAAGTCGATCGGCGGCATCCAGGACATGGCCGCTCTGCCCGACGCTCTGTTCATCATCGACGTCGGCTACCACAAGATCGCGATCGCCGAGGCGCAGGCCCTCGGGATCCCGGTGATCGGCGTGGTCGACACCAACCACTCGCCGCTGGGTGTGGCGCACGTCATTCCCGGCAACGACGACTCGGCCAAGGCCGTCGCGCTGTATGCCCAGGGCATGGCCGACGCCATCCTCGAGGGCAAGAACGACGCGGTCAACGAGGTCGTGCAGGCGGCCGGAGAGGGCGAAGGCGAATTCGTCGAGATCCAGGAAGAGTCGCCGGCAGCCTGAGCGGTGGCCGCGAGGCGACCGCGTTCAGGCGCATGGCCCGGTTCTTCCGCCTGAAGCAATCCCGGGGGCTGTCTGACAGCCCCTTTTTTTCAAGCGCGTTTTCCAGTTTTCGAATTCAAGGAGTTCAACGATGGCGGCAATTTCCGCAAGCATGGTCGCAGAGCTGCGTGCCAAGACCGACGCCCCGATGATGGAGTGCAAGAAGGCGCTGACCGAGGCCGAAGGCGACATGTCGCGGGCCGAAGAGATCCTGCGCGTCAAACTCGGCAACAAGGCGAGCAAGGCGGCGTCCCGGGTCACCGCCGACGGCATCGTTGCCGCCTACATCCAGGGCACGACCGGGGCGATGATCGAACTCAACTGCGAGACCGACTTCGTCGCCAAGAACGACGATTTCCTGGCTTTCGGCAATGCGCTGGCCAAGCTGATCGCCGAGCAGAACCCGGCCGACGTGGCGGCGCTGTCTGCACTGGCAATCGACGGTGAATCGGTCGAGGCCCGCCGCAGCGCGCTGATCGGCAAGATCGGCGAGAACATGACCATCCGCCGCTTCGCCCGGTTTGCCGGCGCCAACAAGCTGGTGTGCTATCTCCATGGCACCCGTATCGGCGTGGTCGTCGAATACACCGGCGACGATGTCGCGGCCAAGGACGTGGCCATGCACGTCGCCGCGATGAAGCCGGTGGCACTGTCGTCGGCGCAGGTTCCGGCGGAACTGATCGAGAAGGAGCGCTCGATCGCCACCCAGAAGGCGGCCGAATCGGGCAAGCCGGCGGAGATCATCGCCAAGATGGTCGAAGGCTCGGTGCAGAAATACCTGAAGGAAGTGTCGCTGCTGGATCAGGCGTTCGTGAAGAACGACAAGCAGACCGTCGGCCAGATGCTCAAGGCCGCCAACACCACGGTGCACGGCTTCACGATGTATGTCGTCGGCGAGGGCATCGAAAAAAAGTCGGAGAATTTTGCCGACGAGGTGGCGGCGCAGATGGCTGCAGCCAAGCAAGGCTGATCGCTGTCGCTCGCCTGACCGAGTCCCGCGCCGATGATCCACCCGTCTTCGCCCTGCCCGGAGTGAACATGCCCGCCTACAAACGCGTATTGCTCAAGCTCTCGGGCGAGGCCCTGATGGGCGACGACGCCTTCGGCATCAATCGCGCGACCATCGAGCACATGGTGCGCGACCTCGCCGAGGTGGTGAATTCGGGGGTGCAGCTTGCGATCGTCATCGGCGGGGGCAACATCTTCCGCGGCGTCGCCGGCGGAGCGGTGGGGATGGACCGGGCCACGGCCGACTACATGGGCATGCTGGCAACGGTGATGAATTCGCTGGCGCTTTCCGATGCGATGAAGCATGCCGGCCTCAATCCCCGGGTGATGTCGGCGATCGCGATCGAGCAGGTCGTCGAGTCGTATGTGCGCCCCAAGGCGTTGCAGTATCTCGAAGAGGGAAAGTCGGTGATCTTCGCCGGCGGGACGGGCAATCCGTTCTTCACCACGGATACGGCCGCCGCGCTGCGCGCTGCCGAGATCGGTGCCGAGGTGATGCTCAAGGCGACCAAGGTCGACGGCATCTACACCGCCGACCCGGCGAGCGATCCGACTGCCAAGCGGTATGCGCGGATCAGCTTCGACGAGGCCATCGCCAAGCGGCTCCAGGTGATGGATGCGACCGCATTCGCGCTGTGCCGCGACCAGAAGATGCCGATCCGCGTCTTCAGTATCTTCAAACCCGGCGCGCTGATGCGCGTGGTGCGCGGGGAAGACGAAGGAACCGACGTCTACGTCTGACGCCGGACCGATCCACGGGCCGGGCAGGGCCGGCCGTATTGCCGAACTCGGATCCGCTAGCGGAGTGCATCATGGGAATTGCAGAAGTCAGGAAGACCGCCGAAGAGAAAATGCACAAGTCGATCGAGGCACTCAAGGCCGATCTGGCCAAGGTGCGCACCGGTCGTGCCCACACCGGGCTGCTCGATCACGTGATGGTCGACTACTACGGGTCGGCAGTGCCGATCAGCCAGGTCGCCAACATGAACCTGGTCGACGCCCGCACCATCAGCGTCCAGCCCTGGGAGAAGAAGATGGTCCAGGCGGTCGAGAAGGCGATCCGGGAATCCGATCTCGGACTGAACCCGCAGACCCAGGGCGACATGATCCGCGTCCCCATGCCCGCGCTGACCGAGGAGCGCCGGCGCGATCTGGTCAAGGTGATCAAGCAGGAAGGCGAGGGGGCGAAGGTGGCCGTGCGCAATCTGCGCCGCGATGCGAACCAAAGCTTCAAGGACCTGCTCAAAGCCAAAGAGATTTCCGAGGATGACGACCGCCGTGCGCAGGACGAGGTGCAGAAGCTGACCGACCGCTTCATCGCCGAGATCGACAAGCTGCTGAGCCAGAAGGAAGCGGAAATCCTCGCCATCTGACCGCGTTCGTCCCCGATTCGCAGCATCCGCCGGATTCCCCGCCATGAGCAAGAAGTCCGTTTCCAAGCCTGACGTCGCGGTGCTGCCGCGGCACGTCGCCGTGGTGATGGACGGCAACGGGCGCTGGGCGCAGCGGCGCTTCCTGCCCCGGTCGTCGGGGCACAAGTTCGGTGTCGACGCGCTCAAGCGCATCGTGCGTCGCTGCATCGAACTCGGCATCGGCCACCTCACCGTGTTCGCGTTCTCGTCGGAGAACTGGAGCCGGCCGGCGGAGGAAGTGCAGACACTGATGGGCTTGTTCATCCAGGCGCTGCAGCGCGAGTCGGCGGAACTGGCGCGGCAGGGCGTGCGGCTGCGCATCGTCGGCGATCTCTCGGCATTCTCCCCGGAGATGCGCGACCTGATCGTCCAGGCCGAGGAACTGACCCGGAGCAACGATCGGCTGGTGCTCAACGTGGCGCTCAACTACGGCGGGCGCTGGGACATGCTGCAGGCTGCGCAGGCGCTGCACTCCGCCGGAGAGGCACCGACCGCGGCGGGCATCGAGCGCCATCTGGCGCTGAGGCATTCGCCCGATCCGGACCTGCTGATCCGGACCGGCGGCGAGCGCCGCATCAGCAACTTCCTGCTCTGGCAGATCGCTTACACCGAGCTGTATTTCACCGACACCCTCTGGCCGGATTTCAACGCCCAGTCGCTCGACGAGGCGCTGGTCGATTTCTCCAGTCGGCAGCGCCGCTTCGGGGGTGTTCCCGAAGCCAATCCGCGGGCCGCGGCCTGACCGGCAGGCGTCGCCTTCATCCATGCTGCGACAGCGCGTCCTGACTGCACTCGTCCTGGCGGCGCTGCTGCTGGCGAGTCTGCTCCCGTCCGATCCTCTGCCGTTCGCGCTGCTTGCGCTGGTCTTCTGTGCCGTCGGCATGGGCGAATGGGCGCGGCTGTCGGGCTATCGGCACGGCGCCGTGGTCGTCTGGGCCGCCGGCTGGGCGGCGGTCGCCGGCGGGGCGCTGTTCCTGCTCGAGCGGCAGGGCTGGGGACTGCCGCCGGCCTGGGTCTGGTTCTGGGGCGGCTGCACCGCGCTCTGGGTGGTGCTGCTGGCGCGCAGCCTTCCGGTTGCGCATCTTCCGTCCGGACTGCGCGACGGCTTGGTGCTGGCGTCGCTCGGTTTTCTGCTGCTGCTGGCGGCCTGGCTGGCGCTGGTCGAGCTGCGGGTACGGGGCGCGCTGTTCATGCTCTCGATGCTGGCGCTGGTCTGGGCGGCCGACATCGCCGCCTACTTTGGCGGTCGCGCCTGGGGGCGAAGCAAGATGGCACCGGCAATCAGTCCCGGCAAGACCTGGGCGGGGGCGTGGACCGCCATGGCTGCGGCGCTCCTCTATTCCATCGGCTGCGTGCTGGCGGCTGGCGCGGCGGCGCACGGCGCAGCATCGAATTATTTCGGCGAGTTGCAGCAGCGTCTCGGCTGGGCAGGGACGTTGCTCGCCGTTGCGTTCCTTCTGGGCTTCGCGATCGGCGGCGACCTGTTCGAGTCGCTGCTCAAGCGCGCCGCGGGAGTGAAGGACAGCGGCCGGCTGCTCCCCGGACACGGCGGTGTGCTCGACCGCATTGACGCGCTCATCCCGACATTGCCGCTGGCGCTGCTGCTGATGACGCTATGAACGTCGTCACCGTTCTCGGCTCGACCGGGTCGATCGGCACCAGCACCCTGGCCGTGCTCGCGCTGCATCCGGACCGCTACCGCGTGCATGCACTTGCCGCGCAGCGCAACGTCGACAAGCTGCTGGCGCAGTGCCGGCAATTCCGGCCGGCTGTCGCAGTGCTGACCGATCCGGCAGCAGCGTCGCGGCTGCAGCAGCAGTTGCATGCCGAGGCGATCCCGACCGAAGTGCTGAGCGGTGCGCCGGCGCTCGAAGCCGTGGCGCAGGCGCCCGAGGTCGACCAGGTGATGGCCGCCGTGGTCGGCGCGGCGGGACTGGCCGCGAGTCTGGCGGCGGCGCGGGCGGGCAAGCGACTGCTGCTGGCGAACAAGGAGTCGCTGGTGGTTGCCGGCGATCTGTTGCTGCAGGCGCTGCGCGAGGGCGGCGGCGAGATTGTCCCGATCGACAGTGAGCACAGCGCCATCCTGCAGAGCCTGCCGGCGGACCGGTCGCGCTGGCCGTCTGATGTGCGCAACATCGTGCTGACCGCGTCGGGCGGACCGTTCCGCCGCCGAGCGGCCGACACCCTCGATGCAGTCACGCCGGAGGAGGCCTGCGCCCATCCCAACTGGAGCATGGGCGCGAAGATCTCGGTCGATTCGGCAACGATGATGAACAAGGCGCTCGAGGTCATCGAGGCGCATTACCTGTTCGGCATGGCGCCCGACCGGATCGAGGTGCTGATCCATCCGCAGAGCATCGTGCACTCGATGGTCAATTACCGCGATGGCTCGGTGATCGCCCAGCTTGGCCAGCCCGACATGCGCACGCCGATCGCCTACGGCCTGGCGTATCCCGAGCGGATGGCGTCGGGCGCACCGTGGCTGGACCTGGCGGCTGTCGGACGGCTCGATTTCGAGCGGCCCGACGCGAGCCGCTTTCCGGGCCTCGGGCTGGCGTTCGCCGCGCTGCGGATGCCCGCCGGCGCCTGCGCCGTACTCAATGCCGCGAACGAGGTTGCGGTCGACGCCTTCCTGCGGCGTCGAATCCGCTTCACCGACATCCAGCGCATCAATGCCGACTTGCTCGCCGCGGGCAGCGCCGGTCCTTGCGATACGCTCGATGCACTGTTCGAACTCGATCGCGAGACCCGCGCGCTGGCGCAGGAGCGCGTGGCGCGGCTCGCCGCCTGATCATGAATCTGATCGTCACCCTGCTGGCGTTTGCCTTCGCGCTGGCATTGCTGATCGCGGTGCATGAATACGGGCACTACCGTGTCGCGGTCGCCTGCGGCGTCAAGGTGCTGCGATTCTCCATCGGCTTCGGCAAACCGCTGCTGCGCTGGCGCCGGGGGCCGGACGGGACGGAATTCACCGTGGCGACGATTCCACTGGGCGGCTTCGTGCGCATGCTCGACGAGCGCGAGGGCGAGGTCCCGCCGGAGGAACTGGGCCGGGCGTTCAACCGCCAGAGCGTCGGCCGGCGCGCCGCCGTGGTCGCTGCCGGGCCGATCGCCAATCTGCTGCTCGCGATCGTGTTGTTCGCATTGGTGGCTGTGGGGGGGATCCGCGAGCCGGTGGCGATCCTTGGCGCGCCACCGGTGCAGTCGCCGGCGGCGCAGGCGGGCATCATGGCGGGCGACCGGGTGGTGGCGGTCGTTCGCGACGGTGAGTCCCGGCCGGTGCGCAGCTGGACGGGATTGCGCTGGACGCTGATCGATGCGGCGATCGGCGGCGATCGCATCGATCTGGTTGTGCGCGACCCGCGCCGTGCCGCCGAGCGGCGCATCGCGCTCGATTTCGCTTCCAGCACGCGGGCCGCGGAGAGCGCCGATTTCCTCGACCGTTTCGGGTTGCATCTGCAAGGCCCGCCGGCACAGATCCGCGAAGTCGTCGCCGGCGGGCCCGCACAGCAGGGCGGGTTGCGTGCGGGTGACCGAGTGATTGCCGTGGACGGTCGGCCGGTGGCGACGGCCGATGCGCTGATGGCGGCGATCCAGGCATCCGGCGGGCGCGCGGCACAGCTGACGGTAGAACGCGCCGGAAGCGCGTTGACGTTGCGCGTCGTGCCGCGCCAGGATGTGGTCGACGGCCGCAAGGTGTGGCGCATCGAGGCGCTGCTCGGCGGCGACGTTCCGACTGTGGTGGTGCAGCGCAACCCGGTGCAGGCGTTGCGCGAAGGGGCGCGCCGCACCTGGGATCTGTCGGTGCTGACGCTGCAGACGCTCGGCCGGATGGTGATCGGGCAGGCGTCGCTGCAGAACCTCAGCGGCCCGGTGACCATCGCCGATTATGCGGGGCGCAGCGCGGAGCTTGGATGGTCCGCCTACCTCCAGTTCCTGGCCGTCGTCAGCGTCAGTCTGGGAGTGCTCAACCTGCTGCCGCTCCCCGTCTTGGACGGGGGGCATCTCCTGTATTATGCGTATGAGGCGGTGACGCGCCGCAGCGTGTCGCAACGCTGGCAGGAAAGGCTGCAGCAAGGCGGTCTCGCACTCATCGCGATGATGATGGCCATCGCCCTCTACAACGATCTTGCCCGCTTGCTCGGGCAGGTGCACTAATCCGGCTCGAGGTCAATTTGAGGTTCAATCCCGTACTCCGTGTTGTCGCGGCAGCCGTGGTTGCCGTTGCGAGCGCCCAGGCCCATGCCGCCGAGTCGTTCACCATCAAGGACATCCGGGTCGAGGGCCTGCAGCGAACCGAGCCAGGCACCGTCTTCAGCTACCTGCCGTTCCGGGTCGGCGATGTCTACACACCCGAGGGTGGCGCTGCAGCGATCCGCGCGCTGTTCGCGACGGGGCTGTTCAAGAACGTCCGCATCAACACCGACAACGACGTCGTGACCATCGTCGTCGAGGAGCGTCCGACCATCGCTGCGGTGGAGTTCGCCGGTACCAAGGAGTTCGACAAGAAGGCGCTGACCACGGCGCTGTCGGGCGTGGGGCTGGCGGAGGCGCACCCCTACGACCAGGCGCTGATCGACCAGGCCGTCCAGGAGCTCAAGCAGCAGTACCTCGCCAAGGGCTTCTACGACACCGAAGTCAAGGTCACGACCACGCCGCTGCCGCGCAACCGCGTCAACGTGCTGTTCACCGTGGTCGAAGGCCAGATCGCCAAGATCCGCGCCATCCGCATCGTCGGCAACAAGGTGTTCGGCGAAGGCCGGTTGCTCGGTCTGTTTTCGCTGAGCACTCCGGGCTGGCTGAGCTGGTACACCAAGGACGACCAGTATTCCAAGGCCAAGCTCAATACCGACCTGGAGACATTGCGGTCGTATTACCAGGATCGCGGCTATCTCGATTTCCGTATCGAGTCGACGCAGGTCGCGCTGTCGCCGGACAAGGACGGCATCTACATCACGGTCAACGTCCACGAGGGACCGAAGTACACCGTGTCGGGATACCAGCTCGAGGGCAATTACCTCGGTCAGGCCGACACCTTCCGCGCCTTGGTCAAGCTCAAGCCGGG
>JAKAIB010000301.1 GCA_021814605.1 Pseudomonadota bacterium | reverse complement strand
GGCAGCAGGACTGGCTGTTCGGGTTGTACAACGCTGCGCGGGCCGCGGACCTGGCGTTCCTGGCCTGCGGCGACCGGGCGCCGGCGGCACTCGCGCTGCGCGCCGACCTGCGGACCCGGCTGAGCTGGGGGTTGGCGCTGCAGCTGTCACCGCCCGACGACGCCGTGCGGGCGCGAGTCCTGCACCGGCTGGCGCAGGACCGCGGGTACGCGCTCGGCCCGGAGCTGGTGCAATACATGCTGACCCATCTGAGCCGCGACCTGCGGCAGCTCGCCCGGCTGATGCAAGCATTTGACCGTTATGCTCTTGCCTTGCAGCGTCCGGCCACGGTGCCGCTGCTCAAGTCGCTGCTGGCGCAACAGCCGGAATTGCTGCGGCCGGAACCCGCCGGCGTGCATGGCGATTGACCCGACCCCCTATTCGCCCCCATGCGCAAGCTCGCCCTGTTCGATCTCGACAACACGCTGATCCCGTTCGACTCGGACCACGCCTTCGGGCAGTTCATCGCTGCACTCGGCTGGGTCGACGCCGAGGAGCACCGGCGGCAGAACGAGCTGTTCTACCGTGACTACAAGGCGGGGACGCTCGACCTGGACGCGTACCTGCGCTTCGCGCTCGCGCCGATTGCCGGGCGCGATCCGGCCGAACTTGACGCCGCGCACGCCGCGTTCATGCGCGACGTGGTCGTGCCGCAGATCCACCCCGCGCCGCGCGAACTGGTCGCCCGACACCAGCAGGCGGGCGACCTGTGCTGCATCGTCACCGCAACCAATACCTTCGTCACCCGGCCGATCGCCGCGGCATTCGCGGTGCAGCATCTCATCGGGATCGAGCTCGAACGCGACGCGTCGGGGCGCTACACCGGCCGCTGGATCGGGACACCGTCGTTCCGTGAAGGCAAGGTGGTGCGGACGACCGAATGGCTGGCTGGCCTCGGACTCGGCTGGAGCGACTTCGACCAGATCTGGTTCTACAGCGATTCGATCAACGACCGGCCGTTGCTGGAACATGCGACCCATCCGGTGGTCGTCCATCCCGATCCGCTGCTGGCCGCGCTGGCCGAAGAAAAAGGCTGGCCCACATTGCAACTGTTTACATGATCCGCAAGCTCATCAAACGTCTGTTCAACGGGGCGATCGACTCCAATCCGGCAACGCGCCGGCTCGGGCAGCGGCGCGAACTGCCGCGCGCCCAGCATCACATCGACGCCGGCCGCATCGCGCCGAATGCGCTCGCCGTGGTCAAGAAGCTGCAGGAGGCCGGGTACGAGGCCTACATCGTCGGCGGTGCGGTGCGCGACCTGCTGCTCGGCCACAAGCCCAAGGATTTCGACGTCGCGACCAGTGCCACGCCGGAACAGGTCAAACCGCTGTTCCGCCGCGCCTTTCTCATCGGCCGCCGGTTCCGCATCGTCCACGTCATGTTCGGCCGGGACATCATCGAGGTGTCGACCTACCGCGCGCTGCACGACGCGCAGGCCGCCGAGGCCGTCGCCGGCAACGAGCGGACCGCAAAGGGCGCCCTGGCCGACAAGACGCTGGCGGTGGACAGCAGCGGCCGGGTCCTGCGCGACAACGTTTGGGGGACGCTCGACGACGACGCCGAGCGGCGCGACTTCACGGTCAACGCGCTCTACTACGACCCGGTCCGCGACGTCGTCGTCGATTACCACCACGGCATGGATGACCTGCGCCGGCGCCGACTGCGCATGATCGGCGATCCGATCCAGCGCTACCGCGAGGACCCGGTGCGCATGCTTCGCGTCGCGCGATTCGCCGCCAAACTCGGTTTCGAGCTCGAAACAGCCACGCTGGCACCGATTGCCGAATGCGCCGACCTGCTCGCCAATGTACCGGCAGCGCGACTGTTCGACGAAACCATCAAGCTGCTCCAGACCGGACATGCGGTCGCCTCGCTGCAGCAGTTGCGCCGCCTCGGGCTGCACCACGGACTTCTGCCGCTGCTCGATCCGGTGCTGGAGAAGCCGGAAGGCGAGCGTTTTGTGCTGTCGGCGCTGGAGGACACCGACGCCCGCATCGCGCAAGGCAAGACCGCCAGCCCGAGTTTCCTGTTCGCCTGCCTGCTGTGGCACGACGTCGAGCAGCGCTGGAACGCGCTGCGCGAGCAGGGCGAAGCCCCCTTGGTTGCGCTCGACGGCGCAGCCGACGAGGTGCTCGCCGCCCAGGCCGAGCGGCTGGCGATCCAGCGACGCATCAGCACGGACATGCGCGAGATCTGGGCGCTGCAGCCGCGCTTCGAACGTCGCACCGCACGCTACGCCAACAGTCTGGTCGACCATCCCCGGTTCCGCGCCGCGTTCGACTTCCTCAGTCTGCGGGCGCGCAGCGGGCAGGCCGATCCGGCGCTGGCGCAGTGGTGGGACGAGTTCCACTTGGCCGACGCCGAAGGCCGGGCTGCGATGCTGCAGGCCGTCCCGGCGAGTGCGGCCGGAAGCGCCAAACGCCGCCGGCGGCGGCGCAAGCCGGCTGCCAACGGCGAGTCCGGGGGCCCGGCGCCGTCATCCGCCGACCCGGCCTGAGCGCGCGCGGCGGGATGCCCGGCGACATCGACGCCTTCGTCGCCCTCGGCGCCAATCTGGGCGACGGCGCAGCGACGTTGCGCGCCGCGGCAGCCGGGCTCGCCGCGCTGCCGCGCACCCGGCTGATCGCCCGCTCCGGCCTGTATCGCAGCGCGCCCATCGAGTCGCGCGGCCCCGACTACTGGAATGCAGTCGTGCGGCTGCGAACCGGACTGGCGGCCGAGGCGCTGCTCGACGCTTTGCTCGCCATCGAGGCGACGCACGGAAGGCTGCGCCCGGCCGGCGAGATCAACGCGCCGCGGACGCTCGACCTCGACCTGCTCCTGTATGGCAGCTTCGAGCTGCGCACGCCTCGACTGACGCTGCCGCACCCCCGCATGGCACAGCGCGCCTTCGTGCTCGCCCCGCTCTCGGAGGTGTGGCCGGAGGGAACGATCGACGCGACGCCGGTCGCGCAGTTGGCGGCGCGCTGCATCGCGCAAGGTCAGACCATCGACCGCATCGGCCCCCTCTGACTGCGGCCCGGGAGACAGCGCGTCAGCCCAGTCCGCCGAACAAGCGCTGGAGGACGTACGCCAATCCGCCGGCAAGTGCAGCAAATCCACCGAACAGCGTGATCATCGCCACCATCA
>JAKAIB010000300.1 GCA_021814605.1 Pseudomonadota bacterium | reverse complement strand
CAGCGCCACACGTGCCAGACTGCGCCGCCGCTCGGCTTCGGCGTCAACCTGCTGACAGCGCCGGGTCAACTGGTCGCCGCGCGATCGCTCGTCCGCGAGTTCGGCGTCGAGCGCGTCGCAACGCTGCCGCCACGCGGCGAGTTGCCCGGCCAGGTCGCGAGCCGACGCGGCAGCCTGATCCGCCACGCCGTCGACCAGCGGCCACCAGGCGCGGGGCAGCCGCAGCTTTTCCGACGCCATGTCACTGCCCGGCGCACGCGCCACCCGCAGCGCGTGCTGCAATTGAATCTGCTCGAGCCGCAGCGCGAGGCCGAAATACAGCGCAAGCAGCAACAGTGCCGCCGATCCCGCCCCCCAGGCCGCGAACAGCGCCCAACTCGTCGGCTGCGCCAGGGCGATGGCGACCACGCCGCCGACCCAGCAGGTCGACACCAGCCAGATCAGCAGAACGGCACGTTGCGGAGTCAGTTTCATCGCCCGACGTCAGATTGCGAAATTCCGATCTGTCCCCAGCAGGTGCGCCACAGCGTCGCCGCATCGAAGACCGCGAGCGGCGCCGCCTGTCCGGGCGCTCCATCGGCACCATGAATCAATCCCTGGATCGCGTTCCACGGCGGCGGCAATCCGGGAAGCGCCGGCGCCCAATGGCGTTCCAGTCGCGCCGGGGTCAGACGCAGCAGGTCGCCGACGGCGTCGACTGCGAATGCCCCCGCCTCGGCCGCGCCCCCCCAGACCACCAGCCGCGCGTCGGGCCGCTCGAGGCTGGGACGGCGCAGCAGACAGCTGCCCAGATCCACCACCGGCAGCGGACGTCCCTCCCAGGCCACCACGCCCGGGCAGGCCGGCGTGGCCTGCGGCAGCGGCAGGATCCGCGGCCGCAGCAGGATCTGGCGCAATCCCTGCGCATCCAGTGCGTGCGACTGCGCGCCGAGCCGGATGCGCAACCATGCGGGTGCGCGATTCATCGCCCTGCTCCCGCCGCACCGCCGAACCGCCACGCGCGTCGGCCCAGTCGACGGTGCAGCCAGCCGGCGTCGAGCAGAAGCACAGCCTCCTCGGCCTGCGGTTCCCACGGCGCACCGGACAGCGCGATCGCGTCGATCCCGCTGGCGCTGGCGTAGTGCGCGGGCACACGCCAGAAGACCAGCGTCTGGCGCGTCCCGAGCGCGTCGACGCGCAGCGCGAACGGCTCGGCGTCGCAGCGGCGGATGAGCAGGTTTGCTCCCGCGGCTTCGGGCGCCCCGGCGTCGTGGCTCCAGCAATCGCGCAGATCCAGAGTGGGAACGGCACCGATGGCGTCGACCACCAGCCCGCCGCCGTCGATGCCGCGCCACATCGGCGCCGCGTCGGCCATCGGCTCGACCTCGGCGTCGGCACGCAGTGCGACCGTCCAGCAACCGACCCGCGCGGTCCAGACATCGATCACGCTCGGATCGTCCTGATCGACCGCGGGAGGCGGCTGCGTCATGCCCGTGTCGACCGCAGTTGCACCCGGTTCCGCTTCCGCATTCGTCTCCACGGAAGTGGCAACGGAATCCTCAATCGCTTGGATGTCCCGGACGGCACGGTCCACATCCTCCGGCGCGACGGCGACTTCGGGGGGCGATTCGACCGCGGCGGTGTCGCCGGCTTCCCCGGTTGCGTCGCCGTTCGGGGCGATCTCCGGCAGCGCCGCATCTGCCGGCGCGGGACATGCCGACAACGGCTCTTCCGGCATCGGCAATTCGCTCTGCCCCCGCGTCGAGTCCTGCGCCGCTGGCGCCGTCGGCTCGGGCGCCGGTGTGGACCGGGCGGTTTCCACCCGAGCCGCAGCGTCCGCGCCGCCGTTTCCAAGCGCCGCGATGTGCCGCTGCAGTCCATCGACCACCGCACGCAGCGTGTCCCAGCGCAACGGCCGGCCGCCGGCCACCAGGGGCAGCTGCTGCAACAGATCCTGTTCGCCCTGCCGACACAGCGCGCCGATGGCGTCGAGCGCAAGGAAGTCGGCGCCGATGCGGATGCCGCGCAGCGCTTCGGCGGCGTTGCCGAGACCCTGGAGGGTGTCGTCGCGCAGCGGCTGCGGCCTGAGCCCCTGGGTGAACTGGGCCAGGAACTCGTGCGCGTCGACGCGGAATGCGGCCAGCAGACCGTCCGCCCCGGCATCGCGCAGGCGGATCAGTTCGACATCATCGTTCGCGGACATGGCCAGCACGATTTCTCATCGAGGCAGACGCGTTGCCCCATGCCGCCCGCCGACCCGCGCGGTCACCCGCCGACGCACCGGCCGGTCTCGACACGGTCGCGCCCAAGCGCCTTGGCCTGGTAGAGCGCGCCATCGGCGCAGTCGAGGGCATGGGCAACGCCTTTCGGTGACAGCGCGGCCACGCCGGCGGAAAAGTGCACGCGCAGACCGCCTTCGCGGATCCGGACCAGCGGCATCCGCGCCATGCGCCGGCGGACGCGGTCGAGCACGATCGCCGCCTGCGCCGCGGTCGCGCCGGGAAGGCAGACGACGAATTCCTCGCCGCCGTAGCGGTAGACGCCGTCGTAGGGGCGCAGGTTGCGGCAGAGGGTCTGGGCAAAAGCGCCGAGCACCCGGTCGCCCGCCAGGTGCCCATGGCGATCATTGATCCGCTTGAAGTGATCCAGGTCGACCATTGCAACGGCGCAGATGCGGCCGTGGCGCTGCAGCAGCGCCTGCTCTGCCTCCAGACGCTGCTGCAGCGCGGCCCGGCCACCCAGTCCGGTCAGCGGATCGCGTGCCGCGTCCTCGGCGGCAACGGCGACCTCGGCGTCGGCGAATCCTTCGAGCGCTTCCATCCCGATGTCGATCAGTCGGTCCCAGGTGGCCGCCGCCTCGTCGGCACCGCGATTCGCGGCCAGCGCCGAAACCAGGCTGGAGAGTTGTTGCAGCCGATCCCGCTGCGCCTGCAGCAGCGGCCGCAGCGTCGCCGACGCGGGAGGCGTCTCGGCGATGATCCGGTCGAGTTGAAGCGCGACCGCCGTCTCGGGTGGCGGCGCCGGCGGAAGCCGGCAGCTCCGATCGACCTGCAGGCAGCCGCGAAACCACGCGGCATAGGCATGCCGCGCCTCGCGCAGCGCGACGACACCAGGCGTCGCCGTCTGGGGAATGTCGGTGGCGTCCGCATCGAACCCGGGCGGGTCGCCGGACCAGTCGATCACCGCGGGAGCA
>JAKAIB010000299.1 GCA_021814605.1 Pseudomonadota bacterium | reverse complement strand
GGCGTCGGTCGCCGTCTTGCCGGCGAGGGGCTCGAACGTGCGCCGCGCCTCGTCCGAGCGACCGTCGCGCAGCAGCAGTTCGACGTATTCGATGCGGGCCTTGTCGTTCGCCGGGTTGGCCGCCAGATCGAGCTGCAGCTGTTCCAGCCGCGACCGGGCCGGCGCGGCCTCGGCGATCTCGGCCTCTTCCTGCAGGGGGGCAGTCTCGGGAACGTGCTTGTCAAGGAAGGCGCGGATCTGGCCTTCGGGCAGCGCGCCGACGAAGCCGTCGACGGGTTGGCCGTTCTTGAGCAGCATGACCATGGGGATGCTGCGCACGCCGAAGGCGGCGGCGAGTTCCTGTTCGTCTTCGGTGTTGATCTTGACCAGCTTGAAACGGCCTTCGTAGGCGATCTCCAGCTTCTCCAGGATGGGGCCGAGCGTCCGGCAGGGCCCGCACCACGGGGCCCAGAGGTCGACGAGGACCGGGACGGTGTTCGAGGCTTCGACGACTTCGGTTTCGAAATTGGCGATGGTCGCGTCGATCATGCGGATCTCCTGAAAGACATGCAATTGGGGGCGGGCGGCGAAATACCAACCGGGGTATCGACTGGTCGCCGCGCGCGTACTGATGCGAGCATAGCGAGCCGCGCCGGGCGTGTCGCGCCGGCAGCTTCCTAGAATCCGGATCTGGACGGTTTCCAGGGAGTGGGCGCATGGCCTCGATCGGCGTGGTGATGGGTTCTCAGAGCGACTGGGAGGTGATGCGCCACGCGGCGGACATCCTGGAGCACTTCGGCGTGCCCCACGAGTGCCGGGTGGTGTCGGCGCATCGGATGCCCGACGACATGTTCGCCTACGCCCAGGCGGCGCAGGAGCGCGGATTGCGCGCCATCATCGCCGGCGCCGGCGGCGCGGCGCACCTGCCGGGAATGCTCGCGGCCAAGACCCTGGTCCCGGTGCTCGGCGTGCCGGTGCCGAGCAAATATCTGCGTGGCGAGGATTCGCTGCTGTCGATCGTGCAGATGCCCAAAGGCATTCCGGTGGCGACGTTCGCGATCGGCGAGGCGGGCGCGGCGAACGCCGCGCTGTTCGCGGTGGCGCTGCTGGCCGCAGCCGACCCGGCGCTGCGCGACCGGCTGGATGCATTCCGCGCCGAGCAGACCGCTGCGGCGCGGGCGATGCGCGTCGGAGCTGGGGCATGACCCGGCCGACGCGGTTCATCGCCCCCGGGGCGACCCTGGGA
The DNA here is from genome assembly GCA_021814605.1 of Pseudomonadota bacterium. Classification (GTDB taxonomy): domain Bacteria; phylum Pseudomonadota; class Gammaproteobacteria; order Burkholderiales; family Burkholderiaceae_C; genus Thiomonas. The sequence goes on along the minus strand of JAKAIB010000299.1, from coordinate 1,957 downwards.
GTGCTCGGCGGCGGACAGCTCGGCCGGATGTTCGCGCAGGCGGCGCAGAGCGCGGGCTACGGCGTGGCGGTCCTCGAGGCCGACGAGGCCGCGCCGGCGGCCCAGGTCACCGGCATCCACCTCGACGCGCGCTACGACGATCTGCCGGCGCTGGACCGGCTGGCGCACGACTGCGCGGCGGTCACGGTCGAGTTCGAGAACATTCCGGTCGACGCCATGCGCCGTCTCGAAGCGCGGCTGCCGCTGGCACCGTCGCCCGCCGCGGTGGCGGTCTGCCAGGACCGCGCGCAGGAGAAGGCGCTGTTCGGCCGGCTCGGCGTCGCCTGTGCGCCGCATGCCGTGCTTGCGGCCGGCAGCGATCCGGCAGCGGTCGATCCGGCGCTGCTTCCGGGCATCCTCAAGACCTCGCGCCTCGGTTACGACGGCAAGGGACAGGCGATCGTGGCGGACGCCACCGGGCTGGCGGCGGCGTGGCGCGGGCTTGGCGGCGTCGATTGCGTGCTGGAACAGCGCCTCGATCTCGACTTCGAACTGTCGGTGGTGCTGGCGCGCGGCCATGACGGCGCGGCGGTGGCGTTCGCGCCGCAGCAGAACCTGCACCGCAGCGGCATCCTGTTCGCCAGCTTCGCGCCGGCACCGTCGGTCACACCCGCAGTCGCCGCGGCCGCGCAGGCCGCCGCGCTGCGGATCGCCGAAGGGCTCGACTACGTCGGCGTGCTGTGCGTCGAGTTCTTCGTGCTGCGCGACGGCCGTCTGCTCGCCAACGAGATCGCCCCGCGACCGCACAATTCCGGACATCACACCATCGATTCCTGCGATGTGTCGCAGTTCGAACTGCAGTGGCGCGCGCTGGCGGGGGCGCCACTGCCGCAGCCGCGCCAGCACAGCGCCGCGGTGATGCTGAACCTGCTCGGCGACCTGTGGTTCGACGCTGCCGGCCGGCAGCGCGAGCCCGACTGGGCCGCGGTGCTGGCGCTTGCCGGGGCGCACCTGCACCTGTACGGCAAGCGCGACCCCCGCCGCGGCCGCAAGATGGGCCACCTGACCTGCACCGCAGCCGATGCCGCCGCAGCGCGGGACACGGCGCTCGCGGCGTGCGGGATCCTGGGCCTGGAGCCGTTCTAGGATGAAACAGCCTCCACGCACACGGCATTTGCTGCGCCCGAGGGGATTCAGCGCCTTTCGGGCGGCCGGGTGGGCGCTGAGATGGTGAACGCGATCGCGCCAGCGGAACCCGGCGCGGCCGACATCGCCGAGGCGGTCCGGCGCCTGGAGGCCGGCGAGCTCGTCGGCCTCCCGACCGAGACGGTCTACGGCCTTGCGGCCGACGCCGACAATCCCGCCGCGGTCGCCGCCATCTATGCCCGCAAGGGGCGCCCGGCCGACCATCCGGTGATCGTGCATGTGCACCGCGACGCCGACCTGGGACGCTGGGCGCGCGAGGTGCCGGCCTGTGCGCGCCAACTTGTCGCGGCTTTCTGGCCGGGGCCGCTGACGTTGATCCTGCCGCGCCGGCCTGGTGTTGCCGAGGCTTGCGCCGGCGGGCAGGACACGATCGGACTGCGCTGCCCGGCGCATGCGCTGGCGCAGGCGGTGCTGGCGCGGTTCAAGGGCGGGCAGGGCGGGCTCGCCGCGCCGTCGGCCAACCGCTTCGGCCGCATCAGCCCGACGACCGCGGCGCATGTTCGCGCCGAATTGGGCGACGACCTGCTGGTGCTCGACGGCGGGCCCTGCGCGGTCGGAATCGAGAGCACCATCGTCGACTGCACCGCCGATCCGCCGCGCATCCTGCGTCCCGGGCGGCTGGGGGCCGAGGAGATGGCCCGGGTGCTGGGCGTCGATCCCCGAACGCTGACGCGGCCGGCGGAGACGGCGCCGCGGGTTGCCGGGGCGCTGCCGGCGCACTACGCGCCACGAACGCCGCTGCTGCTGCGTAGTGCCCGGCAGATCGATGCCG
>JAKAIB010000298.1 GCA_021814605.1 Pseudomonadota bacterium | reverse complement strand
GCGCCGCCTGCAACGCCGGCATCGCATCTTCCCCGAGCTCGCACAGCACGATCGAATGCGCCGCATGCGGCGCCGGCTCGCTTGCCGGCGGCTGCGCGGCCTGCCACGTCGGACGCAGCAGCAGCGTCTCCACATCGACTTCGACCGTGGCCTCCTGCGGCGGGCGGTCCAATGTGCCTTGCTGACGCGCCGACCTGAGCAGAGCCAGGGCCGCATCCGGTGACAGACGCTTGGCCTCCACTTGACCAAATACGTGCTTCAGCAATTCATTCATGAAATGAGGTTCCCCTGTTTTCCTGAACGCCGATCAGACCGCCACCGATGTCGACGGCATCAACGCACTCGCCGCGGCCCGCCCTGCCAGGACGCTGCGCCGCCCGCCGTCAGGCCATCGTCGCGTCGCGCTGCCGAATCTGCTGGATCAATCGCGTCAATACGGTGCCGGGGCCGATTTCGTGGAACTGATCCACACCGGCCTCGGACATGTGCCGAACGCTTTGCATCCAAAGCACGGGACGTGATATCTGCCTGACCAAGAATGCCCGCACGGTCAACGTCGGATCGCCGGCGGGATAGGGACGGCCGGTCACGTTGGAAATCACCGGTAGCGTGAGAGTCTTGAAGTCGAAGGCGACGAGAAAATCCTGGAAGGCCCGTGCGGCATCGACCATGTAGCGCGAGTGGAACGCGGCACTGACCGGCAATTGCACGCAGACGTCCGCTTCCTTCTCGAGCAGCCTGCATGCCGCCGCCAGATCATCCTTCTTTCCGGAGATCACAGTCTGGCTGGGCGCGTTGTAATTGGCGATATCGATACCGGTGAACTGGCCCTGTCGAAGGATGGCCTCGACGCGAGCCGCGTCGATCCCCAGGACGGCCGCCATGCCGCCGGACTTCACCTGCCCCATGAGTTCGCCGCGCTTGAGCACCAGGCGCAGACCCGTCATCAGATCGAATGCGCCGGCCGCCAGCAAGGCGTTGTATTCGCCAAGGCTGTGCCCGGCGACGACGGCCGGGTGCTCGCCCCGCGATCGCGCGGCGTAATAGTGCAAAGCATTGACGATGAACAGGCTAGGCTGCGTATGGCGGGTCTCCATGAGTTGGCTTTCGGAAGCGTTCGCACAGAAATCGCGCAGGGAATAGCCGAGCAATGCGTCCACGTCTCGTTCGACGGACGCGTATTCCTCGACTTCATTGAACAATCCGGCGCCCATCCCCTTCTTTTGGGAGCCCTGACCGGGAAAAACGAATGCATGCATTGAAGAACCCTCGCATCTCGCTCAATGTTTTCGGAAAGCCGCTCGCAAGTCAGGGGCCAGGCGCGGTGTGCACCGGGCATCGCCCGGACGGCGCATGTGTGCCTACCGGAGTTGCGAGCTGCAAATCCGGCCTGCCGGCCCGCTTCGAAAGCACCAACTGCATGCCGCCAGCGGGGCGCATGGTCGTGTGCATCAACAGGCCTGGTTCGCCCTGACCTGGCGCGGGAGACAGCGAGTAGCGTTGCAACAACAAGGCCAGCGCCATCTTGATCTCCATGCTGGCGAGGTTGTTGCCCATGCAGACGCGCGGCCCCAGGCCGAAGGGGAAATAGCTTCCGCGAGTCATCTGCTCGGAGGCTTCGGCATTGAAGCGTTCGGGATCGAAGCGCAGGGGGTCCGGGAACCAGCGCTCATCGCGGTGCACGACGAAGGAAAGAATCGAAACAAGGCTCCCCTTGGGCACCAGCCATTCGCCGATCTGAACGTCCTCCGTGGCTCTTCGAGCTATCACGCCGGTCGCCGGCGAATAGAGGCGCAGGGTCTCCTTGACTACCTGGTCGACGTAGGGAAGGCGGGCCATGTCGGCGAAGGTCGGCGCACGTTGGCCAAGCACCTCGTCGATCTCGCGCAAGACCCGCTCGCGGACATCGGCGTGCTTTGCCAGCGCCCAAGCCGCCCAGCAAAGGCTCGTGGCCGTCGTCGAGTGGCCGGCAAGGAAGACGGCCATGCTCTGGTCCCGCGCCAGCCGATCCGAGCCCTGGCCGTCAGCCCCCTCGTCGGCCGGGAGAGCCAGCAACGTCCCGAGGAAATCGTCCTGCTTCGCTCCCTCCGCGCGGCGCCGACGGATCTGCGAAGTGATGAAATCGTTCAGCACGGCCATCGCCCAACGCTTTTTCGCCTTGCCGGGCAACGGCAGCCAGTCGGGCAAGGTCATCGGCATGGCCATCTCCGAGAAGGAGATCTGGCTCCACCATCTAACCGCCTTCTCGATCTCTGCCGTGTCATGCTCCACGCGGCTGCCGAACATGGTTCGTAGCACGACGTCGATCGTGAGCATATTCATCGCATGCTCGAAGTCCAGCGGAACCTCGGTAGGCAGGCGCTCCAGAGATTCACGCGCCGCTTCGACGATTTGTCCGGCGTAAAGATCGAATTGCTTGTTACTGAAGCTGGGCTGAAGAAGTCGCCGTTGTTGGCGCCACTCTTCGCCTTCGGCGATCAAGACGCTCCGTCCGTGCAATTGCGCATGCACCTCTATGAAGCGTTCGTACCGGACGAATGACTTCGCCTTTTCGACCAGAACCTCGCGAATCAACGAGGGATGCGCGAAGGCGTACAGATCGCGGCCCATCAGCCGCATGTAGACGGCATCGCCATGGCTGCGATGCGTTTCCTGCCAGAAGTCGAGATAGCGACGCCGCATCTCTCCGACAATGGAAAACCCAAACCGCCGGTCCCTGGGGCCCGGCGGGCGTTGATATTTCATCGTTTGGTCCTTCGGACTTTTTTGTGGGTGAAGGTACGCTATCGCGCATGGCTTTCATGGGGGGAGTGGCGCGATGGACAGTACCGAGTTGTACCGGCAGTTGTTGGTTTTGACGCAACCATGGGCGGTTGAGCGAGTGAATCTGAACGTGGCCAAGCAACAGGTGGACGTGTATGTCGACCATCCGAGGGGGATGCGGTGCGGAATTGCCTATCTACGACCACACTGCGGAACGCTCGTGGAGGCACCTGGATAGCTGCCAGTTTCTGACCTACCTGCATGCCCGACCGCCACGGGTGAAGTGTCCGGACCGCGGAGTGCTGCAAGCGCGTTTGCCGTGGGCGGAGCCCAGCAGTCGGTTTACGGCGATGTTCGAGGCGCTTGCGATTGACGTGTTGTTGGCATCGAACGTGAAGCAGGCCACGGGGATTTTGAACCTG
>JAKAIB010000297.1 GCA_021814605.1 Pseudomonadota bacterium | reverse complement strand
GCTGAGGCGCGCGTCCCGCGGCGGCATTCCCGCCGAGACCAATTCCGGCGGGCCGCCGGTCGGAGCGACACTGCCGCGGAACACCCGGTGTCCGGCTGTTCCGGCGGACTGCGTGTCGCAGCGTGGAACCTGGCATCCGGCATCGGCAGGCTGTTAATCCACGCCGATTGCAGGCTCATCGGCCAGAGTTCGTCCGCATCGCTTTCGAAATATGTATTTCGTTTGATTCAAATATTTGCATCGAACAAATAGTCGATTAAAAATAATCAATGTATATCAATGACTTGAAATTTCGATATATCCGTCAAGTCATAATGCAGAGAAATTTCAATAGAGAATCACGGATACAAAAGTAAAATCGATCAGACAAAACGAATCATTTCGTTTTCAACTGCAAACACTGCTCACTATAAATCCCGGTACCGTCGCGGCCGTCGGCCTTGAACGGATCACACCAAGGAGGATGACATGTTCGAGCAGGATGACCCGGGCGACGGCGCGCTGCGCCGCCGCTTCTTGCAGACTGCGGCGCTGGGATTCGGATCGATGGCGCTGGCACGCACCAGCCTTGCCGCCGAGATGATCCGGCTGCCGCTCCCCGGCGGTCCCGACGAGCGCCGACTCACCACGGCGTTTCCGCACAAGGGCCGGATGATCCTGCAGCGCACCCGGCCGCCGCTGCTGGAGACGCCGTTCTCGGTCTACGACAAGGGCGTGTTCACGCCGGTCGACCAGTTCTACGTCCGGTGGCACTGGGCCGACATCCCGACAAGCATCGACCCGAAGACCTTCACGGTGACGGTCGCAGGTCATGTGGAGAAGGAGCTCCGGTTCACCGTGTTCGACCTGATGCGCAAGTTCAAGCATGTCGAGCTTGCCGCGGTCAACCAGTGCTCGGGCAATTCGCGCGGCTTCTTCCAGCCGCGCGTCGCCGGTGGCGAATGGGGCAACGGGGCGATGGGCAATGCCCGCTGGGTCGGCGTGCGGCTGAAGGACGTGCTCGACGCCGCTGGCGTGAAGGCCGGCGCTGTCCAGGTGCAGTTCGAGGGCGCGGAGCGTCCGGTCGTCTCGACTGCGCCGAACCTGAAGAAATCGCTGTCGGTCGACCATGCCCGCGACGGCGAGGTGATGATTGCCTGGGAGATGAACGGACAGAGCCTGCCGATTCTCAACGGCTTCCCGATGCGGCTGGTCGTTCCCGGCTGGTATGCGACCTATTGGACCAAGATGCTCCAGCACATCACCGTGCTCGATTCGCCGGACACCAACTTCTGGATGCACCCGGCCTACACCATCCCGGACAACTGGCCGCATGCCAACATGACTCCGGGGGAGAAGGACGTCAAGTTCGTGCCGATCAACCGCATGGTGCCACGGTCGTTCATCACCAATCTGGCGGCAGGCGCCAAGGTGCCGGGCGGCCGCCCCGAACTGGTTCGCGGAATCGCCTTCGGCGGCGACACCGGCGTGAAGTCGGTCGAGATCTCGATCGACGGCGGAAAGAACTGGATGCCGACGCAACTCGGCCGCGACCACGGCAAGTACGGCTTCCGGCAGTGGACCACGCACGTCAAACTCGACAAGGGTGACCAGACGCTCATGGTCCGCTGCACCAACAGCGACGGCCTGCAGCAGCCCATGACGCCGAACTGGAATCCCGGCGGATTCATGCGCAACGTCGTCGAATCCACCCCCGTGACCGTCGTCTGACCGAGGAGATCCGCATGAACGCCAGACTACAGCTCGTCGGCCTCGCCTCGGCAATCGTCGCTGCGGCCGTTCTCGTCGCGCCGGCACAGGCGCTGACCTTGAAGAAGGACAGCATCACGCTGCCGGAAAGCACTCGCGTCTTCCCCGGCGACAGCGCCGGCGCCAAGGCGGCCAACACCTACTGCCTGATGTGCCACTCCGTTGGCATGGTGATGAACCAGCCCGACCTGGGCAAGGCGGCATGGACGGTGGAGGTGAGCAAGATGAAAAACGTTTTCAAGGCGCCGATCCCCGAGGATCAGGTTGCCGTGATCGCCGACTATCTCGACAGCATCAAGGGCAAGAAGTAGCCGATGCCGGCGTGCCTGGGCAGCGCCCCAGGCACGCCGTGCGATCAGCGCATCAGGTGCGCGAGCATCCAGGTGATCGACACCAGCACCGGCTGATGCACCATGTAAACCGTCAGCGGCCAGCGTCCGAGGAAGGCCAGCGGGCGCACCGCCGGCAGCCGCTGCAGCGGCCGGAAACCGGACCGCGCCAGCAGCCAGCCGGTTCCCGCGCCCAGCCACAGCAGGCCGATCCACGGCAGCAGCGGCGCGTAGTCCTCGGTGATCGGCTTCTGCGTGATCAGCCCGGTCCAGTTCCACCACGGTGGATTGAAGAAAGCGTGCCCCCAGAGTTGCGGCGCGACGATCGCGACCGGCGCGAGCAGCAGAACCCAGGCTCGCAGGTGCCGGAACGCCAGTCGGTGCAGGAGCAGCATCGCGGCGATTCCCTGCAGGATGCCGAAGTAGATGAAGCTGCGCGGAAACGCCAGGTAGCTGCCCGCCGTGACCAGCAGCGAGCAGCCGACGATCTGCGCCCAGCGCTTCCAGAATTCCGACCCGGGCCGGCCACGGACATCGGTGAAGGTCTGGGTCAATCCCGCGGTGAACACGAACAGGCTGACGATGGCGATGCGCTGCCACAGCCAGACAGGGTTGGTGTAGAAGTCGGTGTGGATCAGCCCGAACCAGTTCAGGTCGAAGCTGAAGTGGAAGGTCATCATCCAGACGATGGCCAAGCCCCGCAGCGTGTCGACGCCGGCGTAGCGACCGGACTGCCTGGTTTCCATGTTCATCTCACGGCGCCCGCGACCCCTCGGGTCGGGACGCGGACCACAAGGCGCGGGAGATCGAACGGCGCCCAACCCCGCCGAGGGGCAGTCCCATCAAGGCGGGGTGCGCCCCGTCGGGGCATGGCGAGCGCCGAGCCCGAACGCGCGGGCAACGTCATGCACACCACGCTCGGGCGTTGCGGAACATCCGCATCCACGGACTGTCCTCGCCCAGCCCGTGCGGCGCCCAGCTCATCTGCACGGTGCGGAATACCCGCTCGGGGTGCGGCATCAGCGCCGTGAAGCGGCCGTCCGGCGTGGTCACCGCGGTGATGCCGCCGGGGCTGCCGTTGGGATTGAAGGGATAGCGCTCGGTCGGCCGGCC
>JAKAIB010000059.1 GCA_021814605.1 Pseudomonadota bacterium | reverse complement strand
GATAGGCGCGCAACGGGAAGTCGCCGCCGCGGCCGCGGAAATCGGCTTCACACGCGAGCAGCACCGCGTCGAAACGCTCGGGCCGGCGCAGCGCGTCGCAGCGCTGCAGCAGCCGCAGCAGCGCCCCAGCGCCGAACTCCGCGCTACGGTGGATGTTGCCGTGCTCCGCGGCGACGACGGCGGCAAGCTCGGCGCAGTCGGCCGGCACCCGCAGCCGCCGCGCCACCTGGGCGGCCAGCGCCACGCTGCGCTGCTCGTGCCCGACATGCCGCGGCAGCAGGTCGGTCGGCGTCGTGCCCTTGCCCAGGTCGTGCATCAGGCCGGCCCAGCGCACCGCGAGCGTTCCGCCAAGCGCGACTGCGGCCTGCAGCACCAGCATGACATGCGCGCCGGTATCGATCTCGGGGTGATAGTCGGCGCGCTGCGGCACGCCCCACAGCCGATCGACCTCCGGAAGCAGCCGCGCCAGCGCGCCGCAGTCGCGCAGCACGGCGAACAGGCGCTGCGGCTGCGGCTCCATCAATCCGCGCGCCAGTTCCTGCCAGACACGCTCGGCAACGAGGGCATCGACCTCCCCGGCCGCGACCATGCCGCGCATCAGTTCGAGCGTTTCCGGGGCGACGGAGAAGTCGGCGAACCGCGCGGCGAAGCGCGCCAGCCGCAGGATCCGGACCGGATCCTCGGCAAATGCCGGCGAGACATGGCGCAGCACCCGCGCCTCAAGATCGCGCTGCCCGCCATAGGGATCGATCAACGTCCCGTCCCCGGCGCGGGCCATCGCGTTGATGGTCAGGTCGCGGCGCAACAGGTCCTGTTCGAGCGTGACGTCCGGCGCGGCATGGACCGCGAAGCCGAGATAGCCGGGGGCGGTCTTGCGTTCGGTGCGCGCCAGCGCGTATTCCTCGTGGGTCCGCGGATGCAGGAACACCGGGAAATCGCGTCCGACCGGAGCGAAGCCGGCATCGACCATCTGCTGCGGGGTCGCACCGACGACCACCCAGTCGCGGTCGCCGTGCGGTCGTCCCAGCAGGGCGTCGCGGACCGCGCCGCCGACCACGTAGGCCTGGCCTGGAACCGGATCTGGCGAACTCGACATGGGGGTCGAGTGTAGAGGCCGCGCCGCCGTGCCGCCGGCACGCCATCGTGGTGATTCGTGTGGCATTCGTCATGCATTTTTACATTGCCTGTGAACAACTGCTCGCTTAGACTGCCACCCCGAAACCCGAGTCCGATGCCCAGGACGACGCCCAGTCGATCCGCCTGCGGCAGCAACCCACACGTCGTCGATCACCGCGCCAGCGGCCATGCCCCCTGCTTTTCGCACCGCAGCCCTACCGCCCTCCCTCGGCGACTTCGCCCGGTGGGCGGAACACCTGCCGTTGATGGCCGCGAGCTTCGATGCCGATCGGCGACTGCAGTGCTGCAACGCGGCGTACGCCCAGTGGATCGGCGCACCGGCCGACGCCCTTGTCGGGCAACCGCTGTCCGCGCTCTGCCCGCTGTCGACGCTGGAGGATGTCGAGCCGCACCTGCGCCGCGCACTCGGCGGGGAGATCGTCGACTACGAACGCTTCGATGCCGCCGCCCCGGACGGTGGCTGGCTGCGGGTCCGGATCGTTCCCCGCGTCGCGGCCGGCGGCGAGATCGAGGGCGTCTTCTGCTTCATGCAGGACACCAGCCGGATGCACGCACAGGACATCCGCCTCGACCTGTTGCGCAACAGCCCCGGCGTCGTGCTGTGGGAGCTGGACCTCGCCAGCGGCGTGCTGCACGCCGAACAGAACTGGCTCGATCCGCTGCAGCGCTGGACGCCGAAAGCGTTCGCGCGGGAGGAATGGGCCGGCCGGGTGGTCGCCGCTGACCTTCCGGCACTGGAGCAGGCGCTGGCGCAGGTCGCCGCTCCCGGCGGCGTCGCGCAGACGGTGGAGGCGCGCTTCGTCCGCACCGACGGCAGCATCATCTGGACGGTGAATCACGGCATGGTCCACGACCGCAACCCCGATTCGCGGGCGCGGCGCATCTTCGGCATCACCTGGGACATCACCGAACTGCGCCAGACGCAGGACCGCCTGATGCGCAGTGAACAGCGCTTCCGCATGCTGGCCGAGCTGTCGAACGAATGGTTCTGGGAATCGGACGAGAACGACGTCCTCACCTACATCAGCCGCAGCTCGCGCCGTGGCCAGGATTCGCCGCTGGCGCACCTCAACCTCGTCGGACAGAGTCTGCACGCGCTCTATCCGGGCCAGGAGTTCTCACCGGAATGGGCGCAGCTGCGCCACCTCATCGAAGAACGGGCGCAGGTGCGCGACCTTGTCGTTCCGTTCCGCCTCGCCCCCGGCCAGGCGTTGCTGTGGTGGAACATCGACGCGGCCCCCAAGACTGATCCGGCGGGCCGCTACCAGGGCTACCGGGGGGTGGTGCGCGACGTCACCGAGGCGCACCGGTCCGAGGAGAAGCTGCAGCTCGCGGCGCACCGCGACGCGCTCACCGGACTGGCCAATCGTGCGCTGTTCGAGAAGCACGTCGAGGATGCGATCGCCGTCACGCCGCCGGGGCAGAGCTTCGGCGTGCTGTTCATCGACCTCGACCGTTTCAAGCTGATCAACGACGCATTCGGTCACGCCACCGGCGACAAGGTGCTGATCGAGACCGCGCAGCGACTGGTCCAGCTGGTACGCCCCCACAACACCGCGGCCCGCTTCGGCGGCGACGAGTTCCTCGTGCTCGCACGCGACGCGACCGACGACGCGCTGGCGCTCCGCCAGGCCGAGGTCATCCGCTCCAAGCTCGGCGAAGCGATGTGGCACGACGACCGCCAGCTGCAGTTCGGCGCCAGCATCGGCGTCGCCCTGTTCCCGCAGCATGGCAGCACGGTCTCCGAACTGCTCGCCCGCGCCGACGCCGCGATGCACCAGGCCAAGACGCTCGGGCGCAACCGCATCGAATCGTTCTCGATTGCGCTCAAGTCGCGGGTCGAGCGCCGCTCGCAGCTCGAGGAGGAGCTGCGCCAGGCCATCGCCGACCGCCGTTTCGAAGCGCATCTGCAGCCGATCTGGACGCGCCGGCAGACCGTGCTGCTGCACGACGAATCCGCCAGCGCGGCGACGCTGCGCAGTGCCTACTCGATTGCCGGATTCGAGGCGCTGGCACGCTGGACGCGCGGCAACGGCGAACGCGTCGCGCCGGACGAATTCATCCCCATCCTCGCCGACGCCGGCCTGCTCGACAGCTTCGGGCCGGCGATGCTCGACATCGCGCTCGAGGCATTCGGGCGACTGCGCGACGAGGGGCGGTTCGCGGGAACGCTGGCCTACAACGTCTCGCCGCGCCAGTTCCATGCCTACACCTGCGCGCCGTGCATCGCCGACGCGATGGCGCGGCACCGCATTCCCTCCGACCGGCTGGTGCTCGAACTGACCGAGAACGTCGAGATCGAGAACAATCCCGACCTGATTTCGGTGTTCGACGCGTTCCGCCGGCTCGGCGTGCAGCTCGCGCTCGACGACTTCGGCGTCGGCTACTCCAACCTCGGCTACCTGACCCGGCTCCCGGTTTCACAGATCAAGATCGACCGGGCCATCGCCTCGGGCGTGAGCGGCGACCGCCACAAGGCGGCGATCGCCCGCGCGACGCTGACCATGGCCAAGACCCTCGGGCTCGAGGTCGTCGCCGAAGGCGTCGAGAGCGTCGCCGATCTGCTGTGGATGGAACGCGCCGGCTGCCCGCAGATCCAGGGCTGGGTGTTCTCCCGCCCGCTCAACACCCAGCAGGCCGTCAACCTGCTGCGCGAACTGCGCGACCTCGAGGCCGACGCCCGCTGAGCGGCGGCGCTGCGACGATCAGCCCGGCGGACGCAGCTCGCGCCGCAGGATCTTCCCGACCGGCGTCTTGGGCAGTTCGTCGCGGAACTCGATGAACCTGGGCCGCTTGTAGCCGGTCAGCTGTTCGTGCAGGAAGTCGCGCAGCTGCTGCTCGGTGAGCGTGGCGGTCCGGCGGACGACGAACAGCTTGACCGCCTCGCCCGAATGCTCGTCCGGGACGCCGATGGCCGCCGCCTCGAGCACGCCCGGATGCATCACCGCAACCGCCTCGACCTCGTTGGGATACACGTTGAACCCGGACACGAGGATCATGTCCTTCTTGCGGTCGATGATCTTGACGTAGCCGCGGGCGTCGATCTCGCCGACGTCGCCGGTCCGCAGGAAGCCGTCCGGGGTGAACACCGCCGCGGTCTCGTCGGGCCGGTTCCAGTAGCCGCGCATCACCTGCGGCCCGCGCAGCGCGATCTCGCCGGGCAACCCGCGGGCGACCTCGCGGCCGTCGTCGTCGACCAGCGCGAGCTCGGTCGACGGCAGCGGCATGCCGATGGTGCCGCTGTAGCGGTCGGTGTTGGTCGGGTTGCAGATCGCCGACGGCGAGGTCTCCGACAGGCCATAGCCTTCGCAGATCGGGCAACCGGTGCGCTCCAGCCAGCGCTGCGCCACCGCCTCCTGCACGCTCATGCCACCGCCGACGCACAGCTTGAGCTTGCGCCAGTCGACCTTGTCGAAGTCGGGATGGTGGAGCAGCGCGTTGAACAGGGTATTGACCGCCGGGAAGGAGTGCACGTCGTAGCGCGACAGCTCCTTGATCGTCGCGGGAAGGTCGCGCGGATTGGGAACGAGGATCATCATCCCGCCTTCGTACGCGGTCAGCATCATGACCACCGTGAAGGCGAAGATGTGATAGAGCGGCAGCGCGCAGACGGTGTTGAGCTGCACGTCCTTGGGCAACTGGCGCAGCGCCGGGCCGTACCACGCCCCCGACTGCAGGATGTTGGCGACGATGTTGCGATGGGTCAGCGTCGCCCCTTTGGCGACGCCGGTGGTGCCGCCGGTGTACTGCAGCAGCGCGACATCCTCGGCGCCGATCGCCGGCGGCGCGAACGCCAAACCCGCGCCGAGACGCAGCGCCTGCGTCCAGCCAACGCTGTCCGGCAGCGACCACGCGGGAACGAGCCGCTTCCGGCGGCGCACCACGTAGTTCACCAGCGCGCCGAGCGGGAATCCCAGGGTCTCGCCCATGTTCGCCACGACCACGTGCCGCACCGCGGTATGGCCGATGACCTGCTGCAGGGTGTGCGCGAAGTTCTCCAGGATGACAATCGCCGCGGCGCCGCTGTCCTTGAGCTGGTGCTCCAGCTCGCGCGGCGTGTACAGCGGATTGACATTGACCACCACCAGTCCCGCTCGCAGGATCGCTGCGACGGTGGCCGGATACTGCGGCACGTTGGGCATCATCACCGCGACGCGGTCACCCGGCTTCAGCCCGATCGACTGGAAATAGGCCGCCAGCGCCCGGCTCTGCTGCCCCCATTGCGCGTACGTCGTCCGCCGGCCCATGAAGGCATAGGCCGGCTTTTCGGCAAAGGTGGTGAAACTGCGCTCAAGCACCTGCGGCACATTGGCGTAGGCGTCCGGGTCGATCTCCGCCGGGACGCCGGCGGGGTAATTCGCCAGCCAGATCCGTTCCATCGTCTGTCTCCTGCTGCACCTTCGATGTGGAATCGAACAGCAAAAAAGCACGGCCGTTCGATTTTCGGAACATAACCCATGTGCGCGAATTCGGCTAGAGCCGGCAGGACGACGGCGTCACCCGGCCTCCTCGGCGACGGTCGGATCTTCCGCCGGACGTGCCGCCAGCCGACTGCGCAGCGCGGCGATGCGCGCCATGGCCACATCCTTGCCGCTCGTTTTCGGCTGGTCGGCCTGCATCTCGGCGATGAACCGGCTCGGACTGCGCCCGGCCGCGCCGCGCCCCTGCCGGCGCTTGCCGCACCAGCTCAGCACCAGCGTCTGCCGCGCCCGGGTGACGCCGACGTACATCAGCCGGCGCTCCTCCTCCAGCGTCGCGTCGGTCAGCGGCCGGTCCTCTGTGAAGAACGGCAGCAGCCCCTCCTCGCATCCGGCCAGCACCACGTGCGGCCACTCCAGCCCCTTGGCGGCGTGCAGCGTGCACAGCGTGACCGCGTCGCGCTGCTCGCCGCGTTCCTGCAACTGGGTGATCAGCGAGATGGTCTGCGCGATCTGCGTCAGACCGACCTTGTCCTCCTCGGCCTTGCGCTCGATCCAGCCGCAGAAGTCGTCGACGTTCTTCCAGCGCTGCTCGGCCTCGCGCGGGTTGTCGCTGTGCTCTTCGAGCCAGGCGCGAAACCCGATGGTTTCGAGCAGCTCGCGCAACAGTTCGCCGGCGGGTGCGGTGCGTGCACGCCACTCGATATCGTGAACCAGGCGGCCGAACTCGCGCAGGTGGTCGGCCGCACGGACACCGACCGCCGCCGGCATCGAGTCGCGGAACAGCGCCTCGAACAGCGACACCTTCCACTGCGCCGCGTACGACCCCAGCGCCGCCAGCGTCTGCGCCCCGATGCCCCGGCGCGGCGTCGTCACCGCGCGCAGAAAGGCCGGGTCGTCGTCGGCGTTGGCCAGCAGCCGCAAATAGGCGCAGACGTCCTTGATTTCGGCCCGATCGAAGAAGCTCTGCCCGCCGCTGACCACGTACGGGATGTTGGCACGGCGCAGCGCCTGCTCCAGCGGCCGCGACTGGTGGTTGGCGCGGTACAGCACGGCGACGTGCGCCAGCTCGGCGTTGCGCCCGCTGCGCAGCGCCTGGATCCGCGCCACCACCATCTGCGCCTCCTCGTCCTCGTTCGCCGCCTGCCGCACCTCGACCGGCTCGCCCTCGCCGTGCTCGCTCCACAGGCTCTTGGGATAGAGCTTGGGATTGCTCGCGATGATGGCGTTGGCCGCGCGCAGGATGGCGTTGGTCGAGCGGTAGTTCTGCTCGAGCTTGATGACCTCGAGATCCGGCCAGTCGCTCTGCAGCCGCCGCAGGTTGTCGAGGGTCGCGCCGCGCCAGCCGTAGATGCTCTGGTCGTCGTCGCCGACCGCGGTGAAGCGGCCGCGGTCGCCGACCAGCAGCTTGAGGAGGTCGTACTGCGCGGCGTTGGTGTCCTGGTATTCGTCGACCAGCAGGTAGCGCAGCCGATCCTGCCAATGCGCGCGCACCTCGTCGTGCTGCTGCAGCAGCGTCACCGGCAGCCAGATCAGATCGTCGAAGTCGACCGCCTGGTAGGCCTGCAGCATGTCGGCGTAGCGGGCGTAGACGGTCGCGGCGACCCGCTCCTCGTCGTTCGCCGCGGCGCGCGCCGCCGCCTCGGGGGGCAGCATGGCGTTCTTCCACAGGCTGATGGTCCACTGCCAGCGTCGCGCCTGCGCGTTGTCGGTGGTGGCGCCGGCGTCGCGCAGCAGGCCGGTGACGTCGTCGGCCGCCAGGATCGAGAAGTTCGGCTTCAGTCCCAGCGCCTGCCCGCTCTCGCGCAGCATGCGCACGCCGAGCGCGTGGAAGGTGGACACCACCAGCTTGCCGGCGACGCCCCGCTTGTCGACCAGTTGCGCGGCACGCTCGCGCATTTCCGCAGCCGCCTTGTTGGTGAAGGTGATCGCCGCGATCTGCTGCGGTTCCAGCCCGGCGCGCAGCAGTCGGGCGATCTTGTGGGTGATGACCCGCGTCTTGCCGCTGCCCGCCCCCGCGATGACGAGGCAAGGACCGGACAGATGCGCGACCGCGCGCTCCTGGGCTGCGTTGAGCATGGGGGTTTCACCGAAAAGGACCGCAGTTTAGGGCCTTGTCGACACCATCGCGGCCCTGGCCAAGGCCCCCGGACGGAGCGACCCCGCACCGATCGCGCCGGCGAGCGCGGCGCGATCATGGAGGTGAAGTCAGGACGTCCCGACCGCCTCCCAGTCCCAGGCCCGGCTGACCTGGGCCACCCGCACGGCGTAGCGGGCGTACCAGCGCTCGCGCCCCAGGGTCTGCGCGGCGAGATGGTCGAGATGCCCTCGCCACGCCGCCACTGCGGCGGCATCGGTCCAGTAGGACACCGTGATGCCGAAACCCTGCGCATCCCGCGCGCTTTCGGCCCCGAGGTAGCCGGGCTGCCGAGCGGCCAGTTGCGCCATCCGATCCGCCATGTCCGCGTAGCCGGCGTCGCCCTCGGTGCGCAGCGAGGAGAAGATCACCGCGACATAGGGCGGCGGCGGGGTGCGGGCGAGATCCATGTCAATACCCCGCCTGCGCCCGGGTGCGATACGGTTCGTCGGCCGGCAGGTAGATGCGCTCGGCGCGAGCCTGCGCTGCCCAGGCCGCCACCGCGGAATGCGCCGCCACCGCGTCGACGTAGCGCCAGGCCCAGTCGGGCAGCTCCGGCCGGTAGGTGCGAAAGCGCATGCACACCGGGGCATAGAAGGCGTCGGCCAGGCCGAAATCGCCGAACAGGAACGGCCCGCCACTCCGCAGCGCGTCCTGCCAGAGGGCGAGAATCTGGTCGATGTCGTGCTGCACGTCGAGGTTCCATCCCCGGCCGGGAAGCTCGGCCTCGATGTTCATCACCATGCTGGCGCGCAGCACGCCGAAGCCGCTGTGCATGCTGGCGCACAGGCTCCGTGCCCGGGCGCGGGCGACGCGGTCGCGCGGCCACAGCGCGTGCTGCGGAAACCGCTCGGCCAGGTATTCGCCGATCGCCAGACTGTCCCAGACGGTCAAGTCATCGTCGACCAGCACCGGAACCCGCGCCACTGCAGACAACGCGCCAGCCTGGGCGGCGAATTCGGGGGTGTCGAGCAGCATCTGCCGTTCGCGGAAATCGATCCCGAACGCGGTCATCGCGACCCACGGCCGCATCGACCAGGAGGAGTAGTTCTTGTTGCCGATGTAGAGGGTGAGCATGGCGGGCCTCCGCTGTGGACGATGGCCCGATTGTCGGTGCCGCCGCGCGGCCGGCAAAGCGCAGCGTGCGCATCGTCAGCATTCGCGCGCCGCATGGCGCCGAGGCGGTGTCAGCGCGACGCCCGCATCCGGTCGTATGGGGATCCCGTCGCGGCGGGGCCGAGATAGGTGGGCACGATCGCCTGCATCGATTCGGGACGCGGCACGCCAAGCTCCGGAGCGAAGCCGGGAAGATTTCCGCCGCAGACGCTGTCGACGGTCATCGAATCCAGGTTGTCGCGGCTCATGAGCGGCTCGCCCGGGGCCAGTTCCATCAGCCGGGCCTGCAGCCGGCCGAGGGCGTCGGGCAGCGGCAGCACCGCACGCCCGCGCCCCTCGGCGACACCGGCCCAGCGGCCGGCGAGCCGCACCAGCTCGGCCAGCGTGAACGTGTCCGGGCCGCAGAGCTCGTAGGTCCGCCCGACCGTGTCCGACGCCTGCGGTCCGGCGACGCTGTGCGCCAGCGCGGCCGCGACGTCGCCGACGTAGACCGGCGCGAAGCGCGTGCCGGCGCCGGCTAGCGGCACCACGGGGAACAGCCGCTGCAGCCTGGCGAAGGTGTTGAGGAAGCGGTCCTGCGGGCCGAACACCACCGACGGCCGCAGGATGGTCAACGCCAGTCCGGGCTGGGCGCGCAGCGCCGCTTCGCCGTCGCCCTTGGACCGCAGGTACATCGACGGCCCCTTCGGATCGGCTCCGAGCGCGCTCAGGTGCACCAGCCGCTGCACGCCGGCCTGCGCACAGGCGGCAGCGATGCGGCGAGGCAAGTCGACATGCGCCCGCGCGAAGTCGCGTCCGTACGGTCGGCCGCGGCGCCCCTGGAGGATCCCGACCAGGTTGACCACGGCGTCGCACCCCGCGACGAGGCGCCCGAGCACGGCGTCGTCATGCACGTCGGCCTCGACCACGTCCACCAGCGGCAGCTGCACGAGGTGGCGGGCACGCTGCCGATGACGTGTCGGAACGGTGACGGAATGGTTGTCCAGCGACAGCAGGTTGACCAGCCGGCTGCCGATGAATCCGCTGCCGCCGATCACCAGGATGTTGTGGTGCATGCGTCCTTCCCCCCGAGTCCGTTCCCCGACCTTCCGCGCGCCCCGGCGCACGTGCCATTCTCTGCGGATTACCGGCCCAGCGCGAGCACCGGCTCCGTGCTCGGAGGCCCGATCCGCCCGAGCCGGGCCTGGAGCGACTGCGGCTTGCCCGACAGCATCGCCGCGTACACGGTGGCGTTGGCCAGCACGCGCTTGACGTAGTCGCGCGTCTCGGGAATCGGAATGTTCTCGGCGAACACGGCACCGGAGACGTCCGGCTGGTCCGGCAGCCCCATTGCGCGCCAGCGCAGCGGCCGGCCCGGCCCCGCGTTGTAGCCGGCCGCGGCGAGCGCCTCCGAACCGTCGAACTGCTGCAGCAGCCCGCCGAGGTAGGCCGAGCCCAGCTGGACGTTGGTGGCCACGTCGGCGATCTGGTCGGGCCGGTAGTCGGCCAGGCCGATCCGGCGCGCCACAAGCCGCGCGGTCGCCGGCATGAGCTGCATCAGCCCGGAGGCGCCGACCCAGGAGCGGATATTGGCGACGAAGCGCGACTCCTGCCGGATCAGCCCGTACAGGAAGGCCTCGCTGACACCCTCGGTCCGCGCCGCGTCGCCGATCGCGTTGCCGTACGGCATCACGTAGCGCTGCGACCAGTCGACCCCGCCGGCGATGTGTTCGCTGGTGTTGATGCAGCGGTCCCACAGCCGCTGCCGGCAGGCGAGCGCGGCAACCGCCTGCAGCTGCGGGTCGTCGAGGCCGCGCAGGCTGAAATTCCATTCCCGTACCGCCTCGCTGCGCAGATCGAGCTGGAACAGCGCCAGCGCCCGCTGGATGCCGGCGCGCTGCGACTCCTGCGCCACCAGCGACGGCGACGGCGGCGGCAGCGGCGCCGGAAGGCTGATCTTCATCCCCAGCGCGTCGGTCGCCAGCTGGCCGTAGAAATCCCACGGATTGGCGATCTGGGCGAACAGCGCGCGCGCCTCGATCGGGTGGCCTTCGCTTTCCAGGGCGCGCGCATGCCAGTAGGTCCAGGCCGGATCCTTGCTGCCACCTGCGATCAACGCACCGGTGGCAGTGCGCGCCAGCGGCCAGTCGCGCAGGCGGATCGCGGCGCGCGCCTCCCATGCGAGCACCGTGTCCGAGGGACGATAGTCCGGATCCGCGGCGCCCATGCGGGCGAACCACCGCGCCGCCTCGGGGCGCAGCGCAAGCGCCGCGCTCAGCCCGATGCGTCCCCAGAGCTGCGCCCGGTCACGCGCCGGCAGGACATCGAACTGCTGGTCGAGCAGCCGCGCCGCCTGCGCCGGATCCTGCCGCGCCATGGTCAGCAGCGCCAGCACGATGTACTGGCGCCGATGCGGATCGGCGATGGCCGCAGCGGCACCGCCGCGCGCCGTGTCGAGCAGATAACGCACGCTGTCGCCATCGGTCTGCGCCAGGATGCGCCAGCTGCCCACCGGCAGGAACGGCGCGAGCAGGTCGCGCCCTTCCCGCGCCCGACCGTCTTCGTAGAAGCGGCGCAGCCGCTGCCAGAGCAGCGCGCGCGGCATCGCGCCAGCCTGCAGCAGCGCCTTCGCCGCGCTGTTGCAGCCCGGTCCGCCGGCCGGGTGCGCCATCCACAGCCGGAACACCGCGGCGGTGACGTCGCTTCCCGCGGTGGCGAACCGGCTTTGCAGCGCGTAGCACTCGACCTGCGGATCGTCGCGCATGATGAAGCGCGGATACACCTGATCGAAATCGACCCAGTCCTGCCGCTTGCCGAGTTCGAGCAGCCAGTCGTCGCGCAGCCGGTCGAGCACGTAGGTGTGCGGATAGGTCGCGGCGAAATCGTCGAAATCCTGCTGGGTCGCGTGCGTCAGCGTCGGCTTGACCGCCCAGTAGGCCAGCCAGGGTGCGAGCAGGCTGCCCCTGAACCGCTGGAGCGCCTGCTGCGCCGGCTCGGGATCGCCGCGCAGCGAGGCCTGCTCGGCGTCGACGACGACCTGCGCATCGGCGGCGTCGAGCGGGGCGGGCAATTGCGGCGGGGCCGCCATCGCCGCCGGCGCGGAAACCGCAGGCAGCGGCGCCGACTGCGCCCGCGCCGACCCGACCGCGAAGCCTGGCATGCACGCTGCCGCGACCAGCGCAAGGCGGCGCAAAATACACAGCGACGACCGTTTCCTGCCCATAGCGCGCAGCTTACCGTGAACCGCCCTGCTTACGACCCCATGTCGCCTAAAGGCGACCAAAATTCCCGGACGGAACTGCGCCGGCAACTGATCGCCGCGCGGCAGGCGCTGCCCGACCTGGCGCAACGACAGGCGGCGCTGTCGGCGCGGCTGCTCAACGTGCTCGACGCACTCGAGCCCGACGACATCGGCGCCTACTGCGCGATCCGCGGCGAGTTCGATCCGATGCCGGCGCTCGCCGCCTGGCTGGCGCGCCATCCCGGCAGCCGCCTCGCGCTGCCGCAGGTCGACCGTGCGGCGCGGCAGCTGCGCTTCGTCTCCTGGGCCCCGGGCGAACCGCTGCGCATCGGACCCTACGACATCGCCGAGCCGGCCGACGGCGAGCCGCGCGAGCCGACCACCCTCCTCGTCCCCTGCGTCGGCTTTGCCGACGTCGGGCTGCGGCTGGGCTACGGCGGCGGCTACTACGACCGCTATCTGGCGGGCCGCGAAGAGGTCTACACCATCGGCCTGAGCTATGCCTGCTGCGAGGTACACGAACTCGACCTGCAGCCGCACGACCAGCTGATGGATCTGGTGCTCACCGAGGATGGCGTGTTCGGGCTCGACGCGCTGTCGCTGGACGGCATCGACTGATCCGATGACTCCGCCGGACCCGGCTCGCCGCCCCGGCCCGCTGCTCGAACCGGCCGACCTGGCCATCGATGCGCAGGGACACCCCTGCAGCCCGCGCTACGGCGACGTCTACGCCAGCCGTGCCGGCGCGCTCGGTCAGGCGCGCGACGTCTTCCTGCGCGGCTGCGGGCTGCTCGACCCGGAGCCGGCGTGGCGCGGGCGCGAGCACTTCACCGTGCTCGAAACCGGCTTCGGCCTGGGAATCAACTTCCTCGCCACATGGGCGGCCTGGCGCGCCGACCCGCAGCGCTGCCGCACCCTGCATTACGTCGCCCTCGAACTGCATCCGGTGCCCGCCGCCGAACTGGTGGCGCACGCGCCCGCGGAAGTCCGCGAACTGGCCGTCGATTTGGCGGTGCAATGGCCGCCGCCGCTGCGTGGGCTGCACACGATCGTGCTCGGCGGGGGGGACCACGCCCCCCACGCTTCCGCTTCGCGTCCGCTGCCCCCCGAGGGGGCCCTCCCCGCCTTGGGACGGCCCGGCGGCGGGGAGGTGCGGCTGCTGCTGGCATTCGGCGATGCCGGCGAACTGGCGCCGCGGCTGCGACTTGCCGCCGACGCGCTATTCCTCGATGGCTTCGCGCCGGCACGCAATCCGCAGATGTGGCAGCCCGGGCTGCTGCGCGCGCTGGCGGCATTGGCCCGGCCGGGTGCGCGTGCCGCAACGTACAGCGTCGCCCGCGTCGTGCGCGACGGGCTGGCGCAGGTCGGTTTCGAGGTCGCCATCGCGCCGGGCTGGGGCGGCAAGCGCCAGCGACTGGAGGCGATCTTCGCGCCGCGCTGGCCGCGCCCGCGCTACCCGCTGCCTGAACCCTGGCCGTCGGACCGGCCACGCGGCGCGATCGTGATCGGTGCCGGAATCGCCGGTGCCGCCTGCGCCCGTGCCCTGGCGGCGCGCGGCTGGCAAGTGGATGTGCTCGAAGCCGGACCGCATCCGGCGAGTGTCGGATCGGCGATGCCTGCCGGGCTGGCGCACGTGCAGCTCTCGGCCGACGACAACGTGCTGTCGCGACTCACCCGTGCCGGCATGGCGGCGCTGCGCCGCGCCGCCCCAGGCGGCCGGGCCGACCTGGTGCGATTCGGCGGCGTGCTGATGACCGCCGAGAACGCCGCGGAAGCCGCGCGGCTGGAAGCGTGGCGCGAAACGTTGCGGCTGCCGCCGAGGACCGCGCAGTGGCTCGATGCCGCGGCGGCCGCGCAGGCGCTCGGCACACCGGGCGCCGGCGCGGGCTGGCTGGTCGAGGGCGCGGCGGTCGCGAACATGCCGCTGTGCCTGCACTGGCTGCAGGCGGACACCCGCATCCGGCTGCAGTGCAATGTCCGTGCCGCCCGGATCGCGCGCGACGGCGACCACTGGTGCATCCACGACGCCGACGGCGTGCTGCTTGCCCGCGCACCGCAGGTCGTCCTCGCCGGTGCGGCGGACGTGCCCACCCTGCTGGCGGCAAGCGGCCTGCTGCCCGCCGCCGACTGGATGCCGCTGCGCCAGCTGCGCGGCCAGGCGCAGACACTGCCGGCGAACCGCTGGCCGGCGTTGGCCGGGCTGCGCGGCGGCTGGATGGGGCTCGGCTATGCGCTGCCGGTTCCCGAGGCGGCCGCGGCGCAGCTGCGCGCCGCCGCCGACGCAGCCGAGGCCGACTGGCTGCTGGTCGGTGCCACCTACGAATCCCCTGACGTCCCGCTCGCGCCCGAGGCCGCCTGGCGCGACAACTGCGCGGGCGTCGCCGTGCTCGCCGACGGCACCGCGCCGGCCGCCGTGCCGCAATCGGCCGCAGCGCCGTGGCTGCGCAGTCATGTCGGCGTCCGCGCCGTCTCCCCCGACCGACTGCCCTACTGCGGGGCAGTGCCCGACCTGCGCGACGCGCTCGCCGAACCGGCGCGCTGGGCCGGCAAACGACTGCACGAGCTGCCGCGGCACCCCGGCCTGGCGGTCTGCGCCGGCATGGGCTCGCGCGGCCTGACGCTGGCCGCGTTGCTGGCCGAATGCGTCGCCACCGAGATCGAGGGCGAACCGCTGCCGGTCGAGACCGACCTGGCCGCCTGCCTCGACCCGGCACGCGTTGCCCTCAAGCGGCTGCGGCGCGGCTGATGCCGCGGCGGCTCAGACGGGGATCTCCATCCACGCGGCGAACTGCCGCCGGAGCCAGTCGACCATCGCCTGCACTTCCGGGCGC
>JAKAIB010000058.1 GCA_021814605.1 Pseudomonadota bacterium | reverse complement strand
TGCGGCGCGACCGCCTGTTGCGCCTGCAGGCGCTGGTGCGCGGACACGCCCGGGAATTCGCCGAGGCGATCGACGCCGACTTCGGCGGCAGGCCGCACCCGGAGACGGGTTTGCTCGAGATGGTCCCACTGCTCGAAGGCGTGCGCGGTGCATTGCGTCATGGCAGGCGCTGGATGCGGCCACGCCGCGCCGGCGTGTCGACCTGGTTCCTTCCGGCGCGCTCGCATGTGCTGCCGCAGCCGCTGGGCGTCGTCGGCATCGTCGCGCCATGGAACTACCCGCTGTATCTGGCCGCGGCGCCGCTGACGCCGGCACTGGCCGCCGGCAACCGCGCAATGGTCAAGACGTCGGAGTTCACCCCGAGCTTCTCGGCGGTGTTCGCGCAGCGGGTCGCACAGCATTTCGCCGCCGACGAGATCGCCGTCGTCCAGGGCGACGCAACCATTGCGGCGGCATTCAGCGCCCTGCCGTTCGACCACCTGCTGTTCACCGGCTCCACCGGGATCGGCACCCGGGTGATGGCCGCGGCCGCGGCCAACCTGACCCCGGTGACGCTCGAACTCGGCGGCAAGTCGCCCGCGGTGGTCGCGCCGGGATACGACCTGCAGCATGCGGCACGGCGCATCGTCTACGGCAAGCTGATCAACGCCGGCCAGACCTGCATCGCGCCGGACTACGTGCTGCTGCACCGCAGCCAGGAGCAGGCGTTCCGCGCCGCCTGCGTCGCCGCGGCGCGGGCCCTCTATCCCGAGGGACTGCGCAGCCCGGACTACGCCAGCATCATCGACATGCGACAGCACAGCCGGCTGCTCAGCCTGCTCGGCGAGGCGCGTGCCGGCGGCGCGCAGGTCATCCCGCTGTTCGATGGACTTCAGGCCGACGACCTGCGCCACCGTCTGGCGCCGGCGCTGGTCTGCGATCCGCCGGACGACGTCCGGCTGATGCACGAAGAGATTTTCGGGCCGCTGCTTCCGGTGGTGGCCTACGACGACATCGAGCAGGCGCTCGACTTCATCCGCGCACGCCCGCGGCCGCTGGCGCTGTACTGGTTCGACCACGACCGCCACCGTACCCGCGACGCGCTGCTCCGCACCCACGCGGGCGGCGTGACCGTGAACGACACCCTGATCCATTTCGCGCAGGAGGGACTGCCGTTCGGCGGGGTGGGCAGCTCGGGGATGGGCCACTATCACGGCCGCTGGGGATTCGATACCTTCAGCAAACTCAAGCCGGTGCTGTTCCAGTCGCGTCTGTCCGGAATCGGCCTGGCCGCACCGCCCTATCACGGCCGCACCCGCTGGCTGATGCGGCTGATGGGCCGGCTGTGAGCAGCCGGCGACAGGCCGCCGGGAGTGCGCTTCGCCGCTGGGCCTGCGCGGCCCTGCTGCCGTGCTCGGCCACCGCTGCCGCAGCCCCCATCACGGCGGTGCCGGCCAACGGGGTCCGGGATGTCTCGCGCCTCGTGGCACCGGGCTTCCGTTTCCCCGACGCCCGCCGGGCATCCGGCATCACCGCCGACCAGCTGCAACTGCTCACGCCGATCGGCCTGCCGGTCCCTGGCATCGTCCGGACCGCGGGACCGGACGCCACGCTGGTGCCGGACGCTCCGCTGGCCGGCTGCACCACGTACACGCTGGAACTCGCCAGGCGCAGTGGCGACGCCGCGCCACTGCGCAGCGGCTTCGCCACCATGTGCAGCCACTGGCAGCCGGCCGTCGAGATCGACGACGCGCGTACCGCGCGGCGCGTCGACCGGCCGGTGGACGGTCTCGAAGTGGCCGCGGATGGCGGCGGAGGTTTCGTCGCCGTCTGGTTCCAGGACGACGGCGGCCGGCGCGCCATCCTCGCCAGCCGGTTCAACCCGGAAACCGGCTTCTGGAGCGCCCCGCAGGACATCGACCGGCACGACGCGGACGCCGGCGGATCCAGCGTTCCGGCAATCGCGTCGGACGCCCGCGGTCGGGTCACCGTCGTCTGGTTCCAGGCCCTCGACGGACGCGACGCCATCCTCGCCACCCGACTGCGCGGCAGCCGCTGGGACACGCCGCAACGGCTCGACGATCCGGCAATGCCGGGCAACGCGACCAACCCCCAGCTCGCTGCCGACGCCGCCGGCAACGTGACTGTCGCATGGCAGCAGCCCGATGGGCGCCACACCGCGATCTACGCGGCGCGCTGGCAACGCGCGACGCGCCGCTGGCTTCCGGCACACCGGCTCGACCGTCTCGACACCCCCGCCTACGACCCCGTCGTCGCTGCCGCGCCGGACGGCCGCGCCCTGGTCGCCTGGGAACAGGGCGCTCCGGGCCGGAAGGCGGTCTACGCCGCCGAATTCCGCCCGGCACGCCGCGGGTGGAGCGCACCGGTACGTCTGGACCACGGTGCCGGACCGGGCCGCCAGCCCGTGCTGGCGGCCTCGCCCGACGGTGACTTCACCGCGGCGTGGGTCGATGGCGACGGGCCGGCACGGCGGATTGCCGTCAGCCGCCTCGCCGCGGGCGGCTGGTCGAGGCCAGGGAGACTGCCCGCCGCCGGATTCGTCGGTGCCGCACTGGCGCCGGCGTTGGCGGCCGACCCTGCCGGCAACGTCGCGCTGGCGTGGGAACAGGCCGACCGCGCCGCTGCGGCCGGTGCGCGCTACGCGATCTTCGCCAGCCGGTTCACGGCCGCCACGCTGCATTGGTCCGCGCCGCGCCGCATCGACGATCCACGAGCGGCAAGTGCGGGCAGTCCCGTGCTGGCGGCCGACGCCGCCGGGAACGTGCATTGCGCCTGGTACCAGGAAAGCCCGCAGGGGATGCAGATCTACGCCGCCCGGTACGACCCCGCCGACGATCGCTGGGCTCCGGCCGTACGCCTGTCCGATCCGCTCCTGACCGTCGAGGCGATGCTGCCCGCGATCGCGGTCAACCGCGCCGGCAGCGTGGTGGCCGTCTGGCAGCAGTACGACGGCTGGCGCACCATCGCCGCGGCCGGCTGGCTGCCGTGAAGCTGGCGGCCGCCGTCAGGCCGGGCCACCGAAGAGCCGGAAGTAGCGCCACCGCCGCATCAGCGATTTGAACCAGTAGTCGACGTGCCCCGTCTGGTCCTCGACCACGGCGTCGATATGCGTCTGCAGGGTGTCTTCGGGGAGTTCCAGCACTGCCTCGGTCTCGCCGCCCGCGTTGCGCACGTTCATGCCGGCGCGACGTGCGATCTTGAGCATCGCGGCGTTGCTGCTCAGGCACTGCATGTAAAGCTGGTGCATGCCGCGGTTGCGCGCGAAGATCGCGGCACGGTGGAACAGCCGCGTGCCGATGCCCAGGCCGCGGGCGCGGGACAGCACCGACACACCGAACTCGGCGCGATCCGCCTCGACCACGGCGATGTGCGCAACGGCGATCAACTCGAGCTTGCGGTTGAACACGCCGAAGATCTCGTCACGATCGAACCGGATCGAGTCGACGTAGCTGCGGACCCGCTCGTCGCTGGCCGCGTAGCCGAAGCGCAGGTAGCGATCCTCCGGCCCCAGGGCGAGAAAATGCTGCTGCAGGAGGCCCCGGTGCTCGGGCCCGATCGGACGGATGGGAATGATCGGCGCACTGGCGCGAGGTGACGTCGGGAGGTGGTCCGCGACGCCTCGTCCCCCGGGGATGGGATCGATTTCGGAAGCCAGAGGCATGATGGCGCTCGGTTTGATGCTGCAATGCAGCATAGTTTAGGGCCAGGCGTTCGCAATGCAAGGCGCAAGGCCGTCGCGACGCTGCGCCCCCGCGACGGCTTGGTGCGATTTCACGCAAAGCGGTGGCGTCCGCCTATAATGCGCCGTTTGGCTTCAAGCGAGGGCCAAAATCGCCCATGCCGGTGGGCGCGGTCGTGTCGGGGCAATCCCGCGGGTCCGCACATCACTGGTGGGACTTCCCACTCGCTTCTCAACTGGAACAACCATGAAAACCTTCAGCGCCAAACCGGCCGAGGTCGTGCATGAGTGGTTCGTGATTGACGCCGCGGACAAGGTTCTCGGTCGGGTCGCCAGCGAAGTGGCCCGCCGTCTGCGCGGCAAGCACAAGGCCATTTATACGCCCCACGTCGATACCGGAGACTTCATCGTCGTCGTCAACGCCGCCAAGCTGCGCGTCACCGGCAACAAGGCCAACGACAAGACCTACTATCGGCACTCCGGCTATCCGGGCGGCATCTACGCCACCAAGTTCAAGGACATGCAGGCGCGCCATCCCGGCCGTGCGCTCGAACTGGCCGTCAAGGGCATGCTGCCCAAGGGCCCGCTGGGCTACGCCATGATCAAGAAGCTCAAGGTCTACGGCGGCGCGGAACATCCGCATACCGCGCAGCAGCCCAAGACCCTCGACATTTAAGGAATGGCGATGATCGGAAACTGGAATTACGGCACTGGCCGTCGCAAGAGCTCCGTGGCCCGGGTGTTCATCAAGAAGGGCACGGGCAAGATCACCGTCAACGGCAAGGACGTCGAGCAGTATTTCGGACGGCAGACGTCGATCATGATCGTCAAGCAGCCGCTGGTTCTCACCGAGAACGAAGGCACCTTCGACATCAAGATCAACGTCCACGGCGGCGGCGAAACCGGCCAGGCCGGTGCGGTGCGCCACGGCATCACCCGCGCGCTGATCGACTACGAAGCGTCGCTCAAGCCGGCGCTGTCGAAGGCCGGCTTCGTCACCCGCGACGCCCGCGAGGTGGAGCGCAAGAAGGTGGGTCTGCGCGGCGCCCGTCGGGCCAAGCAGTTCTCCAAGCGCTGATCGCCCTGCGATCCGGCCCAGGAAAAACCCGCCTCGGCGGGTTTTTTCATTCCGGCTGCCGCCCGCGCGGCCGGCTCAGCGGCACTGCTCGTGCTTGGCCTGCTGATAGGCGGCGTGGAGCGCGATTCCGACCGGCCCCGGCTTGCCGCTGCCGACCGGGCGCCCGTCAAGCTGCGTGACGGCGACGATCTCCTTGGTTGCCGAGGACAGCAGGATCTCGTCGGCGCAGCGCAGTTCCCATTCGGCCACGGGACGGAAGGCCAGCTTCTGGCCGATTTCCGCGCACAGCGCCTCGATCAGACCGACGCGTACGCCTTCGAGCTTGTCATGGTCGCGCAGCGGCCCGCTCAGCGTGCCGTTGCGCACCACCCAGACGTTCGACGCCGACGCCTCGGTCAGCAGGCCGTCGCGGATCAGGATGGTCTCGGTGGCACCGACGTCGGCCGACAACTGCCGCGCCAGGACGTTGCCCAGCAACGAGGTCGACTTGATGTGGCCGTTGCGCCAGCGCAGGTCCGGCGTCGTGACGCAGGCCACGCCCCGTTCACGCTGCTCGCGCGGCAGGTGCGGGAACGGGAAGCTCATCATGAACACCGTCGGCTCGACACCGCGGGGAAATGCGTGGTCGCGCTTCGCCACGCCACGGGTGACCTGGATGTAGACGCACTGGTCGTCCGGATTGTTGCGGGCGACGATCTCGCGAACCAGCCGCAGCCACTCGCCGTCGTCGCAGGGATTGGCCATTCCGACCGCATGCAGGCTGCGCGCCAGCCGCGCCAGATGCGCGTCCGCCCGGAACAGGCGGCGGCCATAGACCGGAATTACCTCGTAGATGCCGTCGCCGAACAGGAAGCCGCGGTCGAGCACCGACACCCGGCACTCCAGCAGCGGCTGGAATTCGCCGTCGAGGTAGCACTCCGACGCGGCAGGCAATGCACCGGAATTCTGCATCGGACGATCCTCCTCCTTCCCCGCGGTGCCGGCGGCGTTCATCGCACCAGCCCGCGGCGCACCGCCTCGAGCGCGGCTTCGGCGCGCGACGAGATGTTGAGCTTGCGGTAGATCTGCTTGACGTAGTCGGCGACGGTATGCCGCGACAACCCGAGCTGGCCGGCGATCTCCGGCAGCGTGTAGCCCTTGCCGACCAGCTGGAGCACCTCGCTTTCGCGTTCGGTCAGCGCGATCTGCTCCTCGCGCTCCTGGTCGTTGGTGGTTGGCGCGGCATTCAGCCGCGCGAAGTGCTGCACCATGCGCCGCGCGATGCTCGGCGACAGCGGCGGCTCGCCGTCCTGGATCCGGCGCAACTGCGCGCGCAACTCGATCTTGGGGCGATCCTTGAGCAGGTAGCCGAACGCCCCGGCCTGCAGCGCCGGGAACAGGTGGTCGTCGTCGTCGAAGATGGTCACGACCACCGAGCGCGCCTGCGGCCGCTGCTCGGCCAGCGCCCGGATCAGCTCCAGCCCGCTGGCATCGGGCAGCCCCAGATCGACGAGCAGCAGGTCGACCGCCTCGTGCTGCAGAATGTGCATGGCCTCGGCCATGCGGCCGGCTTCGAAGATCCGGGCCTGCGGATAGGTTTCGCGCAGCAGTTCGACGAATCCCGCGCGCACCGCGGGAAGATCGTCGACGACGAGAGCGCATTGCATCGGGCGCATGGTGGTTCAACTTTTCCGGTAGGCCGTACTGACAACGGCGGTTGGAGGTCGATACTATCAAGCGAATCCCGATTCCGAACGCAACACTGGGACTTTCCAGCACCATCCGGGCGCCGCGGCGCCTCCCGACCTGCGAGCCGCTTCGTGCAACTGCGACACACCTTCTCCCCGCCGAACAACGCCCGACTGGCCGAACTGTGCGGCCCGCTCGACGAGAACCTGCGCCAGATCGAGGTCGCGTTCGACGTCCGCATCACCCGGCGCGGCAACAGCGCGACGATCAGCGGCGACCCGGCGCCGACGCAGCAGGCACTCGACCTGCTGCGCTCGCTCTGGACGCGCCCCGACGCCCGGTTCTCGCTGGAGGACATCCAGCTCGAACTCGTCCAGGCAGCACAAGGCCAGCGTCCCAAGCTCGCGCCGGTCGACGACGAGCCGGTGCTGTACACCCGCCGCGAAAGCCTGCACGGCCGCACCCCGAACCAGGTGCAGTACATCCGCCACATCCTGCAGCACGACATCACCTTCGGCATCGGGCCGGCAGGCACCGGAAAGACCTTCCTCGCGGTCGCCTGTGCGGTCGACGCGCTCGAACGCCACGCGATCTCGCGGCTGGTGCTCACCCGCCCGGCGGTGGAGGCGGGTGAGCGGCTCGGCTTCCTTCCCGGCGACCTGACGCAGAAGGTCGATCCCTACCTGCGCCCGCTGTACGACGCGCTGTACGACCTGCTCGGCATGGAAAAGACGCAGAAGCTGTTCGAGCGCGGCACCATCGAGATCGCGCCACTGGCCTTCATGCGTGGGCGCACCCTCAACCAGTCGTTCGTGATCCTCGACGAGGCGCAGAACACCACGCCGGAGCAGATGAAGATGTTCCTGACCCGCATCGGTTTCGGCTCGCGGGCAGTGATCACCGGCGACACCAGCCAGGTCGACCTGCCGCGCGGCGCGCAGAGCGGCCTGGCCGAAGCGGCCAAGGTCCTGGCCGACGTGCGCGGCATCGCCTTCAGCCGCTTCACCAGCGAGGACGTGGTCCGCCATCCCCTGGTCGCGCGCATCGTCGACGCCTATGCGGCGCACGACGCGCTGCGCACCCCGGCAGGCCCGCGCAGCATGGTCACCGAGCCCGCACCCGCCGCATCGCCGCCGGCAGTCCCCGCGGCGCCGGCCGCCCCGTCGAAGCGCCGCAGCCGCGTCTCGCCGCAGGCATGACCCGCCGACCCGCCTCGCCGCCGCCCGCGCTGCGCCTGTCGGTGCAGTTCGCCGATCCGCAGCACCGCGCGCTGCTGCCCCGGCCGCTGCTGACGCGCTGGGTCCGCGCCGCGCTGCGCACCGGCCCGGAGGCGGCCGACGACGCGAGTTCGCTGCCGGGCTCGGGCGAACCGCACCACATCACGCTGCGGTTCGTCGACGCCGACGAAGGCCGGGAGCTCAACGGCGCCTATCGCGGCAAGGACTACGCGACCAACGTGCTGACCTTCGACTACTGCCACTGGCCGGTGCAGGCCGACATCGTGCTGTGCTCGCCGGTGGTCGCGCACGAGGCGCAAGTGCAGGACAAGCCGCTGACCGCGCATTACGCCCACCTGGTCGTCCACGGCGTGCTGCATGCGCTCGGCTGGGATCACCAGACCGAGGCGGAAGCGCAGGCGATGGAACGGCACGAGGTCGCCGTGCTGGCGGCCCTCGGCGTGCCCGATCCCTACGCCTTCGGCGCCGACATGCCGGCGGGTTAAAGTTCGCCTTCGCGACCGCCGGGCGGACCCGTCGTCCCGGCCGCATCTCCCTCCAGTCGCCTCACCCACGTCGCATGTCCGATCTTCCCAGCCGCCCCGACGCCGCGGCCGACCTTGCGGCACGCCCGCAGGCGCGCTGGCTGCGCGCCGCCGCCGGCTCGCGCCTCGCCCCGCTCTGGTCGCTGCTGCTCGGCGGCGCGATGGCCCAGGTGTTCGGGCACGGACGGCCGGGCGCCTGGTCGGTGCTGCTGCTCGCGGTCTGGATCGCGCTGCTGTGGTCGGACACCCGCGCCGCACCGCGGGCGCGGGCGCGGCGCGGCGCCCTGCTCGGTTTCGCCTTCGGCCTCGGCTGGTTCACCGGCGGACTGTGGTGGCTGTACATCAGCATGGCCGTGTACGGCGGCATGCCGGCGCCGCTGGCCGGCGCCGCGCTGCTGCTGTTCTGCGCCTATCTCGCCGTCTACCCGGCGCTGGCCGGTGCGGTCGCCGTGGCGATCACCCCACCGGCGAGCCGCGACCCCTGGTCGCCGGCGGCCATCGCGGCGGCGGTCGCCGCCTTCGCCGGCGCCTGGACGGCGGCAGAGTGGCTGCGCGGCACCGTCTTCACCGGCTTTCCCTGGCTGGCGCTGGGCTATGCGCAGGTCGGCAACCCGCTGTCGGGCTACGCTCCGGTGCTCGGCCAGTACGGAGTCGACTTCGTTGCCGCGACGGCCGCCGCGCTGCTGGCGCTGCTGTCGCGGGTGAGCGTGCGCGGCGCGGCGGTCGCGGTCGGGCTGCTCGCCGCGCTGGCGCTGGGCGGCCAGCGGCTGCAGGCGGTGCGCTGGACACACCCGGTCGGCGCACCGCTGCGGGTGGCGCTGCTGCAGGGGGATGTCGCCCAGTCGGAGAAATTCCGCCCCGAGAGCCTCGCGCCGACGCTGCAACTCTATGGCGACTGGCTGCGCACCCTGCACGCCGACCTGATCGTCACCCCAGAAACCGCGGTCCCGGTGCTGCCCGAGGACCTCGACCCCGGCTATCTCCGCGGCATCGCCGCGGCGCTGCGGGCGCACGGCAGCGCCGCGCTGCTCGGCATCCCGCTCACCCGCGGCGCCGACCAGTACACCAACAGCGTCGTCGGCCTCGGCACGGCGGCGCGCTACCGCTACGACAAGTCCCACCTCGTGCCCTTCGGCGAGTTCATCCCGTACGGCTTCCACTGGTTCGTGCGGATGATGAACATGCCGCTCGGCGATTTCGCCCGGGGCGGGCTGGATCAGGCGCCGTTCGTGGTGCACGGCATCCGCATCGCGCCGAACATCTGCTACGAAGATCTGTTCGGCGCGCAGATGGCGCGCCGCTTCGCCTCGCCCGCGAATGCGCCGAACGTCTTCGCCAACCTGACCAACCTCGGCTGGTTCGGCGACACCGTGGTCATTCCGCAGCATCTGCAGATCGCGCAGATGCGCTCGCTCGAGTTCCAGATCCCCGGAATCCGCGCGACCAACACCGGGGCCACCGCGATCATCGACGCCCACGGCCGCGTTGCAGCCGAGCTCGCGCCGTACACCGTCGGCGCGCTCGTCGGCACGGTGCAGGCGCACGCCGGACTGACCCCGTTTGCCCGGATCGCCGCGCGCTACGGCAATCTGCCCGAGTTGCTGCTCGCCGCACTGGCGCTGCTGTCGGCCGGACTCCTGCGCCGCCGGCAGCGCGGCGGCACCCGCCACCACAGCGCCAGCGCGTAGATCCAGACCGCAAGGTACAGCGCGGTGAAGAAGCCGAGCGGGAGGTTCCAGTACACCACGCGGTCGACCCAGGTCTGGATCAGCCCCGCGGCGTAACCGGCGCGGCCGGCGCGCTGCAGCAGATCGCTCTGCCAGACGGTCAGGAAGCAGGCCCGGCCCCAGGCCGCCTGCGCCGCAACGACGGCGAGCGCCAGCAGATGCGCCACCCGCCAGGCACAGCCGCGCACCCAGCGCCAGCCGCGCCATGCGCCCACCGGCACGGCGACCAGCCCGAACAGGTTGAACGCGATCACGGCCAGATGCACGCCGAGCACGACGCGCGACAGGTCCAGCGCGACGGGAGCCGACAGCGCAGCGGTCATCATCCCAGCATAGCCCGCCGCGGACGGAATGCCGGCGCTTCCTACAATGATGCACCCGTCGAGAGGCCAATCCATGCTCACCTTCCAACAGCTCATCCTCACCCTGCAGAACTACTGGGCAGCGCAGGGGTGCGCGCTGCTCCAGCCCTACGACATGGAAGTCGGCGCCGGGACGAGCCACACCGCCACCTTCCTGCGGGCGATCGGCCCGGAACCATGGAAGGCGGCCTACGTCCAGCCGAGCCGGCGACCGAAGGACGGCCGCTACGGCGACAACCCGAACCGGCTGCAGCACTACTACCAGTTCCAGGTGGTGCTCAAGCCCGCTCCCGCCGACATCCTCGACCTCTACCTCGGCAGCCTGCAGGCGCTGGGATTCGACCTCAAGCGCAACGACATCCGCTTTGTCGAGGACGACTGGGAGAATCCGACGCTGGGCGCCTGGGGCCTGGGGTGGGAGGTCTGGCTCAACGGCATGGAAGTCACCCAGTTCACCTACTTCCAGCAGGTCGGTGGCATCGACTGCCGGCCGCTGACCGGCGAGATCACCTACGGCCTCGAGCGGCTCGCGATGTACCTGCAGGGCGTGCAGAGCGTCTACGACCTGGTGTGGACCGAAACCGAGGTCGCGGGCGAGAAGCGCACGCTGCGCTACGGCGACGTCTACCACCAGAACGAAGTCGAGCAGAGCGCCTACAACTTCGAGCACAGCGACGTCGATTTCCTGCTGGACGCGTTCTCGGCGCACGAACGACAGGCACGACACCTGATGGCGCAGCAGCTGGCGCTGCCGGCGTACGAACAGGTGCTCAAGGCTGCGCATACCTTCAACCTGCTCGACGCCCGAGGCGCGATTTCGGTGACCGAGCGCGCCGCCTACATCGGCCGGATCCGCAATCTGGCCCGCGGCGTCGCGCAGGAATACCTCGACAGCCGGGCGCGGCTGGGTTTCCCGATGGCACCCAGGGCCTGGGCCGACGACGTCGCGGCGCAACTGGCGCAGAAGAGAGCCGCCTGATCCCGCCGCCACGCGCCGAACCCCGCCCCGGACATCCCGCACCATGACCCACCCGAACCTGCTTGTCGAACTCTTTGTCGAAGAACTTCCGCCGAAGGCGCTGCCGAACCTCGGTGCGGCTTTCGCCAACGCCATCGCCGACGGCCTGCGGTCGCAGGGCCTGATCGCCGCCGACGCCGCGGTGACGTCGTTCGCCAGCCCGCGCCGCCTCGGCGTGCATGTCGCCGGCGTGGCCGCCAAGGCGGAGGATCGTGCGGTCGTGCAGAAACTGATGCCCGCCTCCGTCGGGCTCGACCCCGCCGGCCAGCCGACCGCCGCGCTGGTGAAGAAGCTCGCCGCGCTCGGCCTCGATGCCCAGGCCGCCGCGCGAATCCGCCGCGAGGGTGAAGGCAAGTCCGAGACGCTGTATGTCGACACCGTCGCGCCGGGAGCGACGCTCGCCGACGCGCTGCAGAAAGCGCTGCACGAGGCCATCGCCCGCCTGCCGATCCCCAAGGTCATGACCTACCAGCTCGCCGACGGCTGGACGCCGGCCCGGTTCGTGCGCCCGGCGCACGGGCTGGTGGCGCTGCATGGCGCCGACGTGGTTCCGCTCGAGGCCCTCGGACTGCGGTCCGGGCGCGAGACGCGCGGCCACCGCTTCGAGGCGCAGGCCGACCCCATCGTGCTGGCCGACGCCGACAGCTACGCCGCGCAGCTGCGCGACCAGGGTGCCGTGATCGCCGCGTTCGACGCGCGCCGCGCCGAGATCGCTCGCCAGCTCGCTGCGGCTGCGGCGCACGCGGGCGACGGCCTGCGGCCCATCGACGACCCCGCGCTGCTCGACGAGGTGACGGCGCTGGTCGAGCGTCCCAACGTGCTGCTGTGCGCGTTCGATCCGGCGTTCCTCGACGTGCCGCAGGAGTGCCTGATCCTGACGATGAAGGCCAACCAGAAATACTTTCCGCTGCTCGACACGCAGGGCCGGCTGACCAACCGCTTCCTGGTGGTCAGCAACATCGCGCCGGCCGATCCGTCGGCCGTGGTCGAGGGCAACGAGCGGGTGGTGCGCCCGCGACTGGCCGACGCCAAGTTCTTCTACGACCAGGACCGCAGGAAGCGTCTTGAAGAGCGCGTGTCCGGCCTGGACAAGGTGGTCTACCACGCCCGGCTGGGATCGCAGGGCGAACGCACCCAGCGGGTGCGGGCGATCGCGCGCAGCATCGCCGAACAGATCGGCGGCAGCGATCTCGCCGGACTGGCCGACCGCGCCGCGCTGCTCGCGAAGGCCGACCTGCTGACCGACATGGTCGGCGAATTCCCGGAACTGCAGGGCGTGATGGGCCGCTACTACGCACTGCATGACGGCGAGGATCGCCTGGTCGCCGAGGCCATCGAGGATCACTACCGCCCGCGCTTCTCCGGCGACGCGCTGCCGGGCAACGAGGTGGGCCTGTGCGTCGCGCTCGCCGACAAGCTCGAAACCCTGGCCGGGCTGTTCGCCGCCGGCGAGCGGCCGACCGGCGACAAGGATCCGTTCGCGCTGCGCCGCCACGCCCTCGGCGTGGTCCGCATGCTCGACGAAAAGGGACTGCGCCTTCGCCTGTCGGATCTGCTGGTCGCTGCGATCGCCACACTGCCATTGCCGCTGCAGGGCGACTGGACCGACGCCGGCGAGTACATCCTCGATCGCGCACAGGGCTACTACGTCGAGCAGGGCTTCGACCCGCGCGCGGTCGACGCGGTCGTCGGACCGCTCGGCGGCACGACGCCGCTGGCGACGCTGCGCAGCATCATGGTCGAGGCGACCGACTTCATCGCCCGGCCCGAAGGCCAGGTGCTCGCCGCGGCGAACAAGCGCATCACCAACATCCTGAAGAAGGCCGAGGTGCAGACACCGCTGTTCTTCTCGCCACACCTGCTGCCGAACAAGCCCGACCCGGCGCTGTTCCAGGCCGACGCGGAGCGCACGCTGTACGCCGCGCTCCTCGAGTTCGGCGAGGAGTCGCTCGCGCTGCAGAAGGACGGCCAGTTCAGCCGGGCGCTGGCCGTGCTGGTCCCGCTGCACGAGCCGGTGACCCGGTTCTTCGACGAAGTCATGGTCAACGTCGACGAGCAGGCCGTGCGCGACAACCGCATCACCCTGCTGCAGCACGCCCGCGCCTACATGAACCTCGTCGCCGACCTGAGCCGCATGGCCGGGTGACGCCATGGACAAACCTCCAATGAAGCTCGTCATCCTCGACCGCGACGGCGTCATCAACTTCGACCGCGACGATTTCATCAAGTCGCCCGACGAATGGGTGCCGATCCCGGGCAGCCTCGAGGCGATCGCCCGGCTCAACCACGAGGGCTGGCACGCGGTGATCGCCAGCAACCAGTCGGGCATCGGCCGCGGGCTGTTCGACATGAATACCCTCAACGCCATCCATCGCAAGATGCAGCGCGCGCTCGCCGCCGCCGGCGGGCGGGTCGACGCCATCTTCTTCTGCCCGCATTCGCCCGACGACCACTGCAACTGCCGCAAACCCAAGCCCGGGCTGTTCCAGGACATCGCCGACCGCTTCGAGCTCGACGATCTCTCCGGCACCCATGCGGTGGGCGACAGTGTTCGCGACCTGCAGGCGGCGCAGCCGCTGGGCTGCGCGCTGCACCTGGTGCGCACCGGCAAGGGCGAGCGCATCGCCGACCTCGGCAATCTCCCCGAGGGGACGCGGGTGCACGACGACCTGTCCGCATTCGCGACCTGGCTGCTCCAGCCCAAGTCCCCGGCCTGACCCGGCGATGCGGTTCCTGCGCTCACTGCTTTACATGGCGTGGCTGGTGGTCACGGTGATCCCGTATGCCGTCGTGGTGCTGCTCGCCTCGATCGTGATGCGTGGCACGCCGCTGTATCGCCTCGCGCGCGGCTGGGTCTACATCGCGCTGTGGGGATCGCACCGGATCTGCGGCATCGACAGCCGCGTCTCCGGGCTGTCCAACCTGCCCGACGGCCCGGCGATCCTGCTGTCCAAGCACCAGTCGGCGTGGGAGACGCTGGCGCTGCCGACCCTGATGCCGCGCCCGCTGAGCTACGTGTTCAAGCGCGAACTCCTGTCCGTGCCGTTCTTCGGCTGGGCACTGGGCCGGCTCGACATGGTGCACATCGACCGCAGCCGCCAGACCGAGGCGTTCGCCCGGGTCGAGCGGCAGGGCGGCGCGCTGCTCGCCCGGGGCAACTGGATCATCATGTTCCCCGAAGGCACGCGAACGCCGCGCGGCAGTCAGGGCACCTACAAGACCGGCGGCGCCCGGCTGGCGATCGCCACCGGGGTGCCGGTGGTCCCGATCGCGGTCACTTCGGCGCGCTGCTGGCCGCGGCAGGCCTTCCTCAAGAACCCGGGAACCATCGACGTATCGATCGGGCCGCCGATCTCGTCGGTCGGCCGCAGGCCGGCCGAGCTGATGCGCGAAGTCGAGACGTGGATCGAATCCGAGATGCGCCGCCTCGATCCGCAGGCCTACAGCCATGCCGGCGGCTGACCGGAGGCCGCACGCTCCGGCCGGACAGCTCGACCTGTTCGCCGCCGACACGGCGGCACCGCGGCGGCTGCCCGATCCGCCCAAGCCGCCCCGGCCCGACGCAACCCCGCCGCGTCGACCGGACACGCACCGCCCGCCCGGGCCGCCGATGCAGCACTACGAC
>JAKAIB010000057.1 GCA_021814605.1 Pseudomonadota bacterium | reverse complement strand
CGCCACCTCAGCCTGGCGAGCACCGACTACCTGCTCGAGGATCAGCCGCCGCTGTCGTGGAATCCGGACTGGCGGCCCCGGCCGCGCATCCTGGTGCACTCGGCCGACCGCGAGGGCTGCGGCGAATACCGCATCATCGCCCCGATGCGCGCGCTGAACCGCGCCGGACTGACCCAGGGCTGGGAAACCATGCGGATCTACGAGCCGGCCGAGATGGAGCGCATGCGTCCGGACAGCCTCGTCGTCCAGCGCCAGATGGAATGGCCGCAGATCGAGGCGCTCGAGCGCCATGTGAAGCATTCGAAGGCGTTCCGGGTGTTCGAGATCGACGACCTCATCACCAACCTGCCGCTCAAGAGCGTGCACAAGAAGAGCATCCACAAGGACATCGCCAAGCGCTTTCGCAAGGCTGCGGGACTGTGCAACCGACTGGTGGTCGCCACCGAACCGCTGGCGCAGGCGTATGCGGGATTCAGCGACGAGGTGATGGTGCAGCCGAACTACCTCGAGGCGGCGCGCTGGGGCTCCCTGCGCCCGGCGCGCGCCGGGCGCGACCGGATGCGGGTCGGCTGGGCCGGCGGCATCGGCCATACCGGCGACCTCGAACTGATCGTCGACGTGGTGCGGGACACTGCGGACGAAGTCGACTGGGTGTTCTTCGGTCTCTGCCCGGACGCGCTCAAGCCGCTGGTCAGGGAATTCCATCCCGGAGTTCCGCTCGACCAGTATCCCGCCAAGCTCGCCTCGCTCGATCTCGACCTCGCGGTCGCCCCGCTGGAGGACAACGCCTTCAACGAGGCCAAGAGTCATCTGCGGCTGCTCGAATACGGCGTGCTCGGCTATCCGGTGATCTGCTCCGACCTCACCCCCTACCAGGGTGACTTCCCGGTGACCCGCGTGGCCAACCGCTACCGGGACTGGATGCGCGCCATCCGCGACGCCGTGGCCGACCCCGCGGCGCTGCGTGCGACCGGCGACGCGCTGCGCGCCAAGGTCCTGGCCGAATGGATGATGGAGGATCACCTCGACACCTGGCTGCGCGCCTGGCTGCCATGACTCGGACGGCACGCTGATCGCCGCTCGCGACGGTGTCTCCGGCTGCTAGCATCAACGCCTTGCCCCGTAGCGTCCGCATCCCATGAACGCCCCCGATCCCAAGCAAGAAAGGACTTCGCCCGGTGCTGACGGCATGGTCGCGCAGGCGCACATCGCCCGCCAGCCGATCGTCGACCGCAAGCAGCAGCTCGTCGGGTACGAACTGTTCGCGCGCGAGACGGCCACGAGCACCAGCGCGCCGGCCCAGCACTCCGCAGCGTCGGACAGCGCGTTGCTGTTCAACGCGCTGTCGAACATCGGTGCGGAGCGGCTGTTCGGCGAGAAGCTGGCGTTCATCAACTGCGTCCTCGAGGATCTCACCGCCGAGCATCTCGACCTGGTCTTTCCCGACCGCATCGTGCTGGAGATCCCGCGCGTGCCGTCCGACAACGCCGAGCAGATCGTGGCAGTGGCCGAACGGCTCAAGCTGCTGCGCGACCGCGGCTTCCATCTCGCCGCCGGCCCATACGCCGCGGCCTCGCCGTACGCGGCCTGGGTGCCACATCTGCAATACCTCAAGGTCGACGTGCAATCCGTTTCACCGCTGGTCGCGACCGCGTTGCAGCGCAAGGCGGACATGCATCACAACCTGCGGCTGGTCGCCGAAAAGGTCGAGACACCAGAACAATTCAAGACCTACCTGGACGCCGGCTTCCATTTCTTCCAGGGCTACTACTTCGCGCGGCCGCAGACCATCAGCGCCAAGGTCGTCAATCCGGCCTACGCCAACGTGCTGCAGTTGATGAATCTGGTGATGCGCCAGGCGGAACTGGGCGAAATCGAACTGGTGCTCAAGCGCGATCCGGCGCTGTCGTTCAAGCTGCTGCGCTACATCAATTCATCCGGCTTCGGGCTCATGTCGGAGATCACCTCGTTCCGCCACGCGGTGGTCATCCTGGGTTACAAGAAGCTGTTCCGCTGGCTCGCGCTGCTGCTGGCGACCATTCCCGGCAACTCGGCATCGCCCGCGGTCGCCCGCACCGCCATCACCCGCGGACGGATGATGGAGCTGCTGGCGAAGGACATGCTCTCGGACGAGGATTGCGACAACGCCTTCGTCGTCGGCATCTTCTCTCTGCTCGACGTCATGCTCGGTGTCGACATGCAGAAGGCGCTGTCCGAGATCACGCTGTCCGAACCCATCGTCCAGGCGCTGCTGCACGAACGTGGCACGTTCGGCCCCTATCTGCAGATGGCCCGCGCGGTCGAGCAACGCGATTTCGACAACCTCGACCTGCTCGCATCGGCACTCGGCATCAACAGCTGGCGGATCAGCGCGACACACCTGGCCGCGCTGTCCTGGGTGGAAGAACTGGGTCTCTGACCCGGCCCGGGCCGCAGGAACGCGCGATGCACGAAGTCTCCTCCAAGCTGTTCCGGCAAGAGTTCCAGCTCGGCTCGGCGCAGAAGGCCGCGCACGTCCTCCACAAGATCAGCGAGAGCCACGAACCGCTCGCCATCCTTCCCCATGACCGCGCCGAACAGTTCGGATCGATGCTGCTGGCGATCGATCCGGAGCGGCACTGGCTGATCATCGACGAACTCACA
This sequence comes from Pseudomonadota bacterium, assembly GCA_021814605.1. Taxonomy (GTDB): domain Bacteria; phylum Pseudomonadota; class Gammaproteobacteria; order Burkholderiales; family Burkholderiaceae_C; genus Thiomonas. Next base: position 12,283 of record JAKAIB010000057.1, on the reverse strand, counting down.
CCTGCCGTCGGCAACCAGCGCGTCAGCGTCGGCTCGCCCTTCTTCGTGATCGGTCGGCACGAAGGCGTGTTCGTCGGATTCCAGTCCAGGGTGCTCGACCGCATCGACTGGGAAGGCTACGGCGCGCTGCGCGTCAGCTACCCGGAGGCGATGTACTACCTGCAGCGGCGCAACTTCTTCCGTGTCGTGGTTGCGCCCGGTGACGTCGGCAGCGTCGAACTCCAGCGCCGCGGCGCCAAGACCATCTTCGGCCAATGCCACGACCTGAGCGTCAATGGCATGCGGCTGTTCGTGCCCTCGCCGCTCGACTATGCGCTGCACGAAGGCGAATACGTGCCCATGGTCCGTTTCAGCCTGCTCGACATCGAGCTGGCGGTCGAAGGTGAGGTTCGCTTCGTCGGCAACCTGCGCAACGCCGGAGGCCGGCAACCGATGCGTCAGGTCGGCCTGCAGTTTCTCAACATGGCCCCGGGGTTCGAGCAGCGGTTGCAACAGTATGTCCAGCGTCGCGACCGCGAACTGCTGCGCGAGTCGCGGCGCTGACACCCCTCTCCGGCGATCAGGCGGCCTGCGCGCCGTCCGGCGGCTCCGCCCCGGTGGCCTGCTCGACCGGCGCGATCATGAGCAGACGTTCGACCAGCGCTGCACTGACGCCCCCAGGCGCGGCCGGACGGAACCGGCCGTCGCCCTGGACGTCGCCGTCCTCGAACGCCGTCTGCGCGAATTCGCCCTGCGCCGCGTCGAACACCAGCGGTGCCTGCCGGTGCGCGCGCAGCGCCTCACCGGGCCGCCCTGGCAGCAGGACCATCACCAGGGTATCGTGCGACGCCGCCGGCCCCGGGTACTCCAACCCGAAATGGGCAGCCGGCACCAGCAGGAACGACACCGCGGGGTCCTCGATCGCCTGTAACCAGAAGAACGGCTGCTCGCCGGCCACGGCAATCAGCACGTACTGCCGCAGCGCCTCGAATCCAAGCAAGGGCGATTTCACGGTCCAGACCTGGTGCGGCAGCAGTGGGAGCGTGCCGAAGCGCGTCGACGCGGCCATGGGCGGCGGTGCAACCACGTCGGCAATGCCAGCCTCTGGATGGTCGGGATCGGGGTTCACTCGGACTCCTGCGACGCCGCCGGATGCGGCAGCCATTGATCCAGCGACAGATGCTCGGGTGCAAGCGCCTGCTGGTTGACTTCGGTGATCTGCTTGTAGAGTTCCTCGCGCAAGACCCGCAGTGCCTTCGGCCCTTCGATGCCGAGGCGGACCTTGCCGGGTGCGGACTGCAGCACGACCAGGCGGATGTCGTCGCCGATGCGGATCGCCTCGCCCGGACGGCGCGTCAGGATGAGCACGGATCGGCCTCGCAGTCGCTCGCCCGCCGCTCAGGCATCGGCCAGAGGGCGCGACGTTCCCCCGGTCGGGGTTGAAAGCCCCTGCCGCCCGTAGAAGCTGCCGGAATCGGTGCCGCGCAGCACCTGCAGCGCGGCATCGGCCCCGCGCATCAGCGCGCCGATCACGGCGCCGTTGCGCTGGTTGGCGCGCGCCACCTCGTCGGCCAGGCTCCGGAGCCCGACCCAGTCGGCACGCGCGCCGGCCGTCGGGTCGGCGTTGAACAAGTCGCGCCGACGCTCCTCGATGGTCTCGATCTGCGAGAACAGGGCCATCTTGCGCTCGGCGATCGCCGGCAGGGCCGCCGCATCGGCCGCAAGCAGCGCCCGATGTTCAACCTCCAGGACGTCGCGCAGCGACTCCAGGCCGGCACGCTGCTGCGCCAGCACCTCAGCGATCGAATCGGACATCGGCAGCCGGAACCGCGAACGGGTCGGGAACGCGGATCAGCTGCCGGTCCGCTTGGTGGCGGCCACCAGACCCCGACTGTCCTGCAGCAGGCCTTGCGCGATGCGTTGCGGGTTCACGACGTACTGGCCGCCTTGCACCGCAGCCTGCAACGCGGCGATGCGCGCATTGTTTGCGGTATCGACGGCGCCCTGGCTGCTGGCTGTGTTCATCATGCGGCCCGTGCTCGAAATCGACACCTGCTCCGCGCTGCCACCTGTCGCAGCGCCAGTCGCGGAAGTCGCCGCACCCCGGGCACCACGCGAGGCCACGGACGCCGTCCCGCTGGTTGCGGCAGATACCGAACTCGACGTGTTCTGGACGGAAATCATCGTTGCACTCTCCTGTTGGCCGGGTTAACGACACGCACGCCGCACACTTTAGGCCAAGCGTGAAATTTTTGGCAGATCGCTCCGCCCGCGGCCCGCGGCGCGCTTGTCATTGTTTCAAATTCCCCACTGCCGCGCCGCGGGATAATTGCCGGTCCGTCCACTTCCGGGTTCGATCCCCGCCGATCCGATGTCCTTCACCCTGCAATCCGTCTGCGTGTACTGCGGTTCCCGTCCGGGCGCCGATCCCGGCTTCGCCGCGGCGGCGCAGTCCATGGGCGGGGAAATCGCCCGGCGCGGGCTGACGCTGATCTACGGCGGCGGCAGCCTGGGGCTGATGAACGTCACCGCCGACGCCGCCCTTGCCGCCGGCGGTCGCGTCGTCGGGGTCATCACCGACCTGCTGATGGAACGCGAAGTCGGACACCAGAAACTGAGCGAACTGCATGTCGTGCAGAACATGCACCAGCGCAAGCAGGGAATGGCCGACCGTGCGGACGGCTTCGTCGCCCTGCCGGGCGGCATCGGCACGCTGGAGGAACTGTTCGAGGCCTGGACCTGGAGTCAGCTCGGCTACCACCACAAGCCGATCGGCCTGCTCAACGTGAAGGGCTACTTCGACCCGCTGCTCGACTTCCTTGCGCACATGGAGCGACAGGGCTTCGTCACGCCGGCCGTGCTGTCGCTGGTTTGCGTGGCGACCGAACCCGCCGCGCTGCTCGACACCATGCAGCGCTGGGCCGAGCGTCCGGACGACACCTGGTGGACGATGCGCGGCCAGATCTGACCGCGGCACGCCCCGCTCCTCCCGGACTCAGACCGCGACTTCCCCGATCTCCCCGGTGCGGATCCGCACGACCTGTTCGATCGCCGTGACGAAGATCTTGCCGTCGCCGATCTTGCCGGTCCGTGCGGCCTTCACGATGGCCTCGATCCCGCTCTCCACCTGGCCGTCGGTCACGACCGCCTCGACCTTCACCTTGGGCAGGAAGTCCACCACGTACTCGGCGCCGCGGTAGAGTTCCGTGTGCCCCTTCTGCCGGCCGAATCCCTTGACTTCGGTCACGGTCAGCCCGGTCACGCCGATTTCGGCCAGCGCCTCGCGCACCTCGTCGAGCTTGAAGGGTTTGATGATGGCGGTGATCAGCTTCATGTCGCGACTCCTGGGAATATCGAATGGACTTGCATGATGAATCAGCCGGCCGTCGGCTCGACTGATTCGCGGAACTTGGACGTGATCGGATAGCGCCAGTCGCGCCCGAAGGCGCGGTGGGTGATGCGCACGCCCGGCGGTGCCTGACGGCGCTTGTACTCCGATTGTTTCAGCAACTGGACCACCCGCTGCACGTCGGCCGCGGCATAACCCGCAGCCAGGATAGCCTCGATCGGCTGGTCTTCCTCCATGTAGCGCCGCAGGATGCCGTCAAGGACATCGTAGGGCGGCAGGCTGTCCTGGTCGACCTGGTCGGGCCGCAGTTCCGCGCTCGGCGGGCGGGTGATCACCCGCTGCGGAATCACCTCGGCCTCACCTTGCGCCAGCGCGTGGGCGTTGCGCCAGCGCGCCAGTTCCCAGACCAGCGTCTTGGTCACGTCCTTGATCACCGCGAACCCGCCGGCCATGTCGCCGTACAGCGTGGCATAGCCGGTGGCCATCTCGCTCTTGTTGCCGGTGGTGAGCACGATGCTGCCGCTGTTGTTCGACAGCGCCATCAGCAGGATGCCGCGGATCCGTGCCTGGATGTTCTCCAGCGTGGTATCGCCTTCGCGTTCGACCAGCAGCGGCGACAGCGTCGCGCGGAACTGCTCGAGCGCCGGACTGATCGACAGCACGTCGTGGCGCACCCCGAGCCGGCGGGACATCGCATCGGCGTCGTCGAGCGACATCTGCGCGGTGTACGGCGACGGCATCATCACCACCCGCACGCGCTCCGGGCCGAGCGCGTCGACCGCGATTGCCAGCACCAGCGCCGAATCGACCCCGCCCGACAGCCCGATGATCGCGCCCGGGAATCCGTTCTTGCCCAGGTAATCGCGCACTCCGAGAACCAGCGCTGCGTACACCTCCGCATGATCGTGCATCAGCGGGACGACGCGCGCCGGCGCCTGCCTGAGCACCTCGCCGCCGCCCACGTCGACCAGCATCAGATCCTCGGCAAACTGCGGCGAACGGGCGACGACCTCGCCGCCGCGATCGAGGACGAACGACGCGCCGTCGAACACGATCTCGTCCTGCCCGCCGACCGCATGGGCGAACACCAGCGCCATGTCGTTTTCCTGGCAGCGCTGCCGCATGGTCCGCTCGCGGTCGGTGGTTTTGCCGCGGTGGTACGGCGACGCGTTGAGCACCAGCAGCACCTGTGCCCCGGCGGCCCGCGCCATGCGCGGCGCATGCGGCAGCCAGGCGTCCTCGCAGATATTGATGCCGAAATGCGTCCCGCCGGCCTCGAACACCACGGCCCGGTCGCCCGGGGCGAAGTAGCGCCGCTCGTCGAACACCTGATAGTTCGGCAGATCGTGCTTGCAGTAGGTGGCTTCGACGACGCCGCCGCGCACCAGCGACGCCGCATTGCAGGCCACAGCCTGCTGGCGCGACGCCAGTCGCGGCGAGTCCGCGCCCTCGATGCCAAGCGGATGGCCGACGACCAGCGCCAAATCCGGCAGGTCCGACAGGTCATGCGCAAGCTGCTTCAATGTCGCCGCGCTGGCGTGCAGGAAGGCGGGCCGCAATAGCAGGTCCTCCGGCGGATATCCGGTCAACGCCAATTCCGGCGTGACCATCACCCGCGCCCCGAGGGCGTACGCCTTCCTGGTCATGTCGACGATGTGCGCCGCGTTTGCGGCGAGGTCGCCCACGGTCGGGTTGCACTGCAGAATCGCGAGTCGGACTGTCATGAGTGAGGATTTTCGCACCGAGTTGCTTTCCGGCGTCAGCGCCCTGCCGCAGGCCGATTGGGACGCGCTGGTCGCCGCGACGCCGGGATCGACGCCGTTCCAGCGTCACGCCTGGTTGTCTGCGCTCGAAACGACGGGCTGCGTCGGCTCCGGAACCGGGTGGCAGCCGGTCGTCGTCGCGCTCCGCGACGGCAGCGGCGGCGTTGCCGCCGCCTGCGCGCTCTACGTCAAGGCGCACTCGTACGGCGAATACGTATTCGACTGGGCCTGGGCGCAGGCCTACGACGACCACGGGCTCGCGTACTACCCCAAGCTCATCCTGGCGGTGCCGTTCACGCCGGTCACCGGCGCCAAGCTGCTCGGCCGCTCGCCCGAAGCGCGGCGCAGGCTGTTGCGCGAAGTGCTCCGTGTCGCCCGCCGCAGTGGATTCAGTTCGTTCCACGCGCTGTTTCTGACCGCGGAGGAATCCGCCTGGTACACGGCGGAGGGGTTGGCCGCACGCACCACCCTGCAGTTCCACTGGCGCAATCCGGCATCGGAGGGTGCGCCGAGTTGGACGGATTTCGACGCCTTCCTTGCCGGATTGCGCCACGACAAGCGCAAGAAGATCCGCCAGGAGCAGCGCCAGGTCCGCGATGCCGGCGTGACATTCCGCACGCTGCATGGCGCCGCGATCGGCACCGACGATTGGGCGTTCTTCGTCCGCTGTTACGAGACCACCTATGCGCTCCACGGCTCGACGCCCTACCTGAACCTGGACTTCTTCCAATCCATCGGCGCGACGCTTCCCGAGCATTGCCTGCTGCTGGTCGCGTCGCGCGGCGAGCAGCCCGTGGCAAGCGCCCTCGTGATGCTCGATCCGGCGGCACGGACGGCATACGGCCGCTACTGGGGCGCGGTCGAATCGGTTCCTGCGCTGCACTTCGACGCCTGCTACTACCAGCCGATCGGCTGGTGCCTCGATCACGGTTACGTGCGGTTCGAAGGCGGCGCCCAGGGGGAGCACAAGATGGCGCGCGGCCTGCAGCCGGTCGAGACCACATCCGCGCACTGGCTGGCGCATCCGCGTTTTGCCCAGGCCGTCGACGCCTACCTCCAGCGTGAGACCCATGCCGTTGCCGCGCACGGCGAGGACTTGCGCGAACGCCTGCCCTTCCGCCGCGAGCCGTCGTGACCGAGAGCGGTCCGGCTCAGCCCTGGCGCGCCAGTTGCTCCTGCACATGCCGCAGCAGCCCCGCGCCGGCGCTTTCCACCAGGTCCAGCACCCGGTCGAAATCGCGCCCGCTGCCGTAGTACGGATCCGGCACGGAGGTGGTCGGCGCGTCCGGCGCGAAGCTGAGGAACAGCCGGCACCGTTCGCGCAGTTCGTCCGGGCATTGCGCCTCGAGCAGCGCGAGATTGTCCGCGTCCATCGCCAGCACCAGGTCGAACCGCGAGAAATCGTCCTCCGCGACGACCCGCGCCCGCAGCGACGCCAGGTCGTAGCCACGCGCCTGGGCATGACGCTGGGCGCGCCGGTCCGGCGGCTCGCCGACGTGGTAGCCGTGCGTCCCGGCCGAATCGATCAGCACCCTGCCGTCGAGCCCGGCATCGGTGACCATGCGCCGAAACACCCCCTCGGCGGTGGGCGATCGGCAGATGTTCCCCATGCAGACGAACAGCACGGAATAGTCGGGTTCGGGAAGGCTGGCGCGGCGGAACACGGCAAATTGGGCAATGAATCGAAACGAATGCGGATTATTCCCACTGTACACAGCAGCCGGCGGGTCGTCGCCGGTACGTGTCAACCGGATTTCGGCGGGACACGTTAAGTGCCCGATCCGGCTCGGATCGCATTTTCCTATCAATATTGAAAGGTTGATCATGAAGAAAGTCGTTGCCGCCCTGCTGACCGCCCTGTTCGCCACCGTCGCCATGGCGCAAACGCCGGCTCCGTCGGCTCCCGCCAAGGCCGAAGCGCACAAGGCCGTGAAGAAGGCGGTGCACAAGAAGGCCGTCCACAAGAAGATGGAAAAGAAGGTCGAAAAGAAGGAAATGAAGAAGGAAGAGAAGAAGGCCCAGTAAGGCCGACTTCTGCCTGCGCCGGGCGTTGGATCGGCGCAGCAGCCAACCCGCCGCGCGTGCGGCGGGTCGATTCCCCGGGGGCAAACGCATGCTGCCGGGGAATTTTTTTGTTTCTGGCGATCCGTGCGGCCGACGGATTCATCGCCTCAGGCAGTTTTAAGTATTGTGTCGCTAGCATGCGATGCTTCCGCGATCCGTCCCCATGAACGACACCCCGTTGCCTGCGCCGTCGACGCACCGCCCGCTGGAAATGCGGTGGCGCGGAACGTCCGCCGCCGACACCTTGATGACCGATATCGTCGTTCTTGCGGTCTGTGCCCTGGTGCTGTTCTGGGGCCTGGGCACCTTGCCCATCCGGGACAACAACGAAGCGCTCTACGCCGAAATCGCCCGGGTGATGGCGTCCGGCGGCTCGTGGATCGTGCCGCATCTTGACGGCGTACCGTACATCGAGAAGCCGCCGCTGCTCTACTGGACGACGGCGATCGCGTTCAAACTGTTCGGCGTCGGCACATGGCAGGCCCGACTGCCGTCCGTGCTGGCCGCATGGCTGCTGTGCATGGCGATGGTCGCCTTCGGCCGGATCCTGGGCGTGCCGCGCGCCGGGCGGGTCGCCGCACTCGTCGCGGGAACTGCTTTCGGCTACACCCTGATCGCCCGGACCATCCTGTTCGACACGCTGATGGTCGCGTTCTGGATGATCGCCCTCGGCTGCTGGTTTCTCGCGATCGAGCGGCGCGACCGCCGATGGCTTCGGGTCGGTGCAGCGAGCATCGCGCTGGCGACCCTGAGCAAGGGCCCGGAAGCCGTGCTGCTGCTTGGCCTCGTCGTCGCCTGGCAGATCGCGTTTCACCCGAACGGGCGGCGGCGCGCCGAGCTGCTGCGTTTCACGCTGGATCCGCTGGCGATCGCCCTGTTCCTGGCGCTGACCGCGCCGTGGATGATCGCGGCAACGCTGCAACAACCGGGCTTCGGCTGGTTCTTCTTCGTCAACGAAACCATCATGCGCTTCCTCGGCCGGCGCATTCCTGACGACTACCACACCGGACCGTGGTGGTACTACCTGCCGAAGCTGCTCGCCGGGCTGGCACAGTGGACCCCGGTGCTCGCCGCCGTTGCGCTGGCGCCGCTGCTGGCCCGGAGAGGATCGCGTCCAGCCGACGCCCAGGCAACACCGTCCCCGCAGCTCGCCGCAGTCGACCGCACCGGCACGATCGCGCTGGTCAGCGGCGCCCTGATCTTCGTGTTCTTCTCCCTGGCGCAGAACAAGGGCGGCTATTACATCCTTCCCGTCATCCCGCTGCTCGGCTGGTGGTTCGGGACCCGGATCGAGCGGCACGCGCAGCAACGCTGGATGGCGACCGCATTGACCGTCGCGGCGCTGACCTGCGTCGCAATGGTGCTCGCGCTCTGGCTGGGCACCGACGGCACGGCGCTGGGACAGCAGTTCCGTCACTGGGGGCTGCCGCCGGGGGTGTCGCAGAACGTGCTGCATCTGTTCCTCGGCCTCGTCGGCCTGGGGCTGGCGGCAGCGGCCCTGTGGCACCGGCGCCGCATCGACGCCGGCATGGTCGCCCTGGCGCTGATGGCCTGGCCGATGCTGCATTTCACCAACCGGATCGAGTTCGTCAAGTCGTCGGCCATCTCCCAGGCCGGCGTCGCCGCGTCGCTGCACGACCTGCTGCCATCGGATACGCGGATGTATTCGTGGCAGACATTCGAAGATGAGGATGCGTCGCTGCTGTTCTACGGCTTCCGTCCGCTGCGAGTGATCGACAGCCGCAGCGCCGACCTCTGGTTCGGCTGCGCGGCACGCGGCGGCGACGGCCCCTGCGTGGATCTCGCCCAGTTCGACGCGGCACGACGCCGCGGGCCGGTGGCCGTCTGGGTCGCCCGCGATCACCTCGCCGGTTGGCTTGCCACCGGCGCCGCGGCGGGCATGCAACGGATCGACTTCAGCCATTGCGTGGTGTTCACCAGCGGGGTAGCCGACAAGACAGCCCCGGAAGTCGCTTCGGTGCGTCCCGCCGGCGGCGGCGAAGCTGGAGCCGCAGCGCCGCCCTGACGGGCTCTCTTGAAATTTCCCGCGGCGTCCCCATGATTGCGAACTGATTCGTCAAACCGCGTTCGCAACCCATGCAGACCGACACCAACGACACCCCCCCTGCGTCGCAGCAAACCGCCGACGACGGCGCCCCGCATCTCGACATCATCCCCGAACCGTCGCCCGCAGACGAACTTGCCCAGGCGCAGGACGAGCTTGTCCGGCTGAACGACCAGTTGCTGCGCGCCCGCGCCGAGGTGGAGAACATCCGCCGCCGCGCCGACGAGGAAAGTGCCAAGGCTCGCAAGTTCGCGGTCGAAGCGTTCGCAGAGGCGCTGCTTCCGGTCAAGGACAGCCTGGAGGCCGCACTGGCCGACACCAGCGGCAAGCCCGAAGTCCTACGGCAGGGCGTGGAGCTGACCCTGAGCCAGCTCAAGTCGGCGTTCGAGCGCAACAAGCTGGCCGAGATCGCCCCGGCCGCCGGCGACCGGTTCGATCCTGCATTGCACCAGGCGATTTCCATGCAGCCCGCCGAACAGCCCTCGGGCACCGTCGTGTCGGTGCTGCAGAAGGGCTATCGCATCGCCGAGCGCACGTTGCGCCCTGCGCTGGTCACCGTCGCGCAATGACAGTCAGCGCCGCCTTGACCCAGGCTTGATTTCGTGACCGAGCCCCTCAATTAGTACCCGACTGAATCGTTCGCGCCGAATCGTGCGCCCCTAACGGAGAAACACAATGGCAAAAATCATCGGTATCGACCTCGGCACCACCAACTCGTGCGTCGCGGTCATGGAGGGAAACACCGCGAAGGTGATCGAGAACAGCGAAGGCGCACGCACCACGCCGTCGATCGTCGCCTACATGGAAGACGGCGAAATCCTCGTCGGTGCCTCGGCCAAGCGCCAGTCGGTCACCAACCCGAACAACACCCTGTTCGCGGTCAAGCGCCTGATCGGCCGAAAGTTCACCGAGAAGGAAGTGCAGAAGGACATCGATCTGATGCCCTACAAGATCGTCGCAGCCGACAACGGCGACGCCTGGGTCGAGGTGCGCGGCAAGAAGCTCGCGCCGCCGCAGATCAGTGCCGAAGTGCTGCGCAAGATGAAGAAGACCGCCGAGGACTACCTTGGCGAGACCGTCACCGAGGCGGTGATCACGGTGCCGGCCTACTTCAACGACAGCCAGCGCCAAGCGACCAAGGACGCCGGACGGATCGCCGGCCTGGACGTCAAGCGCATCATCAACGAACCGACGGCCGCGGCCCTGGCCTTCGGCCTGGACAAGCACGGCAAGGGCGACCGCAAGATCGCGGTGTATGACCTGGGTGGCGGCACGTTCGATATCTCGATCATCGAGATCGCCGACGTCGAAGGCGAGAAGCAGTTCGAGGTGCTGTCGACCAACGGCGACACCTTCCTTGGCGGTGAGGATTTCGACCAGCGCATCATCGACTACATCATCGGCGAGTTCAAGAAGGAACAAGGCGTCGATCTGAGCAAGGACGTGCTCGCGCTGCAGCGGCTGAAGGACGCGGCCGAGAAGGCCAAGATCGAGCTGTCGAGCTCGACGCAGACCGAGATCAACCTGCCCTACATCACCGCCGACGCCTCGGGTCCGAAGCACCTGAACCTCAAGCTCACCCGCGCCAAGCTGGAATCGCTCGTCGACGAACTGATCGAGCGCACCATCGCGCCGTGCCGGACCGCGATCACCGACGCCGGCGTCAAGGTGAGCGACATCGACGACGTGATCCTCGTTGGCGGCATGACCCGCATGCCCAAGGTGCAGGACAAGGTCAAGGAGTTCTTCGGCAAGGACCCGCGCAAGGACGTCAACCCGGATGAAGCGGTTGCTGTGGGCGCCGCCATCCAGGGCTCGGTGCTGTCGGGCGAGCGCAAGGACGTGCTGCTGCTGGACGTCACGCCGCTGTCGCTGGGCATCGAAACCCTCGGCGGCGTGATGACCAAGATGATCGCCAAGAACACCACGGTACCGACCAAGCACACCCAGGTCTACTCGACCGCCGACGACAACCAGCCGGCGGTGACCATCAAGGTGTTCCAGGGTGAACGCGAGATGGCGGCCGGCAACAAGCTGCTCGGCGAGTTCAACCTCGAAGGCATCCCGCCGGCGCCGCGCGGGCTGCCGCAGATCGAGGTCACCTTCGACGTCGACGCCAACGGCATCCTGCACGTCAGCGCCAAGGACAAGGGCACCGGCAAGGAGAACAAGATCACCATCAAGGCCAACTCCGGGCTGAGCGAGGACGAAGTCCAGCGCATGGTCCGCGACGCCGAGGTCAACGCCGCCGAGGACCACAAGAAGCGCGAATTGGTCGACGCCCGCAACCAGGCCGATGCGGCGATCCACTCGGTGCGCAAATCGCTCGGCGAGTACGGCGACAAGATCGAGGCAGGCGAGAAGTCGGCAATCGAGGCCGCTCTGAAGGAGGCCGAAGACGCGATCAAGTCGGACGACAAGGACGCGATCGAGGCCAAGACCAGCGCGCTGCTTGCGGCCAGCCAGAAACTCGGCGAGAAGATGTACGCCGCCCAGGCACAGGCCGAAGCGCAGGCTGGTAGCGGTGGCGGCGCGTCCCAAGGTGCGCAGGCCGCAGGGGACGACACGGTGGTCGACGCCGAGTTCAAGGAAGTCAAGGACAACAAGGGCTGAGCCGCCTGACAGCTTGTTCCCGCGACGGGAGGGCCGCGCCAGCAGCGGCCCTCCCGTTCGTTCGTTCCACACCCAACGCATTGCAAGGCTGAAGCCGTGGCGAAACGCGACTACTACGAAATTCTGGGCGTGAGCAAGAGCGCCTCGGAAGACGAGATCAAGAAGGCCTATCGCCGGCTGGCGATGAAGCACCACCCCGACCGCAATCAGGGCGACAAGGCGGCGGAGGAGAAGTTCAAGGAGATCAAGGAGGCCTACGAGTGCCTCTGTGACTCGCAGAAGCGCGCCGCCTATGATCAGTACGGCCATGCCGGCGTCGATCCGTCGTCGGCCGGCGGATTTGCCGGTGGTGGCGGGTTCGGGGACTTCGGCAACATCTTCGACGAAATCTTCGGCGGCGGCGGACGCCGTGGCGGCGCGCAGCAGGTCTACCGTGGCAACGACCTGAGC
>JAKAIB010000296.1 GCA_021814605.1 Pseudomonadota bacterium | reverse complement strand
TGACGCCGGCGCAGTTCGACGTCATCGCCACCCTCGGCAACACCGACGGCATGAATCCGAAGCAGCTCGGCGAGAAGACGCTGATCACCAAGGGAACGCTGACCGGCGTCGTCGACCGGCTGCAGTCCAAGGGGCTGGTCGATCGCCTGCCCGATCCGCAGGACGGACGCGGCCAGATCGTCCGCCTCACTGCGCTCGGGCAGGAGACGTTCGAGCAGGTGTTCCCCGCGCACGGCGTGCACGTCGGCCGGGTGTTCGAGGGCTTCTCGCCCGCCGACCGCGACCGCGCGCAGCAGGCGCTCCAGTTGCTGCGCCAGGCGTTCGAGCGCGCCGCGGCGCGGGACGACGGAACCGGATCGCGGCAGCCCGCCGCAACGATCCGGCCGAAATCCGCACCAACGCCGTGACCGGCCGCAACAGCACACCGAACCGAAAGACACGACCATGACCCGAATCGCCACTCCCGCCCCGGCGCCGCAGCGCTATACCGGACCGGCCATGCTGCTGCACTGGCTGATCGCGCTGCTGATCTTCGGCCTGTTCCCGCTCGGCCTGTACATGAGCGACCTGGCGCTGTCGCCGCGCAAGATCGAGCTGTACGCCTGGCACAAGTGGTTCGGACTGACCGTGCTGCTGCTGGCCGTGCTGCGCGTGCTCTGGCGCGCGACCCACCGCGCGCCGCCGCTGCCGGATTCGGTGCCGCGCTGGCAACAACAGGCGGCGGAGGCGCTGCACGGCCTGCTCTACCTGCTGATCCTGGCGATCCCCCTCTCGGGGTGGGCGCTGAGCTCGGCGGCCGGCGTGCAGGTCGTCTGGTGGGGCGTGCTGCCGCTGCCCGAGCTGCTGCCCAAGGACCGGGCGCTGGCGCATGCGCTGGCGATCACCCACGGCTTGCTCAATTACACCCTCGCCGCGCTGGTGGTGATGCACGTCGCCGCCGCGGTCAAACACCAGTTCATCGACCGCGACGGCGTGCTGCTGCGCATGCTGCCCGGCAAACACCGATAAGGAGCCCGACATGTCCTCCCCGCTTTCCCGCTTCGCCGCCGGCCTCGTGCTGGCGGGTTCCGCCTGCGCCCTGGCCCAGGCCGCACCGGCCGCCTACACCCGCGTGCTGCCGGGCTCGACGGTGACGTTCAGCGCCACGCAGATGGGCGTCAAGATGCCTGGCCGCTTCGACCGGCTGACGGCGCAGGTGGACTTCGTCCCCGGCGCGCCGGCGCAGAGCAAGGTCAGCGTCAGCGTCGACGCGGCCAGCGTCGATGCCGGCAGCGGCCAGACCAACACCCTGCTGACCGGATCCGACTGGCTCGACGCCAAGGCGTATCCGCAGGACCGCTTCGTGTCCAGCCGCTTCGACGCCGCGGGCCCCGGACGCTACTGGGTCAGCGGCACCTTCACCGCCAAGGGCCACAGCCAGCCGCTGCGCATCCTCGTCGTGACCCACCCGGTCGGCGCGAACCTCGCGCTCGACGCGGACTTCACGCTGCAGCGCACCGCGCTCGGCCTCGGCACCGGGTCTTGGGCCGATACCAGCGTGGTCGCCGCGGCAATCCCGGTCCATGTCCACCTGCTGGTCGGCCCGAAAGGCTGATCGGCCGGACCCGACGCTGCCGAATCCGACGTTTTCCCACCCCTGAAAGGACCTCACCATGACCGCATTCCCGCGCCTCACCCGATCCCTCGTCGCCGGCTCGCTCGCGCTCGGCCTCGTCGCCGCGCCCGCCTGGGCAGCCGACGCCGCCGCGCCGGTCCAGGCCTACGCCCAGCAGCACGGCGATCCGGCCGGCAGCTACACCGTCGACAGCGACCACTCGGGCGCGCAGTTCACCATCGGCCACGCCGGGGTCGCGCTGTTGACCGGGGTGTTCAGCAAGGTCACCGGCAGCTACACCTTCGACCCGAAGGATCCGAAGGCGAGCAAGGCCGACATCACCATTCCGGTGGACAGCATCGACACCTTCCTGCCGGCGCGCAACACCGATCTGCTCGCCGCGCCGTTCTTCGACGCCAAGGCGCACCCCGACATGCATTTCGTCAGCACCAGCTACGTGCCGCGTGGGCGCAACGGCGGCCTGCTGCACGGCAACCTGACGCTGCGCGGCGTGACCCAGCCGGTCACCTTCCGCGTGCATCTGGTCGGTGCCGGCAACGTCGCCTACCTGCCCAAGCCGTGGGGCGGCTACCTGACCGGCTTCGTCGCGACGACGACCATCGACCGCACCGCCTTCGGCATGACGGCGTATGCCGCCGGCATCGGCCACGAGGTCAAGGTGCGGGTCGAGATCGAAGGCGTGCGCAACCCGTCCTGAAGAACTGCATCGTGACCGCCGTCCGCCCGGCTTCGCTGTTCCTGTCGCACGGCTCGCCGATGCTGGCGCTCGAGCCTGGCAGCGCCGCGCCGATGCTGCAGGCGCTCGGCGCGGCGCTGCCCCGGCCGGCGGCGGTGCTGGCGCTGTCGCCGCACTGGATGGCGCGGACCGCCACGGTGGGCGCCAGCCCGCGGCCCGCGACCATCCACGACTTCGGCGGGTTCGACCCGGCGCTGTACGCGCTGCAATACCCGGCGCCGGGCGACGCCGCGCTGGCGGCCCGGACCGCCGAATTGCTGCAGTCCGCCGGCTGGGACGCCCGGATCGATCCGTCGCGCGGGCTGGACCACGGCGTCTGGTCACCGCTGCGCTTCGTGTTTCCGCAGGCGGACGTTCCCGTGGTGCCGCTGGCCATGCCCTGGCCGCTCGACGCCGCCGGGGCCTTCCGGCTGGGCCGGGCGCTCGCCCCGCTGGCCGCCGATGGCGTGCTGCTCGTCGGGACGGGCAGCCTGACCCACAACCTCCACGAACTCGATTTCGGCGCGACGGTGCAGGAGCCACCGGCGGCGCACGTGGTCGACTTCGTCGACTGGATGCGCGACGCCATCGACCGCGGCGACTTCACGGCGCTGCTCGACTATCGCCGCCGGGCGCCGCACGCCGTGCGCGCCCATCCGACCGACGAACACCTGCTGCCGTTGTTCTGGGCGCTGGGCGCCGCCGGACCGACGCCGATCCCGCACCACTGGCCGGGCGGCGTGCACTACGGCACGCTGAGCATGGACGCCTGGGTGTTCGGCACGGCCTCCGCCCCCGCCGCGGCCTGAACGCCGCCGACCTAAACTGCAGCCGATGGCGGCCCCGTCCGCTGCGGGTTGCCGTCGAGGAGGAGCCCACCATGATCCGCCGCCTCATCCTGGCATCG
>JAKAIB010000295.1 GCA_021814605.1 Pseudomonadota bacterium | reverse complement strand
TTCGGAAATCGAGTCGCTTCTCGGCTTCAGCGAAGAGCCGGAATTGATCCATCGGGACAACATGGTGCTGCTCTGAGGCGGAGCACCGCCGGCCGCTCAAGGGCCGTCGCCGACGTGCTGCACCGCGCGCAGCCCGCGTCCGATGCGGCGCGCAATGTCACCTGCCGTCCCGTCGACGCCGAAGTCCTTGCAGAAGTTGTCGTCGTAGAGCGTTGAGTGGATCCGCTGCACGCTCTGCGCGGGGATGTCATGCCAGGTGTCCTGCGTCGGCTCCCACTTCCCGGCGCCGTTGCGCCAGACCGCGTAAAGCTTCCATTGCCGCTGCACGCAATCGATGCCTTCGTAGCTCACGTTGCGCGGGCCCTCCGCGGTCTTTGCAACCAGGGTGTAGCGGACGATATGTCCGGGCTCCACCGAGATCGATTTGCCGTCGACGAAGAATTGCATCGAGCCCGGATTCGTCACGTGCACGCGCAGCAGGTCGGACGGCGCCGGCGGAAGCACCACTGGCGTCTGCGGCCGTGCGCTCTTGGCGCCGAACAGCCCGCCGCCGTCGGAGGAATCGGCCGCTGCCGCTCCTGCCAGACCGAGCAGCATGACGGCGAAGAGTGCCGCCGATCGAATCGATGTTGCACTCATGCAGCGTCCGGTGTCGCAAGGGGGTTGAAGTCACCGATCGGCGATTCCATCGCGGGCCGATCGTGGTGGCCGTGGCGATGTCGCAGATTGGATCGAAGGTAGCGCGTGCGCGGCTCGGTGTGCGGCAGGAAATGCGACAGTTCGGTCAGTGCGAGCTGGTAGACCTCGCGCTTGAACTCGATCACGCTGTCGAGCGGCACCCAGTAGTCGTTCCAGCGCCAGGCGTCGAACTCGGGGTGCGAGGTGGCGCGCAGGCAGACGTCGCAGTCGCGTCCGGTGAGCCGCAGCAGATACCAGATCTGCTTCTGGCCCTTGTAGATGCCGCGGCTGTCGCGCCGCACGAAGTGGCTCGGCACGTCGTATCGCAGCCAGTGACGGGTGCGCGCAATGATGCGCACGTGATCCGGCCGTAGCCCGACTTCCTCGTGCAATTCGCGGAACATGGCCTGCTCGGGCGTCTCCCCCGAGTTGATCCCGCCCTGCGGAAACTGCCACGAATGGGCGCGGACGCGCTTGCCCCAGAACACCTGGTTCTTGGCGTTGAGCAGGATGATGCCCACGTTGGGACGGTAACCTTCACGATCCAACATCGCCGCGCCTCGATCTTTTAGAATTCTGTTGCCGATTATAGGCAGCGACCCCGCGAACCGCGCTTCGAGGGTCGCTTCTGCCGCCGTTGCCGACGGCGTCGTCGTCGCCGCTGTCGGCGGCCGCTCGGGGGCGGCCAGGGGACGGGCGGCCTTGCTCCTCATCCCGCGCCCAAACGCATGAAAATATCGCGCTTTTTCATTTCCACCCAGAAAGCAGACCCGGCCGACGCCGAGATCCGCAGCCAGGCCTTGATGCTGCGTGCCGGCATGATCAAGAAGCTGGCTGCCGGGCTGTACACCTACATGCCGCTGGGCCTGCGCAGCATCCGCAAGGTCGAGGCGATCGTGCGCGAGGAAATGAACCGCGCCGGCGCGGTCGAGCTGCTGATGCCGGTGGTGCAGCCCGCGGAACTCTGGCAGGAGACCGGACGCTGGGACAAGTTCGGTCCGGAACTGCTGCGCATCAAGGACCGGCACGACCGCGACTTCGTCGTCCAGCCGACTTCGGAAGAAGTGGTGACCGACATCGCGCGCAGCGAGATCAACAGCTGGCGCCAGCTGCCGCTCAACTTCTACCATATCCAGACCAAGTTCCGTGACGAGCGTCGGCCGCGCTTCGGCGTGATGCGGGCCCGCGAATTCACCATGAAGGACGCGTACTCGTTCGACCGCGACTTCGACGCGGCGCAGCAGAGCTACCGGAACATGTTCGACGCCTACGTCCGCATCTTCCAGCGCTTCGGCTTCGAGTTCCGCGCGGTGGCGGCCGATTCCGGTGCGATCGGCGGTTCGCTGAGCCACGAATTCCACGTCATCGCCGAAACCGGCGAGGACGCCATCGCCTATTGCGCCGAATCCGACTACGCAGCCAACATCGAGAAGGCCGAGGCGCTGCCCCTTCTCGCCGAGCGCGCCGCGCCGGCGCTGCCGCTGCAGAAGACGCCGACGCCGGGCGCCGCCAAGTGCGAGGACGTGGCCCGCCTGCTCGGGCTCGACCTGCGGCAGACGGTGAAATCCGTCGTGCTGGCGATCGACGGCGAGGAGGGTGCCGATGCAGCCATCGTCCTGCTGCTGGTGCGCGGCGACCACGACGTCAACGAGGTCAAGGTGGGCAAGCTCGCCGGGCTGGCCGAGTCGCGCATGGCGACCGAAGCCGAGATTGTTGCGACGTTCGGTACGCCGCCCGGCTACCTCGGGCCGATCGGAACGCTGCGTCCGGTGCGGGTGATCGCCGATACGACGGTGGCCCGGATGGGCGACTTCGTCGTCGGCGCCAACGCGGTCGACTTCCATTACACCGGCGTCAACTGGGGTCGCGACCTGCCCGAGCCCGAGGTCGCCGACATCCGCAACGTCCTGGCGGGTGATCCCAGTCCGGACGGCAAGGGCACCCTGTCGATCTGCCGCGGCATCGAGGTCGGACATGTGTTCTACCTCGGCACGCGCTATTCGGCGGCAATGGGGGCGACCTTCCTCGACGACAAGGGCAAGTCGCAGACCCTCGAGATGGGGTGCTACGGCATCGGCATCACCCGCATCCTCGGCGCCTGCATCGAACAGAACCACGACGCCAAGGGGATGATCTGGCCGGACGCGATCGCGCCGTTCACCGCGGTGATCTGCCCGATCGGCTACGACCGCAGCGAGGCGGTGCGATCCGCCGCGGACGCGCTCCATGCCGAACTGCTGGCCGCCGGCGTCGATGTTGCGCTGGACGATCGCGGCGAGCGTCCCGGCGTGATGCTGGGCGACTGGGAACTCATCGGCGTGCCGCACCGGCTGGTGATCTCCGACCGCGGGCTCGCCGCCGGGACGGTCGAATACCAGCACCGGCGCGACACGGCGCCGACAGCCTGGCCGTTGGCCGAGGCGTCAGCGCAGTTGCGGGAGCGGCTGCGCTGCTGAGACGACACAGCGACATGGAGAGAGGGCAATGACAGGCGGACTGTCACGGAGGAAATGGCTGCGGGCGACGGCGATCCAGGCGGTCGCCCTGGGCGCGGGATCGGGGCTGCCGCTGCGTGCGGCCT
>JAKAIB010000294.1 GCA_021814605.1 Pseudomonadota bacterium | reverse complement strand
CAGCAAGTGGCTGCATCACGCTGTCGATCCCGGCGAGCGTGACGCCGCGCAGGATGAACGGCGCCACCGTGGTCGGGAAATCCATGCCGCCGGCCAACCCGCAGGCCGCAACCACGCCGCCCCAGCGCGTCTGCGCGCAGGCGTTGGCCAGCGTGTGGCTGCCCACGCTGTCGACCACCGCGGCCCAGCGCTCCTTCTGCAGCGGCTTCCCAGGCTCGGACAGTGCCTGGCGATCGACCACCTCGGCCGCCCCCAGTTCGCGAAGGTAATCCGCCTCCGCCGTCTTCCCGGTCGAGGCCACCACGGTCCAGCCGCGCTTGGCCAGCAACCGGATCGCCACGCTGCCGACCCCGCCGCTGGCGCCGGTCACCAGGACCTCGCCCTGTTCAGGCCGCGCCCCGTGCCGCTCGATCGCCAGGACGCACAGCGCCGCGGTATATCCGGCTGTTCCCAGGCTCATCGCCTGCCGCGTGGTGAATGCCGGCGGTACCGGCAGCAGCCAGTCGCCGTGCAGCCGGGCTCGCTGCGCCAGACAGCCCCAGTGCGTCTCGCCGACGCCCCAGCCGTTGAGCAGCCAGCGGTCGCCGGGTTTCCAGTCCGGGCGGGTGCTGGACACCACCGTCCCGGCACCGTCGATCCCCGGCACCATCGGCCAGCGCCGGACGACCGGCGACCGGTTGGTCAGCGCCAGCGCGTCCTTGTAGTTGATGGTCGAGAACTCGACGGCGACCGTCACGTCGCCATCGGGAAGGCGATCGTCGCCGAGTTCGGTCAGCGTGGCGCTGAAACCCGCATCGGACTTGTCGAGCAACCAGGCGGTGAAGGGCATGCACGTCTCCTCGCAGCAATGACGGCTTTCAGCCTAGCAGCCCGGCGCACGCGCCGTGAAATTGACAGTGCTGCAGTGTCGCCGCTAAAGTCTTGCGCGCTATGCGCGTCAAATCCCTGTTCGCCTCCGCTCTGCTTGCCGGCTGGATTGCCTGCGGCGCGGTGGCACGGGCAGAACCGCCGGACGCCGCCGCTTCCGTCGACACCGCGGCAACCACGGCAACCACGGCGTCGAGCACCCCGCCGGGCACTGCAGACGGTACGCACGGCGAGGCCTCGCTGCGCAACTGGCTCGCCCGCAACGGACTGATCCATCGGGTCTCGGTTCGCGCGTCCGACCTCGTGGTCAACGCCCTGAGCTTCCTTGGCGTGCGCTACCGCTACGGCGGCGATTCGGCGCGAACCGGCTTCGACTGCTCCGGATTCGTGCAGCACGTCTATCAGGTGACGCTCGGCCTGGTCCTGCCGCGCAATGCGGCGTCGCAGAGCCGCGTCGGCGAAAAGGTCCCGGAAAGCCAGCTTCGCCCCGGCGACCTGGTGTTCTTCAACACCCTGCGCCGGGCGTTCTCGCACGTCGGCATCTACATCGGCAACGGCGAATTCATCCACTCACCGCGGCCAGGACAGTCGGTGCGCATCGAAAGCCTCGACGCTCCCTACTGGGCGCGACGGTTCGACGGCGCACGCCGCATCCTCGGCCACGACAGCGCCCTGTTCGCGCAGGACGACGCGGCACTGCCGACCACCAGCGACGATTCGCGCTGACCGGGCAGGCCGTGGCTCGCCCGGTCCCCTGACGTGCCGGGCGGGCGCCCGGCGCCGCCCGGTTCAGCGCCGCGACGGCGGCAGGTCGGTGCAGCTTCCCTCGGCAACCTCGGCCGCCATGCCGATCGACTCGCCCAGCGTCGGGTGCGGGTGAATGGTCCGGCCGATGTCCACCGCGTCCGCCCCCATCTCGATGGCCAGCGCAATCTCGCCGATCAGGTCGCCCGCGTGCGTGCCGACGATGCCGCCCCCGACGATGCGATGCGTCGTCTTGTCGAACAGCAGCTTGGTGAAGCCCTCGTCGCGTCCGTTGGCAATCGCCCGGCCGGAGGCCGACCAGGGGAACAGTCCCTTGGTCACGCCGATGCCCTGCGCCTTCGCGGCGTCCTCGGTCAGTCCGACCCAGGCGATTTCCGGGTCGGTGTAGGCCACGCTCGGAATCACCCGGGCGTCGAATGCCGACCGCGCCAAGGCTGCGTCGTCGTTGATCTCGCCGGCGCAGACCTCGGCGGCCACATGCCCCTCGTGCACCGCCTTGTGTGCCAGCATCGGCTGGCCGACGATGTCGCCGATGGCATGGATATGCGGCACGTTGGTGCGCAACTGCGCGTCGACCGGAATGAAGCCGCGATCGTTCACCGCGACGCCGGCCTTGTCGGCCCCGATCTTGCGGCCATTGGGTGCACGCCCCACCGCCTGCAGCACCAGGTCATAGCGCTGCGGCTCGGCGGGTGCACCCTCCCCTTCGAAACGCACCCAGATGCCGTCGGGCCGCGCCTCGGCGGCCACGGTCCGGGTCTTGAGCATCACCCTGTCGAAGCGCTCCGCGTTGCGCTTCTGCCAGACCTTCACGAGATCACGGTCGGCGCCGGGCATCAGGCCGTCGAGCATTTCCACCACGTCCAGCCGTGCGCCGAGGGTGGAATACACCGTGCCCATTTCCAATCCGATGATGCCGCCGCCGACGATCAGCATGTTCTTCGGCGCCTGTGCCAGCGCGAGCGCGCCGGTCGAGTCGACGATGCGCGGATCGTCGGGCAGGAAGGGCAGCCGCACGGCCTGTGATCCCGCAGCGATGATGGCGCGCCGGAAGCGCACCGTCTGCGTCGCGCCGGTCTTGTCCTGCGCCGCGCCCGTGGTCAGCTCCACGGCGACATGATGCGGGTCGACGAAGCTGCCGAACCCGCGCACCACGGTGACCTTGCGCATCTTGGCCATCGCCGCCAGACCACCGGTGAGCTTGCCGACGACCTTGTCCTTGTGCGCGGCGAGCCGGGCGCGATCCACCTTCGGCGCGCCGAAGTCCACCCCGAGGTCGGCGAAATGCGCCGCCTCGTCGATCACCGCCGCCACGTGCAGCAGCGCCTTGCTCGGAATGCAGCCGACGTTCAGGCACACGCCGCCCAGGGCGGCATAGCGCTCGACCAGCACGACCTTCAGGCCGAGGTCGGCTGCGCGGAAGGCCGCCGAATAGCCGCCAGGTCCGGCGCCGAGCACCAGGACGTCGCACTCGTGATCCACCGGACCGGCATAAGCACCTGACGGCTGCGGCGCCGGTGCGCCGGAAACCGGCTTGGCCGACGCCACCGCGGGCTCCGTGGCGGGCGCGGCCTGGGCGGGTGCCGCAGCAGCCACGGTCGGTGCGGCCGCTTCGCCCTGCGCCTCCAGCTCCAGGATCACCGACCCTTCG
>JAKAIB010000056.1 GCA_021814605.1 Pseudomonadota bacterium | reverse complement strand
CATGATGGGCGGATACGGCGCGGGACCGTGGCAGCAGGGCCGTGGCGCCGGCCCAGGCTACGGTCCATCCGGAGCGTGGGGTGGCGGCTGGGCGATGGGGCCCGGCGCGATGGCCGGCTATGGCGGGGGGGGGGCATGGGACCGGGCGGCTGGGGCATGGGTCCCGGGATGATGCGCGGGTACGGTGGCTGGGGCGGCGGGCCCTGCGCGGCGACCGGCTACGGGCCGGGACTGGCGGCACTGCGGCTCAGCGATGCGCAGATCCGGAAGATCGACGCGATCCGCCAGGCCGAGGCGAAGCGGCAATGGGCGCTGATGGCGTCGATGCATGAGGCCATGCTGTCCGGGTGGCGCAACTTCGACCGCGCCGATATCGACGTCGACGCGGCGATGAAGACGGCGAAGGCGATGTCCGACCTCCGGCTGCAGATGCTGCGCAACCGGCTCGAGACCGCCAAGCAGATCGAGGGCGTGCTGACCAAGGCGCAGCGGGACGAACTGGGCGGCATGGGGCCGTGGGGCTGGTGATGCGACGACCGGCGCGGCCGTGGATGCGGTCGCGGACGCTGCGGCAGGGTCGGTGAGCCGATGTCGGCGTCGACCTGGGCGTGGGGCCAGTTCCTGCTGTGCGCCGTCGCCGTTGCGGCAGCGGGATACCGCCTCTGCCGCAGCGGCGAAGCCATCGGCGCGGCCTGGGGGCTGACCGGGAGCTGGATCGGCCTGGCGCTGCTGGCCGCGGTCACTTCGCTGCCGGAGCTCGTCACCGGCATCAGCGCGGTGACGGTCGCGAACACGCCGAACATCGCGCTGGGCGACGCGCTGGGCAGTTGCGTGATCAATCTCGGCTTCCTCGTCGTGGTCGACTTCGTGTTTCGCGACGCGCCGTTGTACCGCGCCGCAAGCCGGTCGCACATCCTCTCGGGCGCGTTCGGCGTCGTCGCGCTGGGGATCATCGGGTCGAGCATCCTGGTGTCGCACATTCCCGGGTTCGACCAGCCCGGTGTCCTCGGCGTCGGCCTCTACAGCCCGATGGTCATGCTGGTCTACGTCGTCGCCCTGCGCATGTCGTTCCGCTACGAGCAGGGCGACGGCTCCGTGGCCCGGCCGGAGCGCGCGATGCTGCTCGGCGGCGGGCAGCGGCGGGCGTTGCGGGAATTCGCGCTGGCGGCGCTGGTCGTGGCGATCGCCGGCGCCTGGCTTCCCGTGGCCGGCGGGCGGCTGGCCGATGCCATGGGCTGGAACCGCAGCTTCGTCGGCACCCTGCTGGTGGCGGCCAGCACCTCGCTTCCCGAACTCGCCGTGACGCTGTCGGCGCTGCGCCTGCGTGCGCTCGACATGGCGGTGGGCAACCTGCTCGGCAGCAACCTGTTCAACGCCGTGATCATCGCCATCGACGATCTGTTCTACCGGCACGGCCCCTTGCTCGCCCATGTCTCGTCGCTGCATGCGATCACCGCCTTTTCGGCCGTGGTGATGACGGCGCTGGCGATGATCGGCCTGTTCTACCGTCCCGAGGGCAGGGTGCTGCGTGCCGTCGGCTGGATCAGCATCGCGCTGGTCGGGGTGTACCTCGCCAACAGCTACGTCGTCTTCCTCCACGGCGATTGACCGGCGTCGGCGCCCGCGGCGCATAACATCCGCGTGCCGCCGCGTGGACGGCACAAGGCGTGAACCGCATGGATCGAACTCCCTCGAAGACCGACCTGCTCTGGCAGCAGGTGCACTGGCTGGGCGTGATCGCGGCCAGCGGCAGCCTGACCGCCGCGGCGCAACGGCTGGGGGTGTCGAAGGCGGCGGTGAGCCAGCAGCTCGCCGCGCTCGAGCGCCATGTCGGCGTCCCGCTGGTGCGCCGCACGACGCGGGCGCTGCGGCTGACCGATGCCGGGCAGCGGCTGGTCGACGACACCGCGGCGGCCTTCGCCCAGATCGCCCACAGCGTCGCGGCGGTCCACGATCTGGCCGCCGAGCCGCGCGGTCTGGTGCGGGTCACCGCGCCGGTCGCGCTCGGACGCCAGCATGTCGCGCCGCACCTGCTTGCCTTTCTGCGCCGCTTCCCGGACATCCGCGTCGAACTGGAACTGTCGGACCGGCTGGCCAACCTGCCGCAGGACGGCTTCGACCTGGCGGTGCGCCACGTCGCCGCGCCGCCCGACAGCCACGTCGCCTGGAAGCTCTGCGCCACCCGGTCGCTGCTGGTCGCGACTCCCGGCTATCTGCGCCGCCGGGGGATTCCGCGGGAGCCGGCCGATCTCGCCGGCCACGATTGCCTGACCTACCTGCGTCCCGGCGCGGCGGTCTGGATGTTCGAGCGCGAGACGTCGCCCGGCGGCGAGCCGCGCCGGCTGCGGGTGACCGTGCAGGGACCGCTGCGCGCCAACACCAGCGAGGTGCTGCGCGACGCCGCGCTCGCCGGGCTGGGGATCGCGCTGCTGCCTGATTTCAGCCTGGGGACGGACGGCCGGCTGCGGCCGGTGCTGACCGATTGGCGTGCCGTCGGGTTCTTCGGCGAGGCGATCTATGCCATCCGGCCGTGGAGCCCGGCCACGCCGCGCGCGGTCCAGCTGCTGGTCGACCATCTGCGGCAGGCGCTGGCGCCGGGGTTCGGCGCGGATGGTGCCTAAAGGCTTGCGCAGACCGCGCAGCGCGGATTGCGCGCCAGCGCGATGGTCTGGAACTCCGTGTCGAGCGCGTCAATCAGCAGCAGGCGGCCGCGTAGCGGGCGGCCGGTGCCGGCGAGCACCTTGAGCGCTTCGGCGGCCTGCAGGCTGCCGACCAGGCCGACCAGCGGGGCGAACACCCCCATGGTGGCGCAGCGCACCTCCTCGACCGGCGCGTCCTCGGGAAACAGGCAGGCGTAGCAGGGACCCGGCTGACCCGATGCGTCCGGGCGTGGGTCGAACACGCTGACCTGGCCGGAAAAGCGGATCGCCGCGCCGCTGACCAGCGGCACCTGCCGGCGTACGCAGCAGCGGTTGATCGCGTGACGGGTGGCGAAGTTGTCGCTGCAGTCGAGCACCACGTCGGCCTCGGCCACGAGCTGGTCGAGCAGGTCGGCGTCTGCGCGCTGCGGCACGGTGTGCAGGACGACGTCGGCGTTGAGCGCCGCGACCGCCTCGGCCGCCGAATCGACCTTGTTCCGGCCGATGCTCGATTCGCGGTGGGCGATCTGGCGCTGCAGGTTGGTCAGGTCGACGCTGTCGCCGTCGACCAGGGTGAGGGTGCCGACTCCCGCGCTCGCCAGATACAGAGCGGCCGGCGATCCGAGTCCGCCCGCGCCGACGACCAGCGCACGGGCGGCGCAGATGCGGTCCTGCCCTTCGATGCCGATTTCGTCGAGCAGGATGTGGCGCGAATAGCGCAGCAGCTGGTCGTCGGTGAGCGACATGGCGTCGGCGTCGCCGGCCGGGCAGCCGAACGGTGCCGCGACGGACCGTCCGCGGCGGCCCGGTGGCTACTTGGCCTTGGACGTCCCGCTGGCCGGGGCCTTCGGCGCCGCTGCGGCGGTCGGCGCCGGCTTGGCCTTGGCCGCGGCCTGCTTGGCGACCACCACCGGCTTGCCTTCGAGGTAGTTCAGCGCCTGGGTGAGCTGCCAGTCGTCCTTGCTGCCGTATTCGGGGAGCTTGGGCAGCTTGTTCGGATTCTGCTGCAACTCGGCTTCGAGCAGCCGCCGTGCCGCTTCCTGCTTGCTCACCTCGTCCTCGACCTGCTTGGAATCGGCCGCCTGGTTGCCGGTGCCGATCTGGTTCTTGTAGTCGATCTCGCGCATGCGCAGCGCGGCGTAGGGATCACCGCTCGGCAGCGGATCGACGACGTAGTTGGGCGTGATGCCGCGGCCCTGGATCGACTGGCCGTTGGGCGTGTAGTAGCGGGCGGTGGTCAGCTTGAGCGCGGTGTCCGGGCCGAGCGGCAGCACGGTCTGCACCGAACCCTTGCCGAAGGACAGCGTGCCCATCACGACGGCGCGCTTGTAGTCCTGCAGCGCGCCGGTGACGATTTCCGACGCCGACGCCGAGCCGCCGTTGACCAGCACCACCAGGCGGACCTTCTTGACGGCCGCCGGCAGGGTGTCGAGCGGGTTGTCGCCCGGCTGGTTCAGGTAGTCGCTCGGGGTGTTGCGGTAGCTCGCGTTGGCCTCGGGCATCTGTCCCCGGGTCGACACGACCACCGCGTCGGACGGCAGGAACACCGAGGCGACTCCCACGGCGCCCTCGAGCAGGCCGCCCGGATCGTTGCGCAGGTCGAGCACGACGCCCTTGAGGTTGGGATCCTGCTTGTAGAAGGCGTCAATCTTGGCGACGAAGCTCGGCAGCGTGTCCGACTGGAACTGGGTGATCCGCACCCAGCCGTAGCCCGGCGCGATCATCCGGCCCTTCACGCTCTGCACCTGGATGAGTTCGCGGGTGACGTTGAAGGTCAGCACCCGGTTCTCCGCCTTGCGCAGCACCGTGAGCGTGACCTTGGTGCCGGGCTTGCCGCGCATCAGCTTGACCGCCTCGTTCAGCGTCAGGCCCTTGACCGCGGTGTCGTCGATCCGGGTGATCAGGTCGCCGGCGTGGATCCCGGCGCGCGCCGCGGGCGATCCCTCGATCGGCGAAACGACCTTGACCAGCCCGTCCTCGGCAGTGATCTCGATGCCCACGCCGACGAACTTGCCGCTGGTGCTCTCCTTGAATTCCTTGTACGCCTTCTTGTCGAGGTACTCGGAGTGCGGATCGAGATTGTTCACCATGCCGTTGATGGCGTTCTCGATCAGCTTGTTGCCCTCGACCGGCTCGAAGTAGTCGGCCTTGATCAGCCCGTACACCGCGGCGAACTGCTGCAGTTCCTCCAGCGGGAGCGGCGAGACGGTGTTGCGCGCCAGCGCCTGCACCTGGAGCGTGGCCATCACGCCGGTGACGGCGCCCACGACGAGCCAGGCGGCGACTCGGAATTTACTTGCCATTGTCGGACGACGAGGAGACTGCAGAGGTCGGTCAGTATAGGGGGCCGGCACGCGCATGCGTCGCCATCGCACAACAACCTGCGGCAGGTGCCGGAAATGCCGCCGTTGCGCCCGGCGGCCCGGCTGGCGGTCAGGCCTTGTCGCCGGACTCGTTCAGGTAGTAGCGCTGCAGCGGCTTGAGGTCGGCGTCGAGCTCGTAGACCAGCGGCGCGCCGTTGGGGATGTTCAGCCCGGTGATGTCGGCGTCGGAGATGTTCTCGAGGTACTTCATGATCGCGCGCATCGAGTTGCCGTGCGACACGACCAGCGTGCGCTTGCCGGAGCGGATCGCCGGGGCGAGCGACTCGTGCCAGAACGGCAGGACGCGGCCGATGGTGTCCTTCAGGCATTCGGTCAGTGGCAGTTCCTCGTGCCTGACCCGGGCGTAGCGCGGATCGGCGGCCAGTTCCTTGCGGTGCGCGTCGTCGAGCGGCGGCGGCGGCACGTCGTAGCTGCGGCGCCAGAGATGCACCTGCTCGTCGCCGAACTTGGCGGCGGTCTCGGCCTTGTTCAGCCCCTGCAGCGCGCCGTAATGGCGTTCGTTGAGCCGCCAGGTGTGGACCACCGGCAGCCACATTGCGTCGAGTTCGTCGAGGGCCAGCCACAGGGTGCGGATCGCCCGCTTGAGCACCGACGTATACGTGACGTCGAAGCTGTAGCCGAGCTCCTTGAGCAGCCGGCCGGCTGCTCGGGCTTCGCGGACGCCCTGGTCGGTCAGGTCGACGTCGGTCCAGCCGGTGAAGCGGTTCTGCTGGTTCCAGGTGGATTCACCGTGCCGGAGCATGACGAGCTTGTACATGGGCTTTTGTAGGGGAATTGGCGACGGACGAAACGATCGAAAACCGACGATGTTAATGCAGTGCAACCCCACGGCGCTGCGGCGCAGCAAAACCGGCCCTGACCGAGCGCGCGATCGGGCGGCGCCAGCGCCGCGGCGCGCGGATCCCTAAAATGCACCGTCCCCCAAGGAGAATCTTTCGTGCAGTTCATCATTGAAAACTGGATGCTGATCGCGATCGCCGTGGTGTCCGGCGGCATGCTGCTGTGGAATACGCTGGCGGCGAGCGGTGGCGGCGACGGCGTGACCGCGGCGCAGGCCGTGCTCAAGGTCAACCGCGAGAAGGGCGTGCTGATCGACGTGTGCGAACCGGCCGAACATCAGGCCGGGCACGCGCCGGGCTGCCGGAACATTCCGCTGGGTCAGCTCGACCAGCGCCTGGCCGACCTGCCCAAGGACAAGAACACGCCGGTGCTGGTCATGTGCCAGTCCGGAATGCGGGCGCGGCGTGCCGCGGCGCAGCTGCGCAAGCAGGGCTACGTCAACGCCGCGGCGGTCAACGGCGGCCTGCGCGCCTGGCGCGAGGCCGGCCTTCCGGTCGACAAGGGTTGAGGATGCAGGCGATGAAACCGGTTCGCATGTACACCACGGCGGTCTGCCCCTATTGCGTGCGCGCCAAGATGCTGCTGCAGAAGCGCGGCGTGACCCAGATCGAGGAGATCCGGGTCGATCTCGATCCGCAGCAGCGGATGCAGATGATGGAGGCCACCGGCCGGCGCACCGTGCCGCAGATCTTCGTCGGCGATACCCATGTCGGCGGCTGCGACGATCTGTACGCGCTCGACGCCAGCGGTGGTCTGATGCCGCTGCTTGGCACCGCCTGATCGCGCCGGCGTCTGTCGTGCGGGCCGGCTTGCCGCCGGACTGTCACGCTGCGCGCCTAGAATCCGCCTCCAATCACCCCATGCCCGCAGTCGCGGGCATTTTTCCATGGAGCCTTTCCGATGAGTGCAACCCCCGATTCCGCGCAGGCCGATGCGCCCGTGTTCGTGCTGCAGCGCTGCTACCTCAAGGACATGTCGCTGGAACAGCCCAACTCGCCGCAGATCCTGCTCGAACAGGCACAGCCCAGCGTCGACGTGCAGATGCACGTCGAGGCGACGCCGGTCGCGGAAGGCATTTTCGAGGTCAGTGTCGGCGCGACCATCACCGCGCGGATCCAGGACCGGGTGCTGTTCCTGGTCGAGGGCAAGCAGGCCGGTATTTTCGAAATGCGCAACGTGCCGCAGGATCACGCCGACCTGCTGCTGGGCATCGCCTGCCCGCAGACCGTCTATCCCTACCTGCGCGCCAACCTGGCCGACGCGATCACCCGTGCCGGCTTCCCGCCGGTGCACCTGGCCGAGATCAACTTCCAGGCCATGTACGAGCAGCAGCGGGCGCAGCAGGGCGCCGCGGCGGCGCCGTCGATCCTCACTCCCGAGACGCTGAACTGAGGCAGTCTCCGGCGACGCGATGGAGCGCAGCCCGGTTCGATCGCTGACGGTTCTCGGCGCCGGCGCCTGGGGCACCGGTATCGCCTGCCAGATCGCCGCGCAGCAGCCGGTGGTGCTGTGGGCGCGCGACCCGCAGCAGGCGCAGCGCATGCAGCGCGACCGCGAGAACGCGCGCTACCTGCCCGATGTCGCGCTGCCGCCCGACCTGCTGGCCGAGTCCGACCTCGACGCGGCGCTGCGCCACGCCGCGGGCGCGAACGGCCTGCTGCTGCTGGCCGTGCCGGTGTCGGCGCTGCGCCAGACGGCGCAGGCGGTGCGCACCTTCAACGCCGACCGGCCGGCCGCGGCGCGGGTGCAGCAGCTGCTGTGGTTGTGCAAGGGCTTCGAGCAGGGCACCGGCCTGCTGCCGCACGCGGTGCTCGACGCGGTGTTCGCCGGGGTCGACGATGCACCGGCCTGCGGCGCGCTGTCCGGGCCGAGCTTCGCCGTCGAGGTGGCGCGCGGGCTGCCGGTCGCGCTGACCCTGGCGAGCTGCACGGCGGCGTTGCAGCGGGCCGGGGTCGATGCGCTGCACCATGGCGCGATGCGCATCTACGCCACCGCCGACGTGATCGGCGTCGAGGTCGGCGGCGCGGTGAAGAATGTGCTGGCGATCGCCACCGGCGTCAGCGACGGCATGGGACTGGGTCACAACGCGCGCGCCGCGCTGGTCACCCGCGGACTGGCCGAGCTGTCGCGGCTGGGCGTCGCGCTCGGCGGGCAGGCAGAGACCTTCATGGGACTGAGCGGACTCGGCGACCTGGTCCTGACCGCGACCGGCGACCTGTCGCGCAACCGTCGCGTCGGCCTGGCGCTGGCGCAGGGGCGCAAGCTCGACCAGATCGTCGCCGAACTCGGGCATGTGGCCGAGGGCGTGCACACCGCGCACACCGCGCTGGCGCTGGCCCGCGCACATGGCGTGGCCATGCCGATCACCGAGGCGGTCGGCCGGCTGCTTTCCGGCGAGCTGACCGCGCAGCAGGCGCTCGACGGACTGCTGCGCCGCCAGCCGCGCGACGAGTGACCGGCGCGCGCGCTGCAAACCTTCCATCATCGACCCGTCGCCGGCCATGATCGAACTCCTCGTCGGACTGGGCAATCCCGGGCCGGAACATGCCCTGGACCGCCACAACGCCGGCTTCTGGTTCGTCGACCAGGTGGCGACCGCTGCGGGGGTCGCGTTGCGGCCTGAACGCGGCTTCTTCGGCGACGTCGCCCGCGTGCGGCTCGGCGGCCGGGAACTCTGGCTGCTGCAGCCGACGACCTACATGAACCGCTCCGGCCAGGCCGTCGGCGCGTTCGCCCGCTTCTACAAGATCCCGCCCGAGCACATCCTGGTCGCGCACGACGAACTCGACCTTCTGCCGGGACAGGCCAAGCTCAAGCTCGGCGGCGGCCACGCCGGGCACAACGGACTGCGCGACATCATCGCCCACCTCGGCGGGCCGCAGTTCTGGCGGCTGCGTCTGGGCATCGGGCATCCCGGCGATCGCGCGCAGGTGGTCGGCTTCGTCCTCGGCAAGCCGCCGCAGTCGGAACTGACGCTGATCGAGCAGGCGATGGAGCAGGCGCAGGCGGTGCTGCCGCTGATGGTCAAGGGCGAACCCGAGGTGGCGACGATGCAGTTGCACCGCCAGAACCGGGCCGACGGCGGCAAGCCGCAGCGTGGCGCCGGCGCCGCGTCGGGGCGAAGCGAGGGAGGCGGGCAATGAAGCGGTATGGCCGTGCGGTGGGGATCGTGCTGGGAGGTCTGGCCATCGCGGCGTCGGCCTGGGCGCAGCAGCCGGCGCCGCCGGTCTGGCGCTGCGGCAACAGCTATTCGCACCAGCCTTGCGCCGCCGGGTCGGCGATCGATGTGCGCGATGCCCGGTCCGATGCGCAGCGCCGCCAGGCCGATCTCCAGACCCAACGCCTGCACGCCCTGGGCGCGCAGTTGCACCAGGAAAACGCAGCGCGCGAGGCGCAGCGCCGCCGGGAGGAGGCCGTCCGGCAGCGCGAACTGGCGCGGCAGCGTGCGCTGCAGGCGGCCGCCGCGCGCAAGGCGCAGGCTGCGGAACGGCGCCGCGTCGTGCGCCGGCATCGGCCGTCAGCCACGCGCCGGGTGGTGATTCCGAAGGCGGCGCCGGCGCAGTGAACCGCCGCTGGCGGCCCGTTGCGCCACCGCGCTCAGTCCGCTGTCGTCGCGGTGCCGGTCAGCCGGCGGAACTTGTCCAGCAACTGGTCGGGTGTCTCGGGACGGTCCGGACGCGGCACGATGCAGCTCACCGGGCAGACCTGGACGCACTGCGGGGTGCCGAAGTGCCCGACGCACTCGGTGCAGCGGTCGGGGTCGATGTCGTAGATTTCCGGCCCCATCGAAATCGCCTGGTTGGGGCATTCAGGCTCGCACACATCGCAGTTGATGCAGTCGTCGGTGATCCACAAAGCCATGATGTTCGGGGTCAGGAATTGCCGTTGCGCCGCTGCGCCACGCGGGCGCGCAGCCGCTCCATCACCAAGGGGACCACGAATTTGCTGACGTCGCCACCGAGCATCGCGATTTCCCGCACGAACGTCCCGGAGATGAACTGGTACTGGTCGGCCGGGGTGAGGAACAGCGTCTCGACTTCGGGCATGAGCTGGCGGTTCATCCCGGCCATCTGGAACTCGTACTCGAAGTCGCTCACCGCCCGCAGCCCCCGCACGACGACCTGGCCGCCGCGCTCGACGACGAAGTCGCGCAGCAGTCCGGTGAAGCCGCAGACTTCGACGTTGGCGTAGGGCGCGAGCACCTCGCGGGCGATCTCGAGGCGCTCGTCCAGGGTGAACATCGCGTTCTTGTGGTGGCCGGCCGCGATCGCGACGACCATCCGGTCGCAGAGCTTGCTGGCGCGGCGGACCAGATCCTCGTGGCCGCGGGTCAGGGGATCGAAGGTTCCCGGGTAGATGGCGAGCAGCATGGCGCGGTGGCTGGCGTGGGGGAAGCCAGTTTAGGCGGAGTTGCCGGCCGTTCGCTGCAATCCGGGGGTTCAGGCGGCGATATCGTTGCCGCGATGCAGCAGGGCGAAGTGGACATGGCCGGCCCGGCCACGGCGCCACGCCGTCCAGCCGTCGGTCGCCACCGCGTCGAGCAGAGCCGGGTCGTCGGTCTCGACGTAGACCAGGCCGCCGTCGGCGAGCAGCGGCGCCACCGCGCGCAGTGCCGCCCGCTGCAACGCGGCCGCGTACGGCGGGTCGACGAACACCACGTCGAAGCGCTCGCCCAGCCGCGCCAGCGACTGCGCGGCGGCGAGGGCGTCGGCGGTGCGCACCTCCACCTGCGTCGCGCCGAGGCGGCGCGCGGCGGCGTCGATCGCCGCCGCGCAGCGCGGATGCTGCTCGACCAGCACCACGGTCGCCGCGCCGCGCGACGCGGCCTCGATGCCGAGTGCGCCGCTACCGGCGTAGAGGTCGAGCACGCGCCGGCCCGACAGCGTCTGGCCCAGCCAGTTGAATACCGTCTCGCGCACCCGGTCGGGGGTCGGCCGGAGACCGGGCAGGTCGGGCACCGCGAGCTTGCTGCGCTTCCACAGCCCGCCGATGATGCGCACTTCGCCCGGCGGACGATGGCGCGGCGGGCGACCGGATTGACGGAGCGACGGATCGGTTTTCATGGGCAGGTAAATTGTAGGGATCGCCGGCCGCGTTCCCGGCCGCCCGCACCCCGATTCCATGTTCCGCTTCTTCAAACGCAAGTCCGCCCCCGAGGCGGCCGCGGCAGCCGATGCTGTCGCCGACGTGGCGCTGCCGCCGCAAGCCGAGCCGCAGGCGGGGCCGGCTGCCGCCGATGTCGCCGTCGCGGTCGAGCAGCCCGCGCCGGGCTGGTTCAACCGCCTGCGTTCCGGTCTGCGCAAGACCGGTGCCGGCCTGAGCGGGCTGTTCGTCGGCGCCCGCATCGACGACGCGCTGTACGACGAACTCGAATCGGCGCTGATCATGGCCGATGCCGGCGTGCCGGCGACCACCGCGCTGCTCGCCGAACTGCGGCGACGGGTCAAGGCCGAGCGGGCCGAAACCCCACAGCAGGTGCGCGTGCTGCTCGCGCAGGTGCTGGCCGAGCTGCTTGCGCCGCTGGAGAAGCCGCTGGACATCGGGCGGCAGAGTCCGACGGTGCTGATGATGGTCGGGGTCAATGGCGCGGGCAAGACGACGTCGATCGGCAAGCTCACCCAGCACCTGCTGCGCGCCGACGAGACCGTGCTGCTGGCCGCCGGCGACACCTTCCGCGCCGCAGCGCGCGAGCAGCTCGTCGCCTGGGGGCAGCGCAACCAGGTGCAGGTGATCGCGCAGGAAGGCGGCGACCCGGCCGCGGTGGCGTTCGATGCGGTCACCGCCGGGCGTGCCCGCGGCATCGACGTGGTCATCGTCGACACCGCCGGCCGGCTGCCGACCCAGCTGCACCTGATGGAGGAGCTGAAGAAGGTCAAGCGCGTCGTCGCCAAGGCGATGGACGGTGCGCCGCACGAGATCCTGCTGGTGATCGACGCCAACAATGGCCAGAACGCGCTGGCGCAGTTGCGCGCCTTCGACGACGCGCTCGGCCTGACCGGACTGATCGTGACCAAGCTCGACGGCAGCGCCAAGGGTGGAGTGGTCGCCGCGATCGCACGCGAGCGGCCGGTGCCGGTGTATTTCGTCGGCGTCGGCGAGGGCCTCGACGACCTGCAGCCGTTCGATGCGCGGGCGTTCGCCCGCGCGCTGGTCGGCGAACCCGAGGCCTGACCGGATCGCGCGGCGCGCGGCGCGTCTGCGCGCGCCCCGGGATGTCGCGGGCCTGCGAAGCTTCCTCGGGGCAGCGATTGCGTGTGCGGGTGCGAGACTCAGCCCAGCAGCGCCGCCGTCGCCGCCCCGATCAGCACCACCGCCCAGGGCGGAACGCGCCACGCCTGGAGCAGCAGCAGCGCCGCCAGCGCGACGACGAAATCCTTCGGACGGTGGATCGCCGCGGTCCACACCGGGTCGTAGAACGCCGCGAGCAGCAGCCCGACCACGGCGGCGTTGATTCCCTGCATCGCGCTGCGCATCGCCGGATGGCGGCGCAGCCCGGCCCACAGCGGCAGGCTGCCGGCGACGAGCAGGAAGCCCGGCAGGAAGATGCCGGCCAGCGCGACCGCTGCGCCAGCCCAGCCGCCCGGCGGCGACTGCGACGCCGCGCCGAGGAAGGCGGCGAAGGTGAACAGCGGCCCGGGCACCGCCTGCGCCGCGCCGTAGCCGGCGAGGAAGTCGGCGTTGCTCACCCAGCCCGACGGCACGACCAGCGACTGCAGCAGCGGCAGCACGACGTGGCCGCCGCCGAATACCAGCGCGCCGGCGCGGAAGAACCCGGCGAACTGGGTCAGCACCGGCGTGTCCAGCGCCGCGGCGAGCAGCGGCAGGCCGACGAGCAACGCCGCGAACGCAACGAGCAGCGCAACCGCGCTGCGCCGCCCGAGCGGCACGTGCAGCGGGGCGTGCACCGCCTCGGGCGGGGCGCGCAGCAGCCAGCGGCCGGCCGCGGCGCCGAGGGCGATCACCGCCAGCTGCCCGGTCGTTCCCGGCAGCAGCACGGCGAGCACCGCCGCCGCCACCGCGAGGCTGGCGCGTTCGCGATCGGGACACAGGCTGCGGCCCATGCCCCACAGCGCCTGCGCGACCACCGCGACGGCGACCAGCTTGAGGCCGTGCAGCCAGGCGCCGTGCGCCGCCGCGCCGACATGGGTGAGCAGCAGCGCGAACAGCGTCATCGCCAGCGCCGACGGCAGGGTGAAGCCGAGCCAGGCGGAGACGGCGCCGCGCAGCCCGCCGCGCATCAGCCCGAGGCCGATGCCGACCTGCGAACTCGCCGGCCCGGGCAGGAACTGGCACAGCGCGACCAGGTCGCCGTAGGCCTGCGCCGACAGCCAGCCACGGCGTTCGACGAACTCGCGGCGGAAATATTCGAGGTGGGCGATCGGGCCGCCGAATGCTGTGAGGCCCAGGCGCAGGAAGGCGAGGAAGATCCCCGGCGCGGACTGCGGATCGTCCGCGCGCCGGGTCACAGCACGACCGAGACCATCGGATGCGAGGTCAGCTCGCGGTACAGCGCGTCGAGCTGGGCGCGGCTGGTGGCGCGGATGGTGCAGGTGCAGCCCAGGTAGTTCCGCTCCCGGGACGGGCGCAGCTCCATGGTCGCGACGTCGTAGTCGGGCGCATGGCGCAGCACGACCTCGGCCACCGCGTCGGCGAAGCCGTCGACGTTGCGGCCCATGATCTTGATCGGGAAATCGCAGGGAAAGGGGATGGCGCCGGGCGTTTCGGCGGCGTCGGGCGGAAAGGTGGACATCGGGCAGATCGGGATGGCACGGCGACCGCCGGATTATCCGGGTTGTTCCCCGATCGCGTGTCGGCCCGCACGGATAACATCGGTCCATTCTGATGAATCGATGAATGCCACGGCGTTCCGGCGTCGTGCCCGCCGCACTTCCATGTCCTTCCCGCATCAGGCCGCGATCGCCGCGCTGCGGCGCGAACTCGCCGCCGACATCGTCGGCCAGACGGCGCTGCTCGACCGGCTGGTCGTCGGGCTGATCACCGGCGGCCACCTGCTGCTCGAAGGCCTTCCCGGGCTGGCCAAGACCACGGCGGTCAAGGCGCTTGCGGCGCGGGTGCATGCCGCGTTCCAGCGGGTGCAGTTCACCCCCGACCTGCTGCCGGGCGACCTGACCGGCAGCGAGATGTTCAACCCGGCCGACGGCAGCCTGCGCTTCGTTCCCGGGCCGCTGTTCCACGACATCGTGCTCGCCGACGAGATCAACCGCGCCCCGGCCAAGGTGCAGTCGGCGCTCCTCGAGGCGATGCAGGAACATCAGGTCACGATCGGCGGGGTGACGCACGCGCTGCCGCCGCTGTTCCTCGTGCTGGCGACGCAGAACCCGCTGGAGCAGGCCGGCACCTACGCGCTGCCCGAGGCGCAGCTCGACCGCTTCCTGCTGCACGTGCGGCTCGACTACCCGGCGGCCGGCGAGGAACTGCGCATCCTGCAGCTGCACCTGCGCGGCGGGGCTCCCGACGCTGCGGCGGACGCGACGCCTCCCGCGATCGACATCGCCGCCGTGCTGGCGGCGCGGCAGGAGGTGCTGCAGGTGCACGTCGCCGAGTCGCTGCAGCGCGCCATCGTCGACCTGGTGCGGGCCACGCGCGCGCCGGAGCGGCACGTGCCGCGGCTCGCCGGAACGGTTGCCGCCGGCGCGTCGCCGCGCGCGGTGCTGGCGCTGGCGCTGGCGGCGCGGGCGCTGGCGTACCTGCAGGGGCGCGACTTCGTCCTGCCCGACGACCTGATCGCGCTGGCGCCGGACGTGCTGCGCCACCGTCTGGTGCTGTCGATCGACGCCGGGCTGCAGGGCGTCGACGCCGACGCGGTGATCGCCGCGCTGCTCGGTGCCACGACCTGGCCCTGAGTCCGCCGATGACGGGATCGACGGTCGAGGTCGACGGCGTTCCGGCCGGCGGCGCCGGCCGTCCCCACCCGTCGCGGGGCGGACGATGCTGGCAGTGACCCCGGCCGACGCGGGGCATGGGCGCCTGCGGCGCTGGTTGCGCAGCGTCGGCCATTTCGCGGCCGCGGCGTCTGCGGCGCGTCGGCCGCTGCTCGACCCGGCCGACGCCGCGGCGTTGATCGCGCTCGCCCGGGGCGCCGACGCTCCGGCTTCGCGCCCGGTTGCCGCCCGCGGCGCCGGGGACCGGCCGTCGGGGTTCATCGGCCGCGGGCTGGATTACGCCGAAAGCCGGGCCTACCAGCCCGGCGACGACCTGCGCGACCTGCACTGGCGGCTGCTCGCCCGCACCGGCCGGCCCTATGTCCGCCAGCATCGGGAGGAACACGTCGCCACCTGGCACCTGCTGCTCGACCTGCGGCCGCACATGGCGTTCGGGACGCGCCTGCGCACCAAGGCCGAGCAGGCGGCGCGCGCCGGGCTGCTCGCCGCCGCCGTGCAGGCGCTGCGCGCCGACGGCATGCAGCTGGGGCTGACCTGCTGGGACGATGCGCCGCAGTCGGTCGCGCTGGGCCGCGGCGCCGGCGCGGTGCAGCGGCTGGCGCA
>JAKAIB010000055.1 GCA_021814605.1 Pseudomonadota bacterium | reverse complement strand
CGACTGCATCTGGCAGGCCACCCGCGCACCGACCCCGGTGAAGTGGCGGCCGACATGGGCGAAGCCGCGGTGCGCGCAGTACTCCAGCGGCGACACGCCCTGGATGAACAGCTTGAGCGCGTTGACGTAGCGCGCGTCCGTGACGCCGAGAAAGCCGTTGTTCTGCTGGAAGGCGTCGATCACCGCGTAGAGCTTCTTCTCCTTCTCGCCCTGGTACTTCCAGTACGCATCCATGGTCAGCCGGAACGGGTCTTCCCACTTGTCCCAGTCGTGAATCTTGATGCCTTCGTAGCGGTCGTAGGGAAACACCTTGCTCATCGGCTGGTAGGTGGTCTCCCAGCCGAGGCTGCGGGTCATCGCGGCGTAGCGATCCTTCAGTCCGAGCCTGGGCTTGGTCGTGCGGGTGTCCATGGGTCGTCTCCTTGTCTGTGTGTCGTGCGGGCGCGGCGCCCGCCGTCCGGCTTCGGTCGCAAGGACCGGCGCGGTCAATGCCGCCAGCTCAGCGTGAACTGGTCGTCGTCCTCGTCGATGTGACCCGAAAGGGTGATGAGGTTGAGGTGGATCTGCTGCAGATCGAAGCGCGTGCCGGTGCGCTGCTCGATGCTGTCGCGGCGGATGGTCAGTCGTCCCGGGGCATCGATCTTGACCATTCCCGGCGACTCGACTGCGATCGCTTCGGGGTTGTCCGCCAGGATGGCTTCGATCACCGGACGCGACTCGTCGGTGGCCTGGAAGGCGATGAATACGTTGGACATGTCGTCTCCTCGAACGATCAGAGCGCGATGCCGCATTTCGCCGCGCGGGCGCGGAGCTGCTGGCGGGTTTCTTCAAGGACCGACCGGCCCGCATCGCGCAGCGCGAGTTCGGCGACCGGCAGCAGCGCCTCGGCAGCGCGCTCCTCCCAGCCGCGCAGCCAGTGGGTGAGCAGCGCGCGGTTGTCCTCGGACTCGGCGGCCATGGTCTTGACCACGGCGTCGATCCAGCGCCCGGATTCGTCGTGCCATTCGGGCATGAAGGCCGTCAGCATCGCGATCGCGCTGCCGCCTTCGAGGGCGATGCGGTCATCGACGTAGGCGTCGTAGATCAGCGGATACAGCAGCCCGTCGAGCGCCAGGTTCTGCGCGACGAACAGCTCGACCGGATCCTGCACGACCAGCGTGTCCTCGACGTAGCGCCGCAGCGGCTGCCAATCGAGGGCTTCGAGCCACGCCTGCTTCGCCGCGTCGAGCGCCGCGGGCCCCTCGACGGTCAGGGCGAGCCGGGTGAGAAACTGCGCGACGCCGAGGTTGTCCATCGCGTGGAACATGGCCGGCGCGGTGAACGCCGTGCCGTAGCCGGTGGCGCAGATCTGCGAGTTGTTCATGTTGGCGCCCCACGCGGCGTGGCGCAGCGGGACGAGCACCGACAGGGCCTGTTCGCGCAGCGCCGGCGGGATGGCGTCGACCATGCCGCGCGATTCGACGAACGCGAAGTTGGCCTCGACCGCGTCCTGCTGGCGGGCGCGGGTCATGGTCCAGGTGGCGTAGTAGAACTGGCGCGGGTCCCGCAGGGCGTACCAGTCACGCATCACGACGGCGGTGCGCGTGGCGTCGAACAGCGTGTGGTCCGGATCCCAGGTGGGGCGGTAGTGGAAGTTGACTTCGGGCTGCGCGCCCATCGTGCCTTCCAGGTAGCGCGAAGCCGCCTTGTCGCTGCCGACGTGGGCCGCGACGTGCGCGAAGGTGTGGCGCAGCGGCTTGATGTCGACGGTCTTCAGATCGATGCTCATCGTGTCTTGCTCCTCGTCATGGTGTGTGTCTGCCTGAGGGCGGTTGGCGCTGCGTGCCGGTTGCCGTGCCGGATCGCTCGGCGGGCAGCCGCTCGGCGCGCTGCGCCAGGCAGAACTCGTCGAACGCATCGGGCGGCAGCATCAGCTCGACGCAGAGTTCGTCCGATCCGATCGAGAACTCGAATTCGACGAAGCCGTGCGCATTGCTGCCCGTCACGCGCACGAAGCGGCGTGCTGGATCGAAATCCGCGTCGGTGCGACCTGCTGGCGGTGTCTGGTGCATCGCTGTCTCCTCGATGGTGCAAGGAGCAGCAAACATGCCAGAAAGTCCCGATCAGCCCAGAAGTCTCGAGAATTCAGGGTAAACGCCGATGTCGCGCCCGACCGTTGCGCACCATTCCTGGGGAAAACCCGGACACACGGTTGCCGCGATGGAAGCTCACAGGGC
Organism: Pseudomonadota bacterium; assembly: GCA_021814605.1. Taxonomy (GTDB): domain Bacteria; phylum Pseudomonadota; class Gammaproteobacteria; order Burkholderiales; family Burkholderiaceae_C; genus Thiomonas. The sequence goes on along the minus strand of JAKAIB010000055.1, from coordinate 13,162 downwards.
CTTGATAAAAAATGGGATTTGATGATTTCCCGCAGGTGGTCGCGCGCTGTTTGACGAAATGATGAAATTTCCTCTATCTTTGCCGCGACATCCGAGGGTTCGGAAAAATCTCGAGTAATTGGCCATGCCCCGACACAAGCTTCCGCCATTGCCGGCCGACACCGATCTGCGTCGGCTGATCCATTTCTCGGCGGGCGATGGCCGGATCTGGCTGGCCGGCCAGCGCATGCTGCTGCTGCATTCCGCGTCGCTCGGTGCGCTGCGGCGCGAGCTGATGCAGAGTGTCGGGCCGGAGCAGACCCGGCGCTACTTCACCCGGGCCGGATTCGCCGCGGGCGAGCGCGACGCCGCGCTGGCCAAGCGCGTCCGCGCCGGAGCGGCGCTCTACGACATGTTCGTCGTCGGTCCGCAGCTGCACATGCTCGAAGGAGCGGTCCAGGTGACGCCGCTGCGGTTCGAGGCCGACCCGCAGACCGGGGACTTCCACGGCGAATTCCGGTGGATGCATTCGTGGGAGGCCGAGGTCCACGCGCGCGACTTCGGGATCCAGGACGGACCGGTGTGCTGGATGCTGATCGGCTATGCCTCGGGCTACACCAGCGCGTTCATGGGCCGGACCATCCTGTTCAAGGAGGTCGAATGCGCCGGCTGTGGCGACGCGCATTGCCGCATCGTCGGCAAGCCGCAGGAGGAATGGGACGATGCCGATGAGCTGGCGTCGTATTTCCGTCCGGAGTCGATGCTGCGCACCCTCCAGGATCTGCAGACCCAGGTCGAGTCGCTGCGTCTGGAAATCGCGGCGGAGGGCGACCGGACGCGGCTGGTCGGACAGTCGGAGGCGTTCCGCAAGGCCTATGCCTTGCTGCAGACCGCTGCGCCGACGCAGGTCACGGTGCTGCTCAGCGGCGAGACCGGGGTCGGCAAGGAGCGCTTCGCCCGCGCCCTCCATGCACTCAGCAACCGTGCCGATAAGCCGTTCGTCGCCATCAACTGCGCGGCGATTCCGCACGAGCTGATCGAGTCGGAGTTGTTCGGCGCGGAGAAGGGCGCGTATACCGGCGCGCAGGCGACCCGGCCGGGGCGCTTCGAGCGCGCCGACGGCGGCACGCTGTTCCTCGACGAGATCGGCGAACTCCCGCTGCCGGCCCAGGCCAAGCTGCTGCGGGTGATCCAGGAGGGCGAGGTGGAGCGTCTCGGCGCAACGCAGAGCCGCAAGGTCGACGTCCGCCTGGTCGCCGCGACCAACCGGCATCTCGAGCAGGCGGTCAAGGAAGGACGCTTCCGTGCCGACCTGTTCTATCGCATCAACGTCTACCCGGTCGCGATCCCGCCGCTGCGCGAGCGCCGCGACGACATCGAGGCGCTGGCCCGCGCGATGCTCGAACGCTTCGCCGCATTGCACGGCAAGCCGGTGCCGCTGCTGAGCGACCACGCCTACGACGCGCTGCGCGGCCACGACTGGCCCGGGAACGTGCGCGAGCTGGAGAACCTGGTCGAGCGCGCGGTCATCCTGGCGCGCGCCGACCGGGTGGTCGACGCGCAGGATCTGTTTCCGGGCATGGCATTCCCGCCCGGCATCGGCATCGACGTCAAGGGGCAACTGGCGCGGCATCGCACCAGCGCGCTCGACTGCGGTGCGCTGCTCGACCAGCTGCAGCATTGCGGCGAAGGCATCGTGGGGCTGGAACGCTCCTTGCTCCACGAAGCCGTGAACAAGACCGGCGGCAACCTGTCCGCGGCCGCGCGCATCCTCGGGCTGAGCCGCGCGCAGCTGAGCTACCGGCTGGCCCGGGGCGACGATACGGAGGATCGGACATCATGAGCATCCCGCATCCGACGCCTGTTCCGCGCGACGGCCCCGGCGAGATCCTTCATCCGACGCCGGGTGCACGGCCGTCGGGCGACGCCAGCGACGATGCCGGTGCACCGGCGCGCACCCTTGTCGAGCAGGCCTACCTGCGGCTGCGGCGGCACATCATCGAAGGCCACTACCCGCCGGGCACCAAGCTGCGCGTCGAACACCTCAAGGACGTCTACCAGGTCGGCGCAGGAACGCTGCGCGAGGCGCTGACCCGGCTGGTCAGCGACGCACTGGTCATCGCCGAGGGGCAGCGCGGCTTCCGCGTCACGCCGATGTCGCTTGCCGATCTGGCCGACATCACGCGGCTGCGCATTCACATCGAGGTGGACGCGCTGCGCGAGTCGGTGCGCCACGGCGATGACGCCTGGGAGCAGCGCGTGCGGCGCAGCTACGAGCAGCTCAGCGCCTACGAGCAGCCGGTGTCGCTCGGGCAGCGCTCCGCCTGGGAAGCGTGCAACCGGCGGTTCCATGAAGAGCTGATCTCGGCCGCGGCTTCACCCTGGACCACCATGGTGCTGCGCATCCTGTCGCAGCACGGCGAGCGCTACCGGCGGTTGTGCATCGGCCTGGAGGACAGCCGGCGCGACGTCCATCGCGAGCATGCCGAGATCTACGAGGCCGCGATGCGGCGTGCCGACGCGCGCGCGGCGCTGGCGCTCGAAGATCACATCAGCACGACGCTGACCACGCTGCAGCGGCTGCCGGCCGGGGTCAGTCCGCTGATGTGACCGAGCGTGGCGTCGGCGCGGCGGCGTTGTTGGCGTCGATGCCGTAGGGCGGGACGGCATAGGGGGCGGGCGCGAGGTCGGCGATCCGCTGTTCGATGCCGGCCGCACCCGGTCCGATGGGCACCGGGATGATGCGGTGCGCATTGGCTGCGGCGAGCAGGGCCTTCCAGGGCACCGGATCGGGAACGGCGCCGGGGTGGTCCTTGCGGAACCGGGTCAACGCCGCCACCGCCTGGGTGAGGTAGCTCTCCTGCGTGGGGTAATCGGCCACGGGCGGTGCCGCGCTCACGTACAGCGCGCCGCCCCGACTGCCGACCAGAACGGGCTGGTTGATGACCCGGACCGGCGTGCCGACGGGCAGACGCGGGAACAGGTCGGCCGCATCTTCCGGATACAGGTGGACGCAGCCGTGGCTGACCTCCATGCCCACGCCCCACGGCCGGTTGGTGCCGTGGATGAAGATCGCGGGGAATCCGGTCTGCATCGCCAGCATGCCCATCGGATTTCCCGGACCCGGCGGGAAATAGCTCGGGAAGCGGGCGTCGCCTTCCTGATGATGCTCCTGCAGGATATCCTTCGGGACGATCCACGACGGATCCTTGTACTTGGCGATGATGCGCGTGCTTCCCAGCGGAGTCGGCCAGCCGGGGCGGGCGATGCCGACGGGGAAGGTGATCACGCGGGCCGGTTCGCCCGGTCGCGGGGTCGGGAAGTAATACAGCCGGCGCTGCGGCACGTCGACGACGATGCCGACCCAGGGCTTGGGGGGCAGGATGAATTCGGTGGGAACGACGATGCGGGTCCCGGCGCCCGGCATCCAGACCGAGACACCGGGATTGGCGGCGGTGATCTCGTTGTAGCCGAGGTCGAAATGACGACCGATGTCGAGCAGGGTGTTGCGCGGGTCGGCGAGCGTGACCACGCGGATCTCGCCCACCATGTTGCTGCCGTCGGTCGGCAGCGCGAAGGTGGCTGCGCGTGTCGCCGGAGCGAGGGCGGCTGCCAGCCAGAGCAGGGCGGCCGCAGCAGTCGATTTGGGAAGCCTCATGGAATGGAACGCTGGTTAGGTTGGGGCAGGAGTGCGGGCCTGGCACTGCTGCTGTCGATTGCGGGGGCCGGTGGCGTCCGGGCCGCGGAGCAGCCCTTCGTCGTGGTCGACACCCACCGGCTGACGCTGACGGTGCGGTCGCCGCATGACCGCATCATCGCACGGTTCGATAACGTCGCCATCGGCAGTGGCGGCGTGTCCGATCTGCATCTGCGCGGCGACGACACGACGCCGCGCGGGCGTTTCCGTGTCGCCTGGATCGACCGGCACAGCCGGTTCGGCCTGTTCTTCGGACTCGACTATCCGACGCCGGCAATCGCCCGGCGCGCCTATCTCGACGGCCGTCTCGATCGATCCGGACTCGACGCCATCGTCAACGCGTTCCGCCGCGACCGACTGCCACCGCAGGACACCGCGCTCGGCGGCGACATCGGAATTCACGGACTGGGCAGCGGATCGCCGCTGGTGCAGCAACTGGTCAACTGGACCGACGGCTGCATCGCGCTCACCAACGCGCAGGTGTGGCGGCTGGCCCGCTGGGTCCACGTCGGCACCGTCGTGATCGTCCGCTGAAGTCGGCGCCGGGCCGTCGGGCCCGGCGCGGTTCGATGCGGGCGCCGCCTCGCCGGACGGCGCCACGACGATCACTTCTGCATCGTCTTCTTGAACATGCGGTCGACTTCGGCCTTCAGGCGCTCGACTTCGCTCTTGGCGTCGTTCGCGGTGCTGGACGCCTGGTCGGCCTTCTGCATCGCCGCGTTGGCGGTCTGGTTCGCCTGGTCGGCGGTCTTGCCGGCCTGGACGGCCTGGCTTTGCGCGGCGGCGGCGGCCTGCTTGGCCTGGTCGGCGGTCTGCTTGGCTTCGTTGGCCGTCGCGGTGGTCTTGGCCAGATCGCTGGTCGAGGCGCAGCCGCCGAGCAGGCCGGCCGCCAGGGCGACGCCGAGGAGGGCAAGTTTCGGATTCAGGATGGACTTCTGCATTGCATTTCTCCCATGCATGAAAAAAACGGAAACGGGGGTTGTCGACGCCGTTTCACGCCCGCGCCCCGATCTCGCCGGTTGGGGGAACAACGCCGCCCCGACAGCGAGGCCGGACGATTGCGGCGAGGACCCGGGCAAGACGGTCCTCTCCTTGCATTCGTCGCCGTTCTTCCCGCGACGCGGGCGTGAAATGACGTCAACCGGCCATAGTCTATGAAATCCGCCGCACCCGACTGCAACGCATTGAACAAAACGCGGGTCGGCGTCGTCTCTTGTAACAGTCTCGCGTGGGCCGAGTCGGTTTGCCGCCACGTTCGCCCTTCGATGCACCGGAAGCGGGCAGCCGCGGGACCGGTGATGACAGACGGCGCAACCTGGCCGGGCGGAATCCGATTGTCTTGATGCCGGACAACAGCGCGGCGAGCCGGCGGTCATGAAATGAACGCCATGTCCGCTGCGGCGACAACGGCGCAGAAATGCTCCATGCGCCGGTCCCGCGAGCCTCCCGAAGGAGTCCGTCATGTCCGCATCCGATCTCGTGACCTATCTGCGCGCGCATTCCATCCTGCGCGCGCTGTCCGAACCGCAATTGGCCGTGGTCGCGGCCAATGCCGCGACCCGGCGCGTTGCCGCCGGAGAGGTGCTGTTCCGGCCGGGCGACCGCGCCACCCGGTTCTACATCGTGCGCGACGGATCGATCCGGGTCGGCGTGCCGGCGATCAACGGCCCGGCGCTGGACGTCCAGCAGCTCGGTCCCGGCGAGGTGCTGGGCTGGTCGTGGTTGATCCCGCCCTACCGCTGGACCTTCGAGGCGCAGGCGGTGCGCGATTCGACCCTGGTCGAATTCGACGGCGAAGCGCTGCTGCGCGCCTGCGAACAGGATCCGGTGCTGGGCTACGCGGTGATGAAGATCTTTGCCGAACTGATGTCGGCCCGGCTGCAGGCCGCGCGAGCACGGATGATGGAGGCCTGGGCGCCTGCCGGCTGGGCCTGAATCCGCGGACGGTGGCGTCGTGTCCGCCGACGCTTCGGCGGGCGCATCCCTGGCTTGTCACCGGGGTCTTCGCAGGTTTATCGGGGGTCAGAAGAACTCTGTCGGATGCAGGTTCTGCAGGGACGGGATGCGCCGGTCGGGCGGCCGCGCAGGACGTTGCGGCGAATTCATCCCGGGGCCTGTGATGCGCAGAGGATCGGCGCAGGCAGGAAGCCACAACCCGCAGCAGGTCAATGCGAGTGGGTCGAGATCCAGCGGAGCAGGTCGGCGGGGCGCATCGGGCGCGCAAAGAAGAAGCCCTGGATGGTCGTGACGCCCTCGTCGCGCAGGAAACGCATCTGCTCCTCGGCTTCCACGCCTTCGGCGATGATCTCCACGCCGAAGCTCTTGCCGAGACCGAGAATGGTCCGCACGATGGCAACGTCTGCTTCGTTCTGCGGAATGCCGTCGACGAAGGATTTGTCGATCTTGAAGCACGAGATCGGAAAGCGCTTGAGGTGCGCCAGGGACGAATACCCGGTGCCAAAGTCGTCGACCGCCAGACGAACACCCAGACTGCGCAGGCGAAGCGTGATGGATCGTGCAACGTCTCCCGATTCGAGCGCGCCCTCGGTGATTTCAAGTTCAAGCCGGCCCGGGTCGATGCCGCTGTCCCGAATGGTCTCGGCGGTGTCGTGGACGAAGGTGTCGCGTAATTGCTGCGGCGACACGTTGACCGAGACCTTCGGGATGGCCACCTGGCCGTCCGCCCATTCCTTGAGCTGTCGACAAGCCTCGGCGAGCACCCAGTTGCCGAGATCGCACATCAGCCCGAGTTCCTCGATCATCGGCACGAAATCGGTCGGTGACAACTCGCCACGTAGTGGGTGTCGCCAACGCAGCAGTGCCTCGACGCCTTTGAGCGTTGCGTCGCACGGATCGACCTGCGGCTGGTAGACGAGAAAGAACTGCTGTTCGTCAAGCGCATGGCGCAGCTCCGTTGCCAGTGTGAGCTGGGGGGTCAGATCCTTGACCGAGACGCGCGAGTAGAACTGGAACCCGTTGCGCCCCAATTGCTTGGCGCTGTACATCGCGATGTCGGCTGCCTTGATCAGATCGACCGACTTGAGCGCATCGTCCGGATACTGGGCGATGCCGATACTTGCCGTCGGCAGGAGTTCGTGTCCCGCGAGGTAGAGCGGTTCGGCCAGGGCGGCGATCAGATTCCGCACGCGGCTCTCGATCGACGTGGCTTCGCCGAAGCCGTCGAGCAGCATCACGAATTCGTCACCGCCCCAGCGCGCCAGCGCGTCGTGTTTGCGGGTGATGCGTTCCAGGCGTTCCGCGATCTTTCTCAGGAAAGTGTCGCCGGCACTGTGGCCCAGCGTGTCGTTGACGATCTTGAACCGGTCGAGATCGATGAAGAGCACCGCGGCCTTGCGCTGATGTCGCCTACAGCGTTCGAGCGCCAGGTTCAGGCTCTCCGTGAAGTGCATTCTGTTGGCGAGCCCGGTCAGCGTGTCGTGGTTCGCCAGGTAGAAGAGCTTTTCCTCCGCTTGCTTGGCGCGCGAGATATCCGAGAACACAGCGACGTAGTTCTTGACCTTTCCGGTGTGGTCCAGGATCGCCGAAATGCTGCCCCACTGCGGGTAGATCTCGCCGTTCCTGCGACGATTCCAGATCTCGCCGGACCAGCGGCGCTTGTCGTTCAGGGAGTCCCACAACTCCTTGTAGAAGTGCGGGGTGTGAACTCCAGATTTCAGCAGCTTCGGCGTTTTTCCCAGAGCTTCTTCGGCCGTGTATCCGGTGATTTCGGTGAAGGCGCGATTGACCGAAACGATCTGGCGATGCGCATCGGTCACCATGATCGCCTCCGTCGCCTGGTCGAGAATCCTGTCTGCCGTGTCGGCATCCTGGCCGTCCGCGGCATTCACGTTATCGCTGAAGACGATGACGCAGCCGCCGGTCTCGCGCTGCGCCAATGGCGTGCAGATGAAGCCGACTCGGACTGCGGCGACGCCGCCGCGCGCCCGTAACGTCGCGCTTCCCTGTCGCGTCTGGCCGTCCTGCAGCGTTGCCAGGAAGGGACAGAGTTCCGGGGGCGCCGGTCGTTCCTCGAAATCGAAGGCATCGTCGCACTGCATGCCGACGAGATCGCGTGCTTCGCGGCCGAGCAGCCGCGCGGCGACTTCGTTGGCGTAGATGATGCAGCCTCGCTGATCCAGGCTGACGACGCCTTCGCCCGCGGCCTCGAGGATCTGGGTGTGGCGCCGCTGTACCTCCTCGATCGCGCGTTGGTAGTTGTGCCGCTGGGTCACGTTGCGCGCATTGAGCAGGATCTCCTGTTCGCCGCGACGGCCGATGGTGTGCTTCAGCGTTGCCTCGACCCAGAGTTCCCCACCGTCGGCGCGCCGTCCGCGCAGGACCCTCGTGACCACCGCGCCAAGCGCCTGGAGTTGCGTCAGATCCCGGGCGACGCTGGAGGCAGGTTCGTCGAACACGTCTGCCAAAGTCAGCCCGATCAGTTCCTCGCTTCGGCGCCCGAACAAGTCGCGGCATGACGGCGATGCGAAATGAAACACGCCCTGCAGGTCGAGGCGGGCGATCATGTCGGTGGAGTTTTCCGCCAGCAGGCGATAGCTCTCCTCGCTGATTTCCAGCGCCTTCTGCGCGAGCAGTTCGATCAAGGCCATCGACAGGGATCCTGCGGCGTCGATTTCGACCTGAGACCAGGGCAGGGACTTGTCGCGATAGGTTTCGATCCACGTGTCGAAGGACGTCCGCGGTGAGATTCGCGGCCCGCTGGCATCGTGCACGATGGTCTTGCTGGGATTGCCGGCCCAGCGCAATGTGCGCAGGATGCCTGGCCGGAACCACATGACGAAATTCTGCAGGTGGTGATCGAGCGGGGCGACCATCATGCCGCCCAGGCCGCTGGCAGCCACGCTTTCGCGATCGGATTCGTCGAGCAACAGGGCGAGTTCGTCGCTATGCAGTACCGGAGCCGCCGGCATCCGGCGCAGCCGTTCGATCAGGCGCCTGAGCACGGCGTCGTCCGGCGCCTCGCCGAGTCTGTGGCGGGCGCCGTCGATCGAGATCACCGCACCGCTGGCGCGAACCAGACCGAGCAAGCGCTCTTTGAGCAGGATGATGACGGTGTCGAGATCCTGGGAGGCACGGATCAGTCGTGTCAGTTCCACCAGGGTGTCGCGGATCCGCTGGCGCAGCAGGTCGCGTTCCGCCGTGTCCATGTTCAGCAGCTTCAATGACACCACGCGGCCGACGAATTCGTTCAGCTCGCGTGCCCGCAGGCCAACGTGGCGAGGCGAAAAGTGGTGACAGGCGATCAGTCCCCACAATTGGTCGTTCTGTACCAGAGAAATGCTCATGCTGGCCTTGACGCCCATGTTTCTGAGGTATTCCAGGTGCACGGGCGACATGCTGCGTAACCATGAATGACTCAGATCGATCGTCCCGTTGTTCCTCAGGCCCGTGTCGGTCAAGATCTCCAGGGGCACGGCATCGATGTCGCTGATCGCGCGGATCAGATTTCTGGTGTAGAGCGCGCGTGCCTGCGGTGGAATGTCGGACGCAGGGAATCGGTTGCCGAGGTAGGAGTCAGCCTGCGGCAGCTTGCTTTCGGCAATGACTTCGCCGTCCCAGTTGACATCGAATCGGTACATCATCACGCGGTCGAATCCGCTGAGCATGCGGACCTGTTCCACCGCAAGCTGGGCGTACCGCGCGATGTCGGTCTCGGCATCGAGCTTCCAGAGCGCGTCGCGGATCGGGATGAACAGCGTGTGAAAGACGTCGTCCGGCTGCACCGGTTGCGATTCGATTTCAAGCACGCACAATGCATCGTCGAGGTAGATCTGTGCGTCATAGGACGTCGGCCGTTCGGCATGCGGCAGGGCGAGGGAGCACAGTCTTGCGCCGGTCCAGTCGCCGCCCGCGATCAGCGATCGCAGCTCGTCGTACTGGGCGGGTTCCAGCAAGTCGGCCAGCGGGCGACCGATGAGTTCTTGCGCCCTCAGTCCGAACAGGGTTTCGACATTAGCGCTTGCCGCCCGGATCCGCCAGCTGTCGCGATCGAATCCCAGCAGCACACCGATCGGCTGGATGTGTCCGATGCGCTGAATGGCCTCGCTGGCGCAGACCTTCAGCGCCTCCTCGAGTTCAGCCGATCGTTCGGAAGGCGTAGTCATCGAGGGTCCGCTCCATCAAGTTGAACACCGCCGTGGCACCGCCTGCGGCAATGGCGCGCTTGCATTCGTCGTCGAGTTCGGCCGCCATGATCAATCCGAAGCGTCGCCAGCGTTCACTGGTCTGCTCGCCGTAGCCATGAAAGAACCGTGCGCCGGACGTCGTGGTCAGCCGCAAGGTGCGGGCTAGGTTTGCGTAGATCACCTGGCCGCCGAGGGAGGACCCCTCGATCGCATACAGTGCGCCAACGAGCTCCGCCTGTCCCTCAAGGCGGAGCGGTTCGTGCCGGACGGTCGGACGATTGCCCACGGCATCCGGATCGATGCCCAGTGCCCGCAGGTCGTCGAGCAACCACGGGAGACGGCGGCTGTATTCGAAGCTGCAGTGGCAGAGGCCCAGGGCATTCGCGACCGATGCGTCGACTTGGCGAAACGCATGCCAGTAGGCGACAAGGACGCGCACGTAGTACTCGGGTGGATAGCCTCGTCGCGTGATGCCCTTGAGCAGTGGATGCCGGTTGAGGCGGGCATGAATGGCATGCGTGGCCTCGCGCAGTGCCCGATGCGCTGGCGAAAGCCGCTCCGGCGAGCAGCTCTCAGGCGCTCGCATGGGTCGCTTGGGCAAGACGCTGCGCAATGGCGGTGCAAGCCGCCGGCAGGTCGTCGAACAACCCCACGCCGCGCGGCGGGCGGCGGATGCCGCGCGTCGCGGCCCCGCCTGCCCACAGCGCGATGCGCTGCGGCAATGCAGAGCGCAGATGTTTCAGATCAGGCAGGACATGACGCTTCGGATAAGCGAAGCTGAACGACAGCGCGACGATATCGGCTTGAAAGCCGGTCGCGGCAGCAACGACGTCGCCCGCCGGCAGATCTGTCCCGAGATGGATGCATTCGGCACCCTGCTCGGCGAACAGGGCGCGCGTCATCAGCAGCCCGAGCGCGTGGTGCTCGCCGTGCAGCGTGGCGAACAGCACGCGTGGAGCCCCCTCGGCGGGACGGGGCGCTGCAGCGGCAGCCAATTCAAGGTGGCTCGCAAGCACGGCGCTGTATAGATGCTCGTGGTAGATGTCGATCTCGCCGGCTGCCCATGCCTGGCCGACCGCGACCGTCAGCGGCACCGCCAGACCGTTGACGAAGTCGGCCAATCCGCGATCGGCGCGCTGTGCACCAAGCCAGGCGTCGAATTCCGCCGGCCGGACGCTGCGCAGCAGTCCGATCGCCCGCCCCACGCTCGCATCTGCCACGGCCGCAGGGGCGAGCGTCGCGCAGTACTGCTCGAGTTCCTCCATCGGTCGGTCGATGGTGCGGGCCGGCGGCAGGCCGGCCTGCTGCAATCGCAGGATCAGGCGCAGCCGCACGATCTGCTGCCGGGTATATCCGCGGGTTCCAGTGGCGTCGCTGTGCAGCTCGGGAAATCCGTAGCGTTGACGCCACTTGCGCAGCAGATCCTTGTCCTGGCCGGTTTCCCGCGCAAAGTCCGCCGGGGAAACCAGTTCAGTTGACTGCATGGTGTGGGGGCGTGAATAGTGACTGTGTCCGTTCCAAAATGTCACGGACATGTGTCAATATAGCATTGCGCCCACAGGGTGAGTCCTGGCTGAACGAGCGTTCGTGCCCAGCCTTGCGGGAGACGCTTCGGCGCCGGGTGGCGTGTCCGTGGCATGCACATCGGCCTCTTCCGCTATCGCCGCGGTAACCGGACCGCGCAGGTGCGGGTTTAGGTTCGCGTGGGCGTCGAGCCGCCGGAAACAGAGAATCTGTCGGCTTTCGCGGGTGGCTCGCGATCCGCACGGCTGTCGCCGGGCCATGCCGGCAGATCGGCGGCGGCCCGTCGCCGACGGGTGCTATCGCCAGCGGGCCGGCAGATACGGTGTCGGATCGATCCAGCCACGCTCGCCGGCCGCCATCTCGGCGAGCAGGCGGCCGGCCACGGGGCCGAGGGTGAAACCCTGGTGGGCGTGTCCGAAGTTGAACCACAGCCCGGAATGCCGCGGTGCGGGGCCGGTCACCGGCAGCATGTCGGCAGTGCAGGGACGGGCTCCGTGCCACGGCGGTTCCGGCAGCGCGCTGCCCAGATCGACCAGCTCGCGCGCCAGGGCTTCGGCCTTCGCGAGCTGGATCGGTGTGGGGGGCGCGTCGATGGGGGCGAATTCGGCGCCCGTCGTGAGGCGCAGGCCGCGCCGCATCGGCGCGAGAACGTAGCCGCGCTCGGCATCGAGCAGTGGCAGGTCCACCGCCGCCGATGGATAGTGCTGGTGATAGCCGCGCTTGAGGAACAGCGGGTAGCGGTAGCCGAGCTTGCGGATCAGGCCGTCGGCCCACGGGCCGGTCGCCAGCACGGCCTGCCCGGCATCGATGCGACCGGTTTCGCACTGGACCGACCAGCCGGCGCCGGCGGGCTGGAGCGTCGCGGCATCGCCTGGCAGGATGCGGCCGCCACGGGCGACGAACAGCGCCGCATAGCGCTGCACCAGCGCGCCCGGATCGCGGATGGCCCAGGGATCGAGCCAATGCACGGCCCCGGCCAGCCGCAGGCGCAGCGCCGGTTCGGCGCGGGCGAGCGCGGCGCCGTCCTCGGCCGCGTGCCGCACGCCGAACCGGGCCTGCAGGTCGCGGGCGCGGAACAGCGCGTCGTCGAAGGCGCGGGCCGAGCGGAACACGAAACGGAAGCCGTCGCGTCGCACCAGATCCTCGGCGTCCGCGGCCGCGATCAGCGGCGCGTGCTCCTCGGTGGCGTGGGCAATCAGCCGGCTGTAGGCCAGGGTCGCACGGGCATGCGACTGCGGACGGGAGTTGTGAAAGTACTTCAGCAGCGGCCCCGCCATCTGCTGCAGCCCGCGCAGATGCCAGTGGACTTCCGCGCCGCGGCCGAGCGCGGCGTTGAGCATGAAACCGGCGTCGCGCGGAAAGGCGTAGGGTTCGACCGCTTCGCGCTGGATCAGCCCGGCATTGCCGAACGACGTCTCGCTGCCCGGCGCGCGCCGGTCGACCAGCGTGACGTCGAAGCCCCGTTGTTGCAGGTGCAGCGCGGTGCAGGTGCCGACCATGCCGGCTCCCAGCACCAGGAAGGTCTTGCCCATGCCAGCAGGTTCCACCGCGATCCGAAACCGTCAGCATACGGTGGCCGGCGGACCGCGGGCGGGCAGGGAGCCAGCGGTCAACGCGGCGCCGACGCGCGGGCCTGGACGACATATGCGGTGCCGGCATAGCTCGTAGTGCGGTGCCCGGCTGGCGCCTCCGCGGTGAATTGCCCGATCATTTCGGTGCGCGGATCCGGATGACGCGAGATGCGCGCGCGCCGACGGCGCGCGAATTCCGCGTCGGGCGGCGGCCTGACGCTGCCGGCAGGGACGCGCAGGACCAGAGG
>JAKAIB010000293.1 GCA_021814605.1 Pseudomonadota bacterium | reverse complement strand
CGGCATGCGGGTCAGCAACACCGGCAACCCGATCGAGGTTCCGGTCGGTCCCGCCGTGCTGGGACGCATCATGGACGTGCTGGGTCGTCCGATCGACGAAGCCGGCCCGATCGGCACCGACGAGCGTCGCTCGATCCACCAGGCCGCGCCGAAGTTCGATGAACTGTCCCCGTCGGTCGAACTGCTCGAGACCGGGATCAAGGTGATCGACCTGGTCTGCCCGTTCGCCAAGGGCGGCAAGGTCGGCCTGTTCGGCGGTGCCGGCGTCGGCAAGACCGTCAACATGATGGAGTTGATCAACAACATCGCCAAGCAGCACAGCGGCCTGTCGGTGTTCGCCGGCGTCGGCGAGCGCACCCGCGAGGGCAACGACTTCTATCACGAAATGAAGGAGTCGAACGTGCTCGACAAGGTCGGCATGGTGTTCGGCCAGATGAACGAGCCGCCGGGCAACCGCCTGCGTGTCGCGCTGACTGGCCTGACCATGGCCGAGCGTTTCCGCGACGAAGGCCGTGACATCCTGTTCTTCGTCGACAACATCTACCGCTACACCCTGGCCGGTACGGAAGTCTCGGCGCTGCTCGGCCGGATGCCGTCGGCGGTGGGCTACCAGCCGACGCTGGCCGAGGAAATGGGCAAGCTGCAGGAGCGGATCACCTCCACCAAGACCGGTTCGATCACCTCGATCCAGGCGGTGTACGTGCCCGCGGACGACTTGACCGACCCGTCTCCGGCGACCACCTTCAACCACCTCGACGCGACCGTTGTGCTGTCCCGCGACATCGCCTCGCTGGGCATCTACCCCGCCGTGGATCCGCTGGATTCCACCAGCCGCCAGATCGACCCGAACGTCATCGGCGAAGAGCACTACAGCACGACCCGCGCGGTGCAGGGCATCCTGCAGCGCTACAAGGAACTGCGCGACATCATCGCGATCCTGGGCATGGACGAACTCTCGCCCGAAGACAAGCTCGCCGTGGCGCGGGCGCGCAAGATCCAGCGCTTCCTGTCGCAGCCGTTCCACGTCGCCGAGGTGTTCACCGGTTCGCCCGGCAAGTACGTGCCGCTGAAGGAGACGATCCGCGGCTTCAAGATGATCGTCAACGGCGAGTGCGACGCGCTGCCCGAGCAGGCGTTCTACATGGTCGGCACCATCGACGAAGCGTTCGAGAAGGCCAAGAAGCTCAACTGATCCGGACCTGACGCGCCATTGCCGCATTGCGCCGGGATCCGGGTCCACCGATTACCGGCGCCGCAGACCCCATCACGTTCCGGAACCAAGCCATGAACACCATCCATGTTGACGTCGTCAGCGCCGAGGAGTCGATCTTCTCCGGCGAGGCCCGGTTCGTCGCCTTGCCGGGCGAGGCGGGCGAGCTCGGCATCCTGCCGGGCCACACGCCGCTGATCACCCGCATCAAGCCGGGGTCGGTGCGGATCGAACTGGCCGAGCCCAACGCGGCCGGGTCGAAGGACGAATTCGTGTTCGTCGCCGGCGGCATTCTCGAAGTCCAGCCCAAGCGTGTGACCGTACTGGCGGACACCGCCATCCGCGGCAAGGATCTCGACGAGGCCAAGGCGCAGGAAGCCCTCAAGGCCGCGCAGGAAGCCCGCGCCCACGCCAAGGAAGCGCAGGACATCGCCGTGGTCGAAGGCGAACTGGCCATGCTGGCGGCACAGCTCGCGGCGATCCGCAGGCTGCGCGGCCGCTCGCACTGAGCAGTCCGAATTCGCGACGCGACACGACCCGCCCCGGCGGGTCGTGTCGTTTTTGGACCGCATTTCGAGCCTCCGGTGTCGCGTTCCGGAAGGGTGACGGCTAGCATCACGGCAGAAATCCTTCTCTCATGCGCATGTCCGGCTCCACCCGTCGTTCGGCCGAACCGGGGGCAATAGTCCCCATGGACCGCGTGGCCAGCGCACCGCGGCGCTCGCGCGGTCCTGCCGGGCGAGCTCTGCCCGGGGTGGCGGCGCTGCTTCTCGCGGCCTTGCTCGGCGGTTGCGCCAGCGCGCCACGCTCCGGCGGATATTCCGGCGTCCCCGTCAACGTCGGCTCGGGCTGCCACGCGCCGGAGCCGAACCTGCGTGCGGCGTACAACCGGCCCTATACGGTCAAAGGGCGGAGCTACGTTCCGCTGCGCAGCGCCCAGGGATACGACGCGGAGGGAACGGCCTCCTGGTACGGATGGGAGTCGGGATCGACCACGGCGATGGGGACGCGCTTCACGCCGCGCGAATTCACTGCGGCCAGCCGCGTGCTGCCGCTTCCGACCTGCGTGCAGGTGACCAATCTCGACAACGGTCGCAGCGCGCTGGTGCTGGTCAACGACCGCGGCCCGTTCGTCGATACGCGTCTGCTTGACCTGTCGTACGGCGCAGCCATGGCGCTGGGCGTCACGGCGACCGGAACGGCGCCCGTTCGCATCGTCGCGCTGCCCGACGGCGCCAACGCGCCGCTGCAGGTCGCTGCTGCAACGTCGGGCTCACCGCCGCCGGCCCCGATGCCGGCATCGCTCCCCGCGCCGGAGCTTCCCGCCGCGGCGCAGCCCCAGCGTTTCGCGCCGACATCGGCGCCGACCGGGGCAGTGCCAGTCGAACCTGGTCCGACGGCCACCGACAGCACACCGATGGTGGTCCAGACGCTCGCGCCGATCGCCGCCGCGTCCGATCCTGCCACGGCCCCGCCGATCGCGGCTTCCGCGCCGTCGACCGTTGCCAGTCAGCCTGGAGTCGACCAGGGCAGCCTGCCGCAGCCGGCGCTGCAGCTTGCATCGTCCGCCACCACGCCGCCGGCCGGCGCATCGGCCGCGAGCACACCTCCCGCGATGGTGGCGCCGACCCTCCCCGGCGCCGCGGAAAGCTACGTCCAGACCGGCGCGTTCACCGTCGAAGCCAACGCCCGCGCCGAACGCGCCCGGCTGCAGGCCGCCGGGATCGGAAATGTCTTGATCGTTCCCGGTTACATTGCCGGCCGGACGTACTACCGCGTGCAGATCGGCCCGCTCGATGGCGCGACGCCGGACACGGCGCTGCAAGGCCGCCTGCAGGCATTGGGCCTGCGCAACTACGCCGTCGTCCAGCAGTAGCCGGGGCTGGCGATGTCCGGTCCTCGGCCATGCTGAAGAGGCGGCGCCGGGCGACTCGCCCCGGCGAGCCATGACGACAGAGTCACCGGGACTTGATCGAACGTGCTGCGTGGGATCGCCCTGCCGACAGGTTGGAGTCCGATCCCGCGACCCCGGGACGCCCTCAAGGCAGCGGAGCGGGATTGGCGAAGTACAACGTCGACAATGTCTGGAACTGTCCGCCATCCGTGGCC
>JAKAIB010000292.1 GCA_021814605.1 Pseudomonadota bacterium | reverse complement strand
TGGCGCCGAGGTGGCGCGATGCTGTTGCGCGTAGCCGACGGTGCCGTGGCGCTCCCCGGCGCCGGTGCCCGGGCGGCAAGACTCGGAATCGGCCGGCCGGGGCGGATTCGGACGATCAGATGTCGGCGAGGCGTGCGACGGCGAGATCGCCCAGACCGCACAGCGCGGCCATGCGCTGCAGCAGAACCGGATCGCCGTTGGTCCAGGCCTGGATCTGCCCGGCCGGGGCCGGCGTACCGGCGCCTTGCGGGAATCGCTGTTCCCAGAGGCGGGCGGCCTGACGAGCGACTGCCTGCGCGGTGTCGAGCAGCCGGACGTCGCTGCCGAGGAGGCGCTCGATCTGCGGCGCCAGCAGGGGGTAATGCGTGCAGCCGAGGACCACGGTGTCGCAACCTTCCCGCCGCAGCGGCTCGCAACACGCTTCGAGGATGCGTAGCAGCGCCGGATCGTCGAGCCAGCCGCGCTCGATGCCCTCGGCGAGTCCGGGGCAGGGCTGCAGCCGCACCTCGGCGTCTGCCGCATGGGTGCGCAGCAGGGCGGAGAACTTGGCGCTGCGCAGGGTCGACGGCGTTGCCATCACGCCGACCCGGCGGCTGCGGCTCAGTCGCAATGCGGGCTTGACGCCGGGTTCGATGCCCACGAACGGCACCTTGAACTCGGCGCGCAGCGCCGCGATCGCCGCAGCGGTTGCCGTGTTGCAGGCGACAACGACCAGCGCAGCGCCCTGGTCGATCAGGAAGCGGGTGATCCGGCGCGAGCGCTCGACGATGAACTCGTCGGGCCGCTCGCCGTAGGGTGCATTGGCCGAATCGGCGACGTAGAGGAAATCGGTGTCCGGGATTTGCCGGTGCAGCGCCGCCAGCACGGTCAGTCCGCCGACGCCCGAGTCGAATACGCCGATGCGCGGCGGCATCATTGCCCGGCCCTGTCCGCTCGCGGGGTCGGATCGGGGCCTGCCGCGGCGCAGGCCGGGCAGATGCACGCGACACGCTGATACCGCTGCGGAATGGCCGCCAGCACCTCCGGGGCAATTCTCGCCGTGTCGCACCAGCAAGGCCCGGGGGCGCAGGCGCCGATGCGCGCGTTGGCGGGCACGCAGCCGTTGGGCCCGCCGCACAGCGGGCAGCGGGTCGTATCCGGCGCCGCGTCCGCCATCGTTCAGCCCGCGACCACCGGGATCGCGCCGATCCGCGCCTTCCATTCGGCCGGCCCGGTCTGGTGGACGGAGGTGCCGAGCGAATCGACCGCGACCGTCACCGGCATGTCGCGAACGGTGAAGGCGTAGATCGCCTCCATTCCCAGATCCTCGAACGCGACGACGCGGGCGGCCTTGATCGCCTTGGCCACGAGATAGGCGGCGCCGCCGACGGCCATCAACGAGGCGCTGCGGTGCCGGCGGATGGCGTCGATCGCCTCGGGGCCACGCTCACCCTTGCCGACCATCGCGATGAGTCCGGTCTGCGCCAGCATCGTCTCGGTGAACTTGTCCATCCGCGTGGCGGTCGTCGGGCCGGCCGGACCGACCACCTCGTCGCGCACCGGGTCGACGGGGCCGACGTAGTAGATCACCCGGTTGGTGAAGTCCACCGGAAGCGTCTCGCCCCGGGCCAGCATGTCGGTGATGCGCTTGTGCGCGGCGTCGCGTCCGGTCAGCAGCTCGCCCGACAACAGGAGGGTCTCGCCCGGCTTCCAGCTTGCGACCTCCTCACGGGTCAGGGTGTCGAGATCGACCCGGCGGCTGCGCGCCGTGTCGGGTACCCAGTGCACGTCGGGCCAGAGGTCGGCGCTCGGCGGGTCGAGATAGGCCGGTCCGCTGCCGTCGAGCACGAAATGGGCGTGGCGCGTCGCGGCGCAGTTGGGGATCATCGCCACTGGCTTGCCCGCGGCGTGGCAGGGGTAGGTCTTGATCTTGACGTCGAGGACGGTCGACAGTCCGCCCAGGCCCTGTGCGCCGATACCCAGCGCATTGACCTTCTCGTAGAGTTCGATGCGCAGTTCCTCGAGCGGATTGCGGGGGCCGCGGACGAGCAGATCGGCCATGTCGATGTCGTCGAGCAGCGCTTCCTTTGCGAGCAGCATCGCCTTTTCCGCGGTGCCGCCGACGCCAATCCCGAGCATCCCCGGCGGGCACCATCCGGCGCCCATGGTCGGTACCGTCTTGAGCACCCAGTCGACCAGGTTGTCGCTCGGGTTCATCATCACGAACTTGCTCTTGTTCTCGCTGCCCCCGCCCTTGGCGGCGACCTTCACGGAGACGGTGTTGCCGGGAACCAGGTTGACGTGGATGACCGCCGGCGTGTTGTCGCGGGTGTTCTTGCGTGCGAACAGCGGATCATCGACGATGGACGCGCGCAACACATTGTCGGGATCGAGGTAGCCCTGGCGGACGCCGGCGTTGACCACGGCGTCGATGCCGTCGTCGAAGCCCTGGAGCCGCACGTCCAGGCCGATGTCGAGGAAGACGTTGACGATCCCGGTGTCCTGGCAGATCGGCCGGTGGCCTTCCGCGCACATGCGGCTGTTGGTCAGGATCTGCGCGATGGCATCCTTCGCCGCTGGCGACTGCTCGCGCTCATAGGCGCGTGCCAGTTGGGAAATGAAGTCCGCAGGGTGGTAGTAGCTGATGAATTGCAGCGCGGCGGCGATGCTGTCACGCAGGTCGCCGGCCTGGATGGTGGTGGTCATGGGGTGTGAACGGATTTGGGGCGTTGTCAGGCCGGACGCGCTCGGATCGGCGCAGCGTGATGCCGCGGCGCGAAGGAGGGGATTCGGGGCCGGAGAGAATTCTAGGCACGTGCCGCGGTCAGGACGAGATCCGCGTCGAGCCGGGCGGCCGCCGGCAGCATCTCGTAACGCCGGAATGACCGCCCGGCACAGAGCGTCAGGGCTACGTAAGCGGGAAAACTTCACATAGCGGCGTTTTTCCCGCACTATCTCACGCAACACAAAACAAGGAGACTGTCATGAGCGACACCGGTGCACACCCGCACGAGCGCAAGGTTTTCTATCCCGGGCAGCAGGCAGTGCAGTCCGCCCGGATTTCCGGAATGGACGCCTATCGCGCACTGTGCGCCGAGGCCGAAGCCGACTTCACCGGATTCTGGGGGCGGCTGGCGCGCGAACAGCTGAAGTGGCAGCAGCCGTTCACCCGGGTGCTCGATGAGAGCAAGGCGCCGTTCTTCAGGTGGTTCGACGACGGTCGCATCAACGTGTCGTACAACTGCCTCGACGTCCACGTCGAGGCCGGCAACGGCGACAGGACCGCGATCGTGTTCGAGGCGGACGATGGCACGGTCACCCGCGTGACCTATGCCGATCTGCTGGCG
>JAKAIB010000054.1 GCA_021814605.1 Pseudomonadota bacterium | reverse complement strand
TCTGGCGCGGATCGAGGATGGCCCTGCGCAGGCCGACGAGCTGTCGCACTTTGCCTGGGGGCTGGCCGCCAAGGGCCGCCCGCATGGACAGGAAATGAGCGCGGTCACCCTGGCCATCGCCAAGAAGTCCGGCACCAATGCCGTGGTGGTGGTGCATGACGTGCTGGCCAAACTGAACCAGATCAAGGCCTATGCGCTGCCCGAAGGCGTGCATGTCACCGTCACCCGCGACGACGGCAAGAAGGCCGACGAAGCGGTCAACACCCTGGTCGAACACCTGGGGATCGCGATCGTCAGCGTGTCGCTGCTGCTGTGGTTCTTCCTCGGCTGGCGCGAGGCCGGAATCGTCACGCTGACGGTGCCGTTGACGCTGTTCGCGGTGCTGACGGTCGACCTCATCATCGGGCAGACCATCAACCGGATCACCCTGTTCGCGCTCATCCTGTCGCTCGGCCTGCTGGTCGACGGGGCGATCGTCGTGATCGAGAACATCCACCGCCACCTCCACGGCGGCCCGGTGAAGAACTTCAACCGCACGGTGGTGCTGGCGACCAACGAGATCGGCAATCCGACGAACATGGCCACGCTGGCGGTGATCCTGGCCTTCATCCCGATGGCCTTCGTCAGCGGCATGATGGGCCCCTTCATGCGGCCGATCCCGATCAACGTCCCGGTGGCGATGATCGCCTCGCTGATCCTGGCCTACACCGTCGTTCCCTGGGCGGCCCGGGTCTGGCTGAGCAAGAAGGCGGCGCGCCAGGCGCTGGAGCATCAGGCCAGCCTGGAAGAGGAAGGGGCGGAGCCGCAGGACAAGCTGCACGCCGCCTACCTCAAGTTGTTCGAGCCGCTGCTGCGCAGCCGGACGAAGCGCAACCTGATGTTCCTCGCGGTGCTGGTGCTGCTGCTGGCGGCGATGCTGATGCCGGCGTGGCAGTTCATCCGGCCGTCGGGAATGAACGGGCCGTTGTCGCCGCTCGGTGTCGAGCTCAAGATGCTGCCGAACGACAACACCAGCACCTTCCTCGTCGAGGTCGACACGCCGGCCGGATCCTCGCTGGAGCGGACTGATGAAGTCGCGCGCGCCGTCGGCGACGTGCTCGCGACCAATCCGTATGTGCTGGACTACCAGACCTTTGTCGGGATGGCGGCGCCAATCGATTTCGCGGCGCTGGTGCGCGGCGATATGCTCCAGCGCGGCGACAACTTCGCCCAGATCCGGGTCAATCTGGTGGGCAAGGAGGACCGCTCGGAGCCGTCGCACCAGATCGTCCAGAAGCTGTTCGCCCAGCTCGCCCCGGTGCGCGCGCGCTTCCCGGCCACGCGCATCAAGCTGTACGAGACCCCGCCCGGGCCGCCGGTGCGCTCGCAGGTCATGGCCGAGCTGTACGGCCCGAACTACGACGTGCTGCGCAGTTCGGCAGCCGATGTGCTGGCGCATTTCGACAAGGTCTACGGCATGATGAACCAGGACGATTCGGTGACGGCAACCACCGCCGAATACCGCATCGTGGTCGATCGCCAGAAGGCGGCGGCGTCGGGCATCGTGGCGGGGCAGATCATCCAGCTGCTGCACGACTACGTCTCCGGCCTGAAGGTCGGCGCGATCCACGATGACTCGGCGCTCGAGCCGGTCAACATCATCGTCCGCGTTCCGCGCGCCGACCGGCAGAGCTCGCAGCAACTGCTCGACATTCCGATCCAGACCGCGCAGGGAAAGGTGGTGCCGCTGTCGAGCATCGCCAGGGTGGAGAGGACCACGCTGGCCAAGCCGATCTATTCGCGCGACCAGCACCCGGTGGTCTATGTCGGCGGCGAGATGATCCATTCCAGCCCGGTCTACGCCACCCTGAGCCTGAACTCGACGCTCGATGGCAAGAAGCTCGCCAACGGGACGACGTTCACCACCGGCAATCTCGGTTTCGTCGACACCCCGGCCAACGGCCTGAAGGGCTACCAGCTGCTGTGGAGCGGCGAGATGCGGCTGACGCTCGACGTGTTCCGCGATCTCGGCTCGGCCTTCATGGTGGCGCTGGTGTTCATCTACCTGCTGCTCGTCGCCTACTACAAGTCGTTCCTGATCCCGGTGATCGTGATGGGCGCCATTCCGATGACGCTGATCGGCGTGTTCCCCGGCCACTGGCTGACGCATCAGTCGTTCACCGCGACGTCGATGATCGGGGTGATCGCGCTGGCCGGGGTCGTGGTGCGCAATTCGCTGCTGCTGATCGACTTCATCCTCGACTACCGGGCCCGCGGCTACAGCCTGCAGGAATCGGTCGCGCAGGCGGGGGCGGTGCGGCTGCGCCCGATCCTGCTCACCGCGCTGGCGATCATCTTCGGCTCGGCGGTGATGGTGTCCGATCCGGTGTTCGGCGGGCTGGCGGTGTCGCTGATCTTCGGCACGTTGCTGTCGACGCTGCTGACCCTGATCGTGATCCCGCTGCTCTACTACGTCTGGCAGATCCGCGTGAAACCCGGAGTTCCGCCGCAACCGTCGGTGGAACCGGCGAACGCCGCCTGAATCCGATTCCATGGTCCTTTCTGGAGAATGACATGACCGTCGAACGTTACATCCGCGTCATTGCCGGCAGCTTCATCCTGCTGTCGCTCGCCCTGGGCATCGAAGGCAGTCCGATCTTCGTGTCCGAATGGTTCCTGGCGTTCACCGCATTCGTCGGTGCCAACCTGCTGCAGTTCGGCTTCACCAACAAGTGCCCGCTGGGATTCTTCCTCCGCAAGCTCGGCGTGCCGGACGCGAAGCCCGGCTGCTGCGGCTGAATTGCGTCGATGTTCGGCGTCTGAGTCCGGCTGCATGGGGTGCAGGTGGAACGGCAGGCGGCGCTGGAGGGGGTGCGTCCGGCACTCGGGGGCGTCGTGGGCGGTGGTTGCGGCCATCGTCCGCGGTCGGTTTCGTCCCGGCCCTATGATGGAAGGATCACGATGAAATCCAAGCAGAAGCCGATCGAGATTCCCGGAGCCATCACCATGTCAGTTCTGACCAACGAAGCGTCGCGCACGGACATCCTCAACCGACTCAAGCGCGCCGAAGGCCAGCTCCGCGGCGTGCAGCGCATGATCGAGGAGGGCGAGCCCTGCCTCAAGGTCGCCCAGCAGTTGTCCGCGGTGCGCAAGGCGCTCGACAGCACCTTCGTGCGCATGACGGTCTGCTTCCTGGAACAGGAACTCGACGCCCGGCTGGACAAGGGCGACGGCTCCGACCAGCCGCGGCTGAGCGCGATGCTCGACGAAGTCGAGACGCTGCTGGCCCGCATGGCCTGACCCGATCCGCGCGGTCTCTGCGGCGTCTCAGCCTGCCGCCGAAATGATGCCGCCGCCGAGGCAGACCTCGCCGGCATACAGCACGGCCGACTGGCCGGGCGTTACCGCCCATTGCGGCGCATCGAAGTCGAGCGCGAACGCGTCCGCGTTCTCACGGGCCTGCCGGTAGCGGCAGGCGGCGTCGGTCTGGCGGTAGCGCGTCTTGGCGCCGCAGCGCAAGCCATCGGCCGGCGCATGGCCGGAGATCCAGCTGGCGGAGATGGCATCCAGGGTGTTGCTGCGCAGCAGCGGATGGTCGTGCCCCTGGACGACGATCAGCACATTGCGCTCCAGATCCTTTGCCGCGACGAACCACGGCGCGCCACTGCCGTCGCGACTACCACCGATGCCGATGCCCTTGCGCTGTCCGAGGGTGTAGAACGCCAGGCCGACGTGTTCGCCGACGGTCCTGCCGTCGGGCGTCTTGATCGGCCCCGGCCGGGTCGGCAGGTAGCGCCCGAGGAATTCGCGGAACGGTCGCTCGCCGATGAAGCAGATGCCGGTGGAATCCTTCTTCCGGGCGTTGTGCAGACCGATGTCTTCGGCGATCTTGCGCACCGCCGTCTTCTCCAGCTCGCCGACGGGAAACAGCGTGCGCGACAGCTGCGCCTGGTTCAGCCGGTGCAGGAAGTAGCTCTGGTCCTTGCCCGCGTCGAGGCCGCGCAGCAGCTCGAATCCGTCCGGCGTTTCGCGGACCCGGGCGTAATGCCCGGTGGCGATCCGGTCGGCGCCGAGCTGCATGGCATGGTCGAGGAACGCCTTGAACTTGATCTCGGCGTTGCACAGCACGTCGGGGTTCGGCGTGCGGCCGGCGGCATACTCGCGCAGAAACTCGGCGAACACCCGGTCCTTGTACTCGGCGGCGAAGTTGACCGCCTCGATGTCGATGCCGATGCGGTCAGCCACGCTGGCGGCATCGAGCCAGTCCTGCCGCGACGAGCAGTATTCGCTGTCGTCGTCATCCTCCCAGTTTTTCATGAACAGGCCGACGACGGTGTAGCCCTGCTGCTTGAGCAGCCAGGCCGAAACGGACGAATCGACGCCGCCGGACATGCCGACGACGACCGTGCCGCGGGAGGAGGTGGTCATGGCGGGATTCTAGAAAGCTGCCTGCGCCGCATCAGGACACGCCGGGATCGGTGAAAACCAGGTCCAGCGGATAGCGCTGCCCGCGCAGGAAGTCCTCGATGCACCGCAGCACCAGCGGGCTGCGGTGCCGCTGCTGCGATGCCCGGACTTCGTCCAGGGTCATCCAGACGGTACGCACGATCCCCTCGTCGAGCCGGCGTGCCGGGTCGGCAGCGCCGACCTCGCCGTGGAATGCCAGCCGGAGATAGCTCACGTCGGTTTCGCCGCCCGGTGTCGCGCGGCGGGTGCGCGACAGGTAGACGCCGACCAGTCCGGCCGGACGGAACTCGCGGCCGGTTTCCTCCAGCGCCTCGCGGATCACGCCGTCCGCCGGGCTTTCGCCGGCCTCGAGATGCCCGGCCGGGTTGTTGAGTTGCAGGCCCTGCGGCGTGTGCTCCTCGACCAGCAGGAAACGGCCATCCTGCTCGACGATGGCGGCGACAGTGACGCGGGGACGGTTGGATGAGTTCATGCGGAACCGGGCGCTCGCAGCGCGAGTGGTCATTTCAAGGGACAATCCGCTATTCTGACGCGTTACGCGGACCAGCGTGCGCGCCGAGCTACGCGTCGCCGTGATCCGTCAGAGCGGTTGCCGGCGGGGGCATCCGGATCGGCAAGAACGACACAACCAGGAGAGATCCATGCGTATCGGTATTCCGGCGGAGACGCTGGACGGGGAGGCCCGCGTCGCCGCGACTCCGGAGACGGTCAAGAAGCTGGTCGCCCAGGGACATGCGGTGTGCCTGCAGGACGGCGCCGGCGCGCGCGCTGACGCGCCCGATGCCGACTACGCCGCGGCGGGCGCGCAGATCGTCGGCCGCGCCGACGCCTTCGGCGCCGAGATGGTGCTGAAGGTCCGGGCGCCGACGGCAGAAGAAATTGCGCTGATGAAGCCGGGAACCGCCGTCGTCGGCATGCTCGACCCGTTCAATGCCGAGGGACTGGAGGCGATGAACGCTGCGCGGCTGACGGCATTCGCCCTCGAGGCCGCGCCGCGGACGACCCGCGCGCAAAGCATGGACGTGCTGTCCAGCCAGGCCAACATCGCCGGCTACAAGGCGGTGATCCTCGCCGCCAACGTGTACCAGCGATTCATGCCGATGCTGATGACCGCGGCGGGTACGGTCAAGGCGGCGCGCGTGGTGGTGCTCGGTGCTGGCGTGGCCGGGCTGCAGGCCATTGCCACCGCCAAGCGCCTGGGCGCGGTGATCGAGGCGTCGGACGTGCGTCCGGCGGTCAAGGAACAGGTCGAATCGCTCGGCGCGAAATTCATCGACGTGCCATTCGAGACCGACGAGGAGCGCGACATCGCGCAGGGCGTTGGCGGCTATGCCCGGCCAATGCCGGCGAGCTGGATGCAGCGCCAGGCCGCGCTGGTCGCCGAGCGTGTCCGGCAGGCCAACGTGGTGATCTCGACCGCGCTCATTCCCGGTCGGCGGGCACCGGTGCTGATCACAGAGGAGATGGTCCGGTCGATGAAGCCGGGCTCGGTGATCGTCGACATGGCTGCGGCGCAGGGCGGGAACTGCCCGCTCACCGAAGCCGGGAAGACGGTGGTCAAGCACGGCGTCACGCTGATCGGCGAAACGAATCTCCCGGCGCAGGTTGCGGCCGACGCGTCGGCGCTGTACGCACGGAACGTGCTCGATTTCCTCAAGCTCGTGTTCGACAAGGAAAAGGGGTTCATCGTGAACCTGGAGGACGACATCGTTGCCGCCTGCCTGATGTGCCGCGACGGCCAGCTGCTGCGCAAGACGGCGTGAATCCGCGGGCGCGGCGCCGCGGTTGTCATCGCCCGCCGCGCATCGCCCCGCAATCGAGGACAGAACCATGCATGAAATCTCCCCCCTGGTGATCAACCTGACCATTTTCGTGCTCGCCATCTACGTTGGCTATCACGTGGTGTGGAACGTCACGCCGGCATTGCATACGCCATTGATGTCGGTGACCAACGCGATTTCCGCGATCATTATCGTCGGCGCGATGCTGGCGGCTTCGCTGACCGTGACGCCGCTGGGCAAGGTGATGGGCACGCTGGCCGTCGCGCTGGCCGCGGTCAACGTATTCGGCGGTTTTCTCGTCACCCGCCGCATGCTGGCGATGTTCAAGAAGAAGAGCAGCGACAAGAAATAAGCGCTTCGGAAGGACGGAGCGGTCCGGTATTTGGCCGATGCGATTGATCGACGGCGCCCCTCGCATGGCGTTCGATTCGCAGGAACAGGGACTCAAGGTATGACACTCAGCATGAATCTGGTCACGCTGCTTTATCTGGTTGCGGCGGTGTGCTTCATCCAGGCGCTCAAGGGCCTGTCGCATCCGACCACCAGCCGGAGGGGCAATGTCTTCGGCATGACGGGGATGGCGATCGCCGTGCTGACCACGGTGGCGCTGATCATCAAGATCGGCGGGGGTGCCGGGGCGCTCGGACTGGGCTACGTGCTGCTCGGACTGGTCGTCGGCGGCGGGATCGGTGCGGTGATGGCCAATCGCGTCGAAATGACCAAGATGCCCGAACTCGTGGCGTTCATGCACAGCATGATCGGCCTGGCTGCGGTGTTCATCGCCATTACCGCCGTTGCCGAGCCGCATGCCTTCGGCATCGTCGCAGCGGCGGGCGATCCGCTGCCCTACGGCAACCGGGTCGAACTGTTCATCGGCACGATTGTCGGCGCGGTGACCTTCAGCGGTTCGGTGATCGCCTTCGGCAAGCTTGCCGGACGGTACAAATTCCGCCTGTTCCAGGGGGCGCCGGTGCGGTTCGCCGGGCAGCACTGGCTGAATCTGTTCATCGGACTCGGTGCCGTCGCCTGCGGGCTGTGGTTCTTCGCGACCCAGGCCTGGGCGCCTTTCCTGCTGATGATGGCGCTGGCCTTCCTGCTGGGCGTCTTGATGATCATCCCGATCGGCGGCGCCGACATGCCGGTGGTGGTGTCGATGCTCAACAGCTATTCGGGCTGGGCCGCGGCGGGGATCGGCTTCTCGCTCGAGAACAACATGCTGATCATCGCCGGCTCGCTCGTCGGCTCCTCGGGCGCGATCCTGAGCTACATCATGTGCCGCGCGATGAACCGGTCGTTCATCAGCGTCATCCTCGGGGGATTCGGTGCCGAGGCGGGCGGCGCCGCGGTGCAGGCACAACAGCGCAGCGTCAAATCCGGCAGCCCGGACGACGCGGCCTTCCTGCTGTCGAATGCCGAGACCGTGATCATCGTTCCCGGCTACGGGCTGGCGGTCGCGCGTGCGCAGCACGCGGTCAAG
Organism: Pseudomonadota bacterium; assembly: GCA_021814605.1. Taxonomy (GTDB): domain Bacteria; phylum Pseudomonadota; class Gammaproteobacteria; order Burkholderiales; family Burkholderiaceae_C; genus Thiomonas. The sequence continues at coordinate 7,760 of JAKAIB010000054.1, read as the reverse complement.
GAACTGGCGCAGAAGCTCACCGAGCATGGCGTGCAGGTCAAATACGCCATCCACCCGGTCGCCGGGCGTATGCCGGGGCACATGAACGTCCTGCTCGCCGAGGCCGAGGTGCCCTATGACCAGGTCTTCGAAATGGACGACATCAACCCCGAGTTCGGCCAGGCCGACGTCGCGGTGATTCTCGGTGCCAACGATGTGGTGAATCCGGCAGCCAAAACCGATCCGAAATCTCCGATTGCGGGTATGCCGATTCTCGAGGCATACAAGGCCAAGACGGTCATCGTGAACAAGCGATCGATGGCCGCGGGCTACGCCGGACTGGATAATGAACTGTTTTATATGGACAAGACCATGATGGTCTTCGGGGATGCCAAGAAGGTCGTCGAGGATATTACGAAGGCGATCGAATGACATCGCCGGGAATCAACGACTGAAAAACGGCCGCCGCAGCGCGGCCGTTTTTTTATTTTCGCGCTAATGTATGATTCGGCCGGTTCATCAGATTCATCCATAGGAGATTACACATGGCGACGTACAAGGAGCTCCAGGCGCAGATCGAGGCCCTCAAGCATCAGGCCGAAACCCAGCGCAAGGCCGAACTGGCGGCGGTGATCGCCGATATTCGCTCCAAAATGGACGAATACGGCATTACCCTGGCCGATCTGGGAAGCCGCCGCGCTGCATCGAGCGCGAAGGGGACGACGGTTGCGCCGAAATACCGTCATCCGCAGACCAACGAAACCTGGTCTGGCCGCGGGAAAATGCCGCGCTGGCTGCAGAACGCTGTTGACGGCGGCAAGCGCAAGGAAGACTTCCTGATCTGACCGCGTCCCACGCTGCCGCGCGATTGGCGGGGCGGCGGGGATGACGGCAGTGCCGCGATCAGTCGGGCTCGCAATGTTGCGCGAGCCAGGCGGTCCATTGCGCGAACAGGCCGGCATTGCCGGCGCAGACCGCCGAGCGCTTGGCGAGCGAGGCGGCAAAAGCCGGCTCTCCCGAAAGCGTGGCTGAATGGCCGCCGGCTTCGGCCAGGATGAGGTAGCCGGCGGCATAGTCCCAGAGTCCCTGGCTGCCGTGCAGGTAGAGATGGAATCGGCCTGCGGCAACCCAGCACCAGTCGAGTGCGACCGAGCCGATCGAGCGCTGCGAGGCGTAGGGAGGCCGGGTTGCCAGGCGCGCCGCAAGCGGCTGCGACAGCCGCTTGAAATCGACGCAGGCGATGGTCTTGGCGAGCGGAACCGAGGTCGCCGGCACGACCAGTGGTGCGCCGTTGCATCGTGCGCCGCCGCCAAGCGTGGCGCTGAACAGTTCGTCCCGCATCACGTCGTAGACCACGCCCAGACGGATCTGGCCACCCTGCAGCAGCGCCAGCGACGGGCCGAAGACCGGAAGGCCGGCGGCGAAGTTGCTGGTTCCGTCGAGCGGATCGAGCACCCACAGCCCGGGACCGGAGGGCACGGCCGCCTCGGCGGCGAGCAGCGCCGCCTGCCGATCCGCGGTCATCTCCTCGCCAAGCAGCGGAATGTGCGGCCAGAGCGCAGCGAGATCGCGCTCGACGCGCCGCTGCATCGCGACGTCGGCATCGGTCACCCAGCTGCCGTCGCCTTTCAGTCGCGCCGCCGGGGCACTGGCGCGAGGCAGGATCTCGGCGCGGGCGGCGCCCCGCAACAGGCTTGCGACGGTGGAGACGTCGGGATCGGTCAGGCGCATCCGGGACGAGCAGCCGCGGCGGTCAGGGGACCAGGATGGTCGGCGCCGCCGGCGCGGCGGTATGCGGCCAGTCGAGGCTGTAATGCAGGCCGCGACTCTCGTGCCGCAGTCGCGCCGAGCGCACGATCAACTCGGCCACCTGCAGCAGGTTGCGCAACTCGAGCAGGTCGCGGGTGACGCGGAAGTTGGCGTAGAACTCGTCGACCTCGGCGCGCAGCAGCGCGATGCGGCTGGCGGCGCGCTCCAGCCGCTTGTTCGTCCGGACAATGCCGACGTAGTTCCACATCAGCCGGCGCAATTCGTCCCAGTTGTGCGAGACGACGACGAGCTCGTCGGCGTCGCTGACGCGGCTCTCGTCCCAGGCACGCGGAGCCAGCAGCGGCGGCTGCGATTCCTGTCCGATCGCCTTGGCGGCAGCGGTGCCGAATACGGTGCATTCGAGCAGCGAATTGCTCGCCAGCCGGTTGGCGCCGTGCAGGCCCGTATACGCGACCTCGCCGACGGCGAACAGTCCGGGAAGGTCGGTCCGGCCCGCCAGATCGGTCAGCACGCCGCCGCAGGTGAAGTGCACTGCGGGGACCACCGGGATCGGCTCGCGCGCCATGTCGATACCGAGGTCGAGGCAGTACTGGTAGATGGTCGGAAAATGCTGCCGGATGAACGCTTCGCCCTTGTGCGAGATGTCGAGAAACACGCAGTCGATGCCATGCTTCTTCATCTCGAAGTCGATCGCCCGGGCGACGACGTCGCGCGGCGCGAGTTCGGCGCGCTCGTCGTGCGCCGGCATGAACCGGGTTCCGTCGGGCAGCAGCAGACGCCCGCCTTCGCCGCGCACCGCCTCGGAGATGAGGAAACTCTTGGCCTTGGGGTGGTACAGGCAGGTGGGGTGGAACTGGATGAACTCCATGTTGGCGACGCGGCAGCCGGCGCGCCAGGCCATCGCCAAGCCGTCGCCGCTGGCCGTGTCCGGGTTGGTCGTGTAGCGGTAGACCTTGCCGGATCCGCCGGTCGCAAGCACGGTGTGCGCCGCGGCGAAGGTCTCGACGCGGCCGGTCGCGGTGTTGAGCGCATAGGCGCCCCAGCAGCGTTGTTCGGTGGTGATGTCCATGTGGCGGCTGGTGATGAGGTCGACCGCGACATGGTTTTCGAGCAGGGTGATGCGGGGATGCTGCCGAGCGTTGGCGAGCAGTGTGGTCTGGATCGCGGCGCCCGTGGCGTCGTGGACATGGGCGACCCTGCGCTGGCCATGGCCGCCCTCCCGAGTCAGGTGGAGCGCGCCTCCTTCGGTGTCGAACGGAACCCCCTGCTCGCGCAGCCAGGCGATGGCCTGCGGACCCTGTTCGATGACGAAGCGCGTCGCAGGCAGGTCGTTGAGCATGGCGCCGGCGACCAGGGTGTCGTGCACGTGGGCGTCAATGCTGTCGCCTTCGCCGACCGCCGCGGCAATTCCGCCTTGTGCCCATTGGCTGGCGGAGACTTCGAGTTCGCGCTTGGCGAGCACGGTGACGTGGAAGCGCTCGGCGAGATGGAGCGCGGTCGACAGGCCGGCAAGGCCGGCGCCCAGGATCAGAACGTCGCTTTGATGCATGAGTGGAGCCCCGGATTCGGGAGGATGTCGCGCGGTACGCCGCCTCGCGTCCGATTGTCTCGCGAATCGGGTGCGATCAGCATTCCAGGTTGTCGATCAGCCGGGTGCTTCCCAGGCGCGCCGCGCCGAGTGCAACCAGCGGGACGGCGTTGCGCAGGTCATCGGCGGCGGGCGCGAGCAGGTCGCCGCGGCGGCGGACGGTCAGGTAGTCGGGCGACCAGCCGCGCGTGGCCAGCGCCTGTGCTGCCTGCGCTTCGAGCGCAGGCAGCGTGTCGGCGTGCGAGGCCTGCCGTGCGCGTGCCGCCAGATCGCGCAGTGCGGCGTGCAGGGCAGGCGCTTCGCCGCGCTGCTCGGCGGTGAGGTAGCCGTTGCGCGACGACAGCGCCAGGCCGTCGGCGTCGCGCACCGTCTCCAGGCCGACGATGTCGATCGGCAGCGCGAACTGCTCGACCATTCCGCGAACCAGCAGCAGTTGCTGGTAATCCTTCTTGCCGAACACGGCGAATCGCGGCTGCACCATCTGGAACAGCTTCATCACCACGGTCGCGACCCCTTCGAAATGGCCGGGACGGACCGCGCCCTCGAGCATCGCCGCCAGTGCCGGGTCGGGTTGGACGCGGAACGTCTGCGGCTGCGGGTACATCTGCGTCTCGTCGGGCGCGAACAGCAGGTCGCAACCGGCGGCGCGCAGCAAGTCGGCGTCGCGCTCCAGGGTGCGCGGATAGCGCTCGAAGTCCTCGCTCGGCCCGAATTGCAGCCGGTTGACGAAAATGCTCGCGACCACCGGCGCGCCGAGGTCGCGCGCGCGGGCGACCAGCGCCAGATGACCGGCATGCAGGTTGCCCATGGTCGGGACCAGCGCCCAGCCGGACTTGGCGCGCAGCGCGGCGCGCAGATCGGAAACGGTGTTGACGGTTTGCATCGGGAAGTGGCGGCGAGAGCGGTCAGGCGGCGTAGCCGTGCCGCGTTTCGTCGGGAAAGGCGCCTGACTTGACGTCGCGCACATAGTGGCGGACGGCGTCGGAAATGCTGGACGCGCCGTCCATGAAGTTGCGCACGAAGCGCGGCTTGGGGCCGGACGTGATGTCGAGCATGTCGTGCAGCACCAGCACCTGCCCGTGGGTCCGGGCGCCGGCGCCGATACCGATGGTGATTCCGGGGTAGGCAGCGCTCACCTCGGCAGCGAGATCCGACGGCACGAGTTCGAGCACCAGCATCGCCGCGCCGGCGGCGCCGAGTTCGCGGGCCTGCACGCGCACGGTGTCGGCACCAGCGGAATCGCGACCCTGGACGCGGTATCCGCCCAGCGCATGCACGCTCTGCGGGGTCAGTCCCAGGTGGGCGCAGACCGGAATGCCACGCTCGACCAGCGCGGCGACCACCGGCGCGGTCCAGCCGCCACCTTCGAGCTTGACCATCTGCGCACCGGCCTGCATCAGCGTCGCGCTGCTGGCCACCGCCTGCTCGATGCTGCCCTGGTAGCGGCCGAACGGCAGGTCGGCGATCAGCCAGGCGCCGCGGTTGCCGCGGGCGACGCAGGCCGTGTGGTAGGCCATCTGCTCCAGCGTCACCGGCAGGGTCGAGGCGTGGCCCTGGATCACCATGCCGAGCGAGTCCCCGACCAGCAGGCAGTCGACGCCGGCGTCGTCGAGCAGGCGGGCGCTGGCGGCGTCGTACGCCGTCAGCATGGCGATCTTTTCGCCGGCGTCGCGCATCGTGCGCAGGCGGTGCAGGGTGACGGGCTTGCGGCCGGCGGCCGGCGCGGCGCCGGCATAGGGCGGGGACGTGGAATCTTGGGACATGGTCGTCGGCTTCGGGCCGGCGAATTATGCGCGCGACCGCGCCCGGGAGGCAGCGGAAGCGAACGCTCGTTCGATTTTCGGGGTCAGCTCGGGGTGTAGGCCAATCGGACGTAGACCGGGGCGTAGGCCTCGGCCTGGGTGATCTCCACCAGCGCCTCGCGCGCCAGTTCGAGCAGCGCGACCAGGGTGACGACCGCCACCGGTACGCCCTGCGACGGCTCGAACAGGTCGCGGAACTCGACGAACCGTCGTCCTTGCAGCTGCCGCAGCACGCGGCTCATGTAGTCGCGCACCGACAGCTGTTCCCGCGTGATCTTGTGGTGGGTGTGCAGGGTGGCGCGACGCAGGATGTCGGACCACGCCTCCTGGAGTTCGGCAATGCCGACGTCCGGCAGGCGCGGCGCCGAGTCGCGGTCGAACAGCGCCTGCGCGCGCCAGAAGTCGCGGCCGAGCACCGGCAGTTCGTCGAGCTGCTGGGCGGCGAGCTTGAAGCGCTCGTACTCGAGCAGCCGCCGGACGAGTTCGGCGCGCGGATCCTCCGGCTCTTCGCCCTGTGCCGCCGGCGGGCGCGGCAGCAGCATGCGCGACTTGATCTCGATGAGCATGGCCGCCATCAGCAGGTATTCCGCGGCGAGTTCGAGGTTGCGGCGGCGGATCTGCTCGACATAGTCGAGGTATTGCGCAGTGACCTGGGCCAGCGGGATGTCGAGGATGTTGAAGTTCTGCTTGCGGATCAGGTAGAGCAGCAGGTCCATCGGGCCCTCGAAGGCCTCCAGGAACACCTCGAGCGCGTCGGGCGGGATGTACAGGTCTTGCGGCAGCTCGAACAGCGGTTCGCCGTAGAGCCGGGCGACCGCCATGCCGTCGACCGTTGCCGGCGTGCTGTCGACTGGCGGCGCGACCAGGGCCGTGTCGGGCCGCAGCGAAGAAGCCGGCGGCTCACTCGCTCCCGTAGACATAGGCCTTCTGCGGCAAGCGGCCTGCCTTGAACGCCTGCGCGAGTTCCGGATCCTGGGGTTTGTCCCACAGCCGGGCGCGCCCTTCGCGCTGCCGGTCTTCGAGCGCAGGATCGCTCTTCTTGAGGTCGTCGATGAATCGGGTCGTTTCCGAGACGTAGGGCTTGACGTTGAACGGCATGATGGTTCGGGCCGGGGAGATCGAAGCCGACCATTCTAGTGAGCGGGTTGCCCGTCTGGCGACTGTCCGGCCGGCGCACCACCGGGTGGGAGCACTGAAATAGTGCGTCCTGCAGAGGGGTGGTTCAAAACGGTGCTGGAAGGCACCGCTTTCGGGCACTCTGTATCGAGACGCATCCAAAATCCGGTCGAGCACGCCCAGGAATCGGGCACGCAGCTTGCATTTGGTGCTCCGTTTCTCGACGGGGATTGAAATGGTGCAAGATCCATCCAGCGGCAACGTGATGTTCATCCTGCTCGGCGCCATCCTGGTGCTGGCGATGCACGCCGGGTTTGCCTTTCTCGAACTCGGCACGGTGCGCAAGAAGAATCAGGTGAACGCCCTGTCGAAGATCCTCACCGATTTCTCGGTGTCGGCGATCGCCTATTTCCTGATCGGCTACGGCGTGGCCTACGGCCAGCATTTCCTGGTCGACAGCACCGTGCTGACCCAGGAGCACGGCTATGCGCTGACGCGCTTCTTCTTCCTGCTGACCTTCGCCGCGGCGATTCCCGCCATCATTTCCGGAGGGATCGCCGAGCGCGCGAAATTCCTGCCGCAGCTGGTGGCGACGTTCTCGCTGGTCGCCTTCGTCTATCCATTCTTCGAGGGGATCGCCTGGAACGGCAATTTCGGCGTCCAGGCCTGGCTGCAGTCGACCTTCGGCGCCCCGTTCCACGATTTCGCCGGATCGATCGTGGTGCATGCCATGGGGGGCTGGATCGCCTTGCCCGCAGTGCTGCTGCTCGGCGCCCGCCGGGGTCGCTACCACGCCAACGGAGCGATCGCCGCGCACCCGCCGTCGTCGATCCCCTTCCTGGCGCTGGGATCGTGGATCCTGATCGTCGGCTGGTTCGGATTCAACGTGATGAGCGCGCAGAAGCTCGACCACATCAGCGGACTCGTCGCGGTCAATTCGCTCATGGCGATGGTTGGCGGCACGCTGGCCGCGTTGGCCATGGGGCGCAACGATCCAGGCTTTCTGCACAACGGGCCGCTTGCCGGGCTGGTGGCCGTCTGCGCCGGATCGGACGTGATGCATCCGCTGGGTGCGCTGGTCGTCGGTGCAATCGCCGGCGCGCTGTTCGTCTGGATGTTCACCCTGACGCAGAACCGCTGGAAGATCGACGACGTCCTCGGCGTCTGGCCGTTGCACGGCCTGTGCGGCACCTGGGGCGGCATCGCCGCAGGCATCTTCGGCGCCAAGGCGCTCGGCGGGCTGGGCGGGGTGTCGCTGGCGTCGCAGATCATCGGCACGCTGATGGGTATCGGCGTCGCGCTGATCGGTGGCTTCGTCGTCTACGGTCTGCTCAAGAAGATGGTCGGCATCCGTCTCGACCCGGAACAGGAGTTCGAGGGCGCCGACTTGTCGATCCACCGCATCAGCGCCACCCCGGAGCGCGAAGCCTCCTGGTGAGGCGCAGGGCGCGACGCGTCGCGCCCTGCCGGCGTCAGAGTGCCTGCCAGGTGGCGGCGATGATCAG
>JAKAIB010000291.1 GCA_021814605.1 Pseudomonadota bacterium | reverse complement strand
CGGGGTCGGCACGGTGGCCGCCGGGGTGTCCAAGGCCAAGGCCGACCACGTGGTCATCGCCGGCCACGATGGCGGCACCGGCGCATCGCCGCTGTCGTCGATCAAGCACGCCGGCAGCCCGTGGGAGATCGGCCTCGCCGAAACGCAGCAGACCCTCGTGCTCAACCGGCTGCGCGGACGCATCCGGGTGCAGGTCGACGGCCAGCTCAAGACCGGGCGCGACGTGGTCATCGGCGCGCTGCTCGGCGCCGACGAATTCGGCTTCGCGACCGCGCCGCTGGTCGTCGAGGGTTGCATCATGATGCGCAAGTGCCACCTCAACACCTGCCCGGTCGGGGTCGCGACCCAGGACCCGGCGCTGCGCAAGAAGTTCACCGGCAAGCCGGAGCACGTGGTGAACTACTTCTTCTTCATCGCCGAGGAAGTGCGTGCCATCATGGCGCAGCTCGGCGTGCGCCGGTTCGATGAACTCATCGGCCGCACCGACCTGCTCGATACCCGCGCCGGCATCGACCACTGGAAGGCGCGCGGCCTCGATTTCGCCCGCGTGTTCCACCAGCCCGAGGTTGCTGCGGATGTCGCCCGGCGCCATGTCGAGGAGCAGGACCACGGTCTGGACAAGGCCCTCGACCACGTGCTGATCGAGCGCGCCAGGCCGGCGCTGGAGCGCGGCGAGAAGATCCAGTTCATCCAGAACGTGCGCAACGTCAACCGGACCGTCGGCGCGATGCTGTCGGGCGAGGTTGCGCGGCGCTACGGCCACGAAGGCCTGCCGGACGACACCATCCACATCCAGATGGAAGGCACGGGCGGGCAGAGCTTCGGCGCGTTCCTCGCGCGCGGCATCACCCTCTACCTCATCGGCGACGCCAACGACTACACCGGCAAGGGACTGTCGGGCGGCCGCATCGTCGTGCGGCCGACCATCGAGTTCCGCGGCGATGCCACCGCCAACATCATCGTCGGCAACACCGTGCTCTACGGCGCGATCGAGGGCGAGGCGTTCTTCCGCGGCGTCGCCGGCGAGCGCTTCGCGGTGCGCAATTCGGGCGCCACGGCGGTGGTCGAGGGCACCGGCGACCATGGCTGCGAGTACATGACCGGCGGGACGGTCGTCGTCCTCGGTGAGACCGGGCGCAACTTCGCCGCCGGGATGAGCGGCGGCGTGGCCTATGTCTACGACGCCGATGGCCGTTTTGCCGGCCGCTGCAACACCGCGATGGTCGCGCTCGAGAAGGTGCTGCCCGCGGCCGAGCAGAAGGCCCAGGTTGCGGAGGCGCTGTGGCATCGCGGCCAGACGGACGACGCGCAGTTGCGCCGCATGCTGCAGGACCACCTGCGCTGGACGGGGTCGGTGCGGGCGCGCGAACTGCTCGACAACTGGGACGTGGCGCGGTCCCGCTTCGTGAAGGTCTTCCCGAACGAATATCGCCGTGCCCTGGGCGAACTCGCCGCCCGGCGCGAGGCCCGCGACGCGACGGCCAAGGCCAAGGGCCAGACGCCCGCCGGCGTTCCGGCGAAGTGACCCGCAGTCGCAGCGCGCAACCGACAACGAGGAACGATCATGGGAAAAATGACCGGATTCATGGAATTCGAGCGGCAGGAAGAGCAGTACGAAGCGCCTGTCGCGCGGCTCAAGCACTGGAAGGAGTTCGTCCACGAACTGCCCGACGACAAGGCCAAGGTGCAGGCCGGCCGCTGCATGGACTGCGGTATCCCGTTCTGCAACAACGGCTGCCCGGTCAACAACGTCATCCCCGACTTCAACGACCTGGTCTGGCACAGCGACTGGCAGCAGGCGCTGGAGGTGCTGCATTCGACCAACAACTTTCCCGAATTCACCGGGCGCATCTGCCCGGCGCCGTGCGAGGCGGCCTGCACCCTGGGCATCAACGAGGCACCGGTCGGGATCAAGTCGATCGAGCACGCGATCGTCGACAAGGGCTGGGACATGGGCTGGATCCTGCCGCAGCCCGCGGCACACAAGACCGGCAAGCGCGTGGCGGTCGTCGGTTCGGGACCGGCAGGGCTGGCGGCGGCTCAGCAGCTCGCGCGCGCCGGGCATGACGTCACGGTGTTCGAGAAGAACGATCGCGTCGGCGGTCTGCTGCGCTACGGCATTCCCGACTTCAAGCTGGAGAAGAGCCACATCGATCGCCGCGTCGAGCAGATGGAGGCCGAGGGGGTGCGATTCGTCACCGGGGTGCGCGTCGGCGATCTGCCGGCCGAAGGCCCTGGCGCCAAGGTCACCGACTGGTCGAAGGAGCAGCGCACGCCGCAACAGCTGCTCGGCGAATTCGACGCCGTCCTGCTCGCCGGCGGCGCCGAGCATCCGCGTGAACTGCCGGTGCCGGGGCGCGAGCTCGACGGCATCCATTTCGCGATGGAATTCCTGCCGCAGCAGAACAAGATCAACGCCGGCGACCGCGTCAAGGGCCAGATCGTCGCCACTGGCAAGAAGGTGGTCGTGATCGGCGGCGGCGACACCGGCTCCGACTGCGTCGGCACCAGCAACCGCCAGGGCGCCGACAAGGTCGTCCAGTTCGAGCTGCTGCCGCAGCCGCCCGAGCAGGAGAACAAGCCGCTGGTCTGGCCGTACTGGCCGATCAAGCTGCGCACGTCGAGCAGCCACGAGGAGGGCTGCGAGCGCGACTGGTCGATCGCGACCAAGGAATTCGTCGCCGGTACCGGCAAGGACAAGAACAAGGTCAAGGCGATCAAGGCCTGCCGCGTCGAGTGGAAGGACGGCCGCATGCAGGAAATTCCGGGGAGCGAGTTCACGCTGCCGGCCGACCTGGTGCTGCTGGCGATGGGATTTGTCCATCCCCTGGGCAGCGTGCTCGAGGTGTTCGGCGTCGACAAGGACGCCCGCGGCAACGCCAAGGCGACCGTCGACGATGAAACCGGCTACGCCACCAACGTGCCCAAGGTGTTCGCGGCTGGCGACATGCGCCGCGGGCAGTCGCTGGTCGTCTGGGCGATCCGCGAAGGCCGGCAGGCCGCGCGCGAGATCGACCGTTTCCTGATGGGCTGTACCGAGCTGCCGCGGTGACGCCGTCGCGCGGCCTTCGCGGATCGCCCGTTCGGGCGACCGCGCGGGAGGCGCGACCCTGCGGGCCGCTCGGCGCGAAGGCCGGCAGGCCGCGCGCGAGATCGGGCACTTCCTGAAGGGCTGCACCGAGCAGCCGCGGTGACACCGTCACGTGGCCTTCGCGGATCGTCGGCTTGGGCGGCCGCTGGGGCGCTCGCCCTGCGGACCGTTCGGCGCGAAGGCCGGGAGACGGACGCGGGATCGATCAATTGCCGACGGACGGTGCCGCGATGCGATGCCGCA
>JAKAIB010000053.1 GCA_021814605.1 Pseudomonadota bacterium | reverse complement strand
GAGGACTGCGGCGGCGCCGCGGCGATCCGCACCGCCTGCGGTGTGAGGATGCCGGCCGAGATCGGTGCCGAAGTGCTCCGCGCGCTCAAGTCACGCGCCGAATCCGCACTTGGCGGGCCGCTGGCCGGCGCCGTGGTGACGGTCCCGGCGTACTTTGACGAGGCGCAGCGGCAGGCGACCAAGGAGGCGGCGCGACTGGCCGGACTGCCGGTGCTGCGGCTGCTCAACGAGCCGACCGCCGCTGCGGTCGCCTACGGTCTGGACACCGCCCGCGAGGGCGTGTACGCCGTCTACGACCTCGGCGGCGGCACCTTCGACGTGTCCATCCTGCGACTGACCCTTGGCGTGTTCGAGGTGCTGGCCACCCATGGCGACGCCATGCTTGGCGGCGACGACTTCGACCGCGCCATCGCCGCCTGGTTCGTCAGCCGCACCGGCGCACAGCACTGGAGCAGCAGCGACGCCGCTGCGCTTGCCGAGGCCGCGCGCAGCGCCAAGGAGACGCTGAGCGTGCAGAACGCCGCCTGCGTCGAATGCGTCGATGCCGGCGGCCGGATGCACCGCGCCGTGCTGGCGCGCAGCGAGTTCGAGAGCCTCGGGGCCGCCTTGGTCGCACGCACCCTCGCGTCGGTACGGCAAGCCCTTGCAGACTCCGGACTGCGCCCCGATGAGGTCGACGGCGTCGTCCTCGTCGGCGGCGCGACGCGCATGCCGCAGGTGCGCCGCGCCGTCGCCGGGCTGTTCGGGCGAGAGCCGCTGACGGACGTCGATCCCGACCAGGCGGTCGCGCTGGGCGCGGCGATCCAGGCCGACCAGCTCGCCGGCAATCGCCCGGCCGACGGCGACGGCCTGCTGCTGCTCGACGTCTGCCCGCTGTCGCTCGGCATCGAGACCATGGGCGGGCTGGTCGAGAAGATCATTCCGCGCAACAGCACCGTGCCGGTCGCGCGGGCGCAGGACTTCACCACCTTCAAGGACGGCCAGACGGCGATGTCGATCCACGTCGTCCAGGGAGAACGCGAGCTGGTGTCCGAATGCCGCTCGCTCGCGCGCTTCGAATTGCGCGGCATCCCGCCGATGGTCGCGGGCGCGGCACGCATTCGGGTGACCTTCCAGATCGATGCCGACGGCCTGCTCGACGTCGGCGCGATCGAACAAAGCACCGGCACGCAGGCGCATGTGGAAGTCAAACCGAGCTACGGCCTGGGCAATGATCAAGTCGTCGACATGCTGCGCGACGCCATCGACGCTGGCGACGCCGACGCGGCCGCGCGCATGCTGCGCGAAGCCGAGGTGGAGGCGCGGCGCCTGCTCGACGCCACCGACGCCGCGTTGCGCGAGGACGGCGACGCGCTGCTCGAGCGGGACGAGATCCGCACCATCACGGCCTGCATGCAGCAGCTCGCCGATATGCTCGAGCCGCTGGCAGCGACCGAGGGCGATGCGCCGTCGCAATGGCGCACGCACCGCGACGCGCTGGCCGCGGCGACCGCCGCGCTGAACCAGGCGACCACCGTCTTCGCCGGCCGGCGCATGGACGCACGGGTCAGGCAGGCGCTCGGTGGCCTGCGGCTGGACACGCTGCCGCTCTGACCAAATCGAGGACACGCCATGGCCGCCGCCGAAACCGAAGGCTGCACCACCACCCGGGTGCGCGTGCTGCCGCACCCCGACCTCTGCCCGGCGGGCACCGAGTTCGACGCGCCACACGGACGCAGGCTGGTCGACGCGCTGCTGGCGCAAGGCATCGCGATCGAGCATGCCTGCGAGAAGGTCTGCGCCTGCGCCACCTGCCATGTCCACCTGCGCGAAGGCACCGGCGCCGTGCGTCCAGCCGACGACGCCGAGGAGGATCAGCTCGACACCGCCTGGGGCATCGATGCGCAATCGCGGCTGGCCTGCTGTGTCCGCCTGGCCGGCACCGAACTCGTGGTCGAGCTGCCGCGGCATACGCGCAACCACGCCCGCGAGATCTGAGCAGGGGCCAGCGCCCGTGCCGGGCCGCTGTCGCGCGCGTTGCGAGAGTCGTCGGCGCCAGCAGGCGCCATGCGCTCCAGCGCGCCAAACAGCACGGGCGCCGGCGTATCGAGCGGCCGCCCCGGCTTGTTGGCAACGCGACAAACCACACATCGCCAACAGCCGTCCGAGATCGGCAACTTTCGTCATCCGATCAACACCTTACCGAATGGCTTGCGCATGGCACAGGTCTTGCAATTCCGAGATTGCCAACCAGGGAGATGTCGATGCCAGCCTCGCCCAATCCGACCCTCGTCATCAACGACACCACGCTGCGTGACGGCGAGCAGACTGCCGGCGTTGCCTTCACGCCGGACGAGAAGCTCGCGATCGCCCGGGCGCTGTCCGCCGCCGGCGTTAGCGAGATGGAGGTCGGCATCCCGGCGATGGGAGAGCGCGAGATCGAAACCATTCGCGCCATCTGCGGTCTCGGCCTGGCGGCGCGCACGATGGTCTGGGCGCGAATGTGCGACGGCGACATCGATGCGGCATCGCGCTGCGGCGCCGCCATCGTTCACCTGTCGGTGCCGGTGTCCGATCTACAGATCGCGCACAAGCTGGGCCGTGGCCGCGACTGGGTGCTCGCCACCATTGCCCGCCACGTGCGGCGTGCCGGGGCCCTCGCCTCGGCCGTCAGCGTCGGGTTCGAGGATGCGTCGCGCGCCGACATGGACTTCCTGCTGCGCGCGGCCGACGTGGCGCAGGCTGCCGGTGCGATCCGGCTGCGCTACGCCGACACCCTCGGCGTGCTCGATCCGTTCGCGACCGCAGAGCGCATCGGACGGCTGCGGAGCGTGGTCGACATCGGCATCGAGATCCATGCACACGACGACCTGGGCCTGGCCACCGCCAACACCCTGGCCGCCGTGCGCGCGGGTGCGACCCACGTCAGCACCACGGTCAACGGCCTGGGGGAGCGCGCCGGCAACGCCCCGCTCGAGGAGGTGGTCATGGGGTTGCGCCACCTGCACGGCATCGACTGCGGCGTCGACACCGCGGCGCTGCCGGCAATCTCCGCGCTGGTCGCCACCGCGTCGGGCCGGCCGGTGGCGGCCGGCAAGAGCATTGTGGGCGACGCGGTGTTCACCCACGAATCGGGCATCCATGTCGATGGGCTGCTCAAGGATCGCCGGAACTATGAGGGATTCGACCCGGCCGAGGTTGGCCGCAGCCACCGCACGGTACTCGGCAAGCACTCCGGCGCGCATGCGGTGCGCCACGGCTACCAGCAGCTCGGCGTGCAACTCCGACCGGAGGACGCGCCGCGACTGCTCGAGCGCATCCGCCGGCATGTCTGCACCACCAAGCAGCCGCCGGGGCGCGATGACCTGCTGCGCTTCTATCGCGATGTCGCGCCCGCCACTGTTGGTGCCTGACGCCCCGCATCCGCCACCTGTCTCGAGGAGAACGCAATGGACGATCTGATCGCGCGACTGAAGCTGCTGTCCAGCGCCGAGGAGTTTCTCGAGTTCTTCGGCATCCGCTTTGATGAAAAGATCGTCCAGGTCAACCGCCTGCACATCCTCAAGCGCTTCTATCAGTACCTCCACCGCGAGAGCGGCCTGGCCGGACTCGACGAGGTGGCGCTGTTCACCCGATACCGCGAACTGCTGGCGCAGGCCTACCGCGACTTCGTCGAATCGACTCCGGCCCGCGAGAAGGTCTTCAAGGTGTTCCAGGATGCCGATGGCCAGCGCGTCGCACTGTCCACACTGCGCGACGGCCTGGCCGACCGGCGCGCGGCCTCCGCCAAGCAGGCCGCCTGAAGCCGTCCGCAGGAGAGACCGTCATGCACATCGTCGTCTGCATCAAGCAGGTTCCGGACTCGGCGCAGATCCGCGTCCATCCGGTGACCAACACCATCATGCGCCAGGGCGTCCCCGCCATCGTCAATCCCTACGACCTGTTCTCCCTCGAGGAGGCGCTGCGGCTCAAGGACCGCTTCGGCGGGCGGGTGACGGTGCTGAGCATGGGCCCACCGCAGGCCGAGGATGCGCTGCGCAAGTGCATCTCCTACGGCGCCGACGACGCCATCCTGGTCACCGACCGCGCGTTCGCCGGCGCCGACACGTTGGCCACGTCCTACGCTCTGGCATCGGCGATCCGGCAGATCGGCGGCGAGCAGGCCGTCGACATGGTGTTCGCCGGCAAGCAGACCATCGACGGCGATACCGCCCAGGTCGGCCCCGGCATCGCCAAGCGCATGGACCTGCAACTGCTGACCTACGTGTCGCGCATCGTCGAGGTCGATCCGGTGGCACGCAGCATCGTGGTCGAACGCCGCGCCGAGGGCGGCGTGCAGGTGCTGAAGACGGCCCTGCCCTGCCTGGTCACCATGCTCGAGAACAGCAACGAACTGCGCTTCGCCACCCTGCCGGCGATGATCCACGCCGCCGCCTATCCGGTGCGCAAATGGGACAAGACCGCCGCCGGCATCGAGGACGCGGGCAAGATCGGACTGAAGGGTTCGCCCACGGTGGTGAGCAAGGTGTTCGGCCCGACGCCTCGCACCGACAAGGCCGAGATGCTCTCGGTCGAATCGGCCGGGCCGCGCGACATCGCGCTCAACCTGGTGCAGATGATCTTCACCCGCCAGCCGGCGCTCGAGGCCGACCTGGTGGCGGCCGCGTCCACCTGACATCCGCATCGACACGAGGGAAGCCATGAACGACACCGTCAAGAAGCCGGCCGGCCGGGGACGCAACTTCGACCTGCCGGAACACCTCAAGGCCTACAAGGGCGTGTGGGTGTTCATCGAGCACGATCGCGGTCACGTGCACCCGGTGAGCTGGGAACTGCTCGGCGCCGCGCGCCGGCTTGCCGACACCCTCGGCGCCACGGTCTCCGGGGTGCTGATGGGCGGCCCCGACGAAGCGCTCGACGACTTCGCCCGCGACGCCTGGGCCTTCGGCGCCGACCGCTGCCACGTCGTCCGCGACCCGGCCCTCAAGGGATACCGCAACGAGCCGTTCACGCGCGCACTGACCGAACTCGTCCATCGCCACCAGCCGGAAATCGTGCTGCTCGGCGCGACCACGATGGGGCGCGACCTCGCCGGATCGGTGGCGACCACGCTGCAGACCGGGCTGACGGCCGACTGCACCGAGCTCAACATCGACCCGGCCACGCGTGCTCTCGCCGCAACCCGGCCGACCTTCGGCGGGTCGCTCTACTGCACCATCATGACCCTGGCCTACCGGCCGCAGATGGCCACGGTGCGACCGCGGGTGATGTCGCTGCCGCGCCGCGATGCGACGCGCACCGGGACGCTGGTCGAGGACGCCGTCCACCTGGTCGAGGCCGAGATCGTCACGAAGCTGCTTGACTTCATCCCCGACGCCAGCCGCGACACCGTCAACCTCACCTACGCCGACATCATCGTCGCCGGCGGCAAGGGGTTGAAGAACCCTGACAACTTCGCACTGGTCCGTGATCTGGCGCGAGTGCTCGGCGCCGAGGTCGGCGCCAGCCGGCCGGTGGTGCACGCCGGTTGGGTCGAGGCCGAGCGCCAGGTCGGCCAATCGGGCAAGACGGTGCGGCCCAAGCTGTATATCGCCGCGGGCATCTCGGGCGCGGTGCAGCACCGCGTCGGCATGGAGGGTGCCGATCTGATCGTCGCGATCAACACCGACCCGAACGCGCCGATCTTCGATTTCGCCCACATCGGCGTGGTCGGCAACGCCATGCAGATCCTGCCGGCGCTGACGCGCGAATTCCGTGCCCACATCGACAACCGCACGCAGAAGGCTGCCTGACACCTCAACCGGAGCCACGCTCATGAACGTCAACAAGAACTTCGACGCCATCGTCGTCGGCGCCGGTCCCTCGGGCAACGCCTGCGCGTACTCCCTCGCCAAGGCCGGGTTGAACGTGCTGCAGATCGAGCGCGGCGAGTACCCGGGCTCGAAGAACGTCCAGGGGGCGATCCTCTATTCGGACGCGCTGGAGCGCATCATTCCCGACTTCCGCGACGACGCGCCGCTGGAGCGCCACATCATCGAACAGCGGATGTGGGTGCTCGACGACGCCTCATTCGTCGGCACGCACTTCCGCAGCGATGGTGCCAACCAGCCGCCGCACAACCGCTACACCATCATCCGCGCCCAGTTCGACAAGTGGTTTTCGTCCAAGGTGCGCGATGCCGGCGCGCTGCTCATCTGCGAGACCACGGTCGAGGAACTGCTGCTCGACGGCGACCGGGTGGTGGGCGTGCGCTGCGACCGCATCGGCGGCGAGGTGTATGCCGACGTGGTCGTGCTGGCCGACGGCGTGAACTCGACGCTGGCGCGCAAGGCCGGGTTCCACGGCGAGATCCCGCCGGGCCAGGTGGCCCTGGCGGTGAAGGAGATCCTGTTCCTGCCCGAGGAACTGATCCAGCAGCGGTTCAACGTCCGCGGCGACGAAGGCGTGGTGATCGAACTCGTCGGCAAGATCACCGAAGGCATGGTGGGCACCGGCTTCCTCTACACCAACAGGGAGTCGCTGACCATCGGCATCGGCTGCATGCTCGACGGCTTCAAGTCCAACCCGCGCCGGACCGCGCCGTACACCCTGCTCGACAACCTCAAGCGGCATCCCGCGATCGCCCCGCTGATCGAGGGCGGCGAGATGAAGGAATACTGCGCCCACCTGATTCCCGAAGGCGGCTTCCATGCCGTGCCCAAGGTTTACGGCGCCGGCTGGCTGATCGTGGGCGACTCCGGCGGATTCGTCAACGCCGCGCACCGGGAAGGATCGAACCTGGCGATGACCACCGGCCGCCTCGCGGCCGAGACCATCATCGAGGCGCGGTCCGCCGGTCTGCCGATGTCCGAGAAGACGCTGCGCGGCTACAAGGACCGGCTCGACGCCAGTTTCGTGATGAAGGACCTGCACAAATACCGCGACATGCCCGACGTGCTGCACGCCAATCCGCAGTTCCTCACCACCTATCCGGAGCTTGTCAACCGCGCGGCGCAGACGATGCTCACCGTCGACGGCGTTGACAAGAAGACCAAGGAGCGCGAGATCGCCCGCAGCTTCCGCGGGGCGCGCGGCGTGGCGGGATTGCTCGGCGACGCGTTCAGACTGTGGCGGGCGTTCCGATGAGCGCCCCCGCCCTGCCGCCCGAAGGCGGTGCTCCCCGCCCGTCGGGGAGGATGGTCCGCAGACACAGGAGGGTCGTGTGATGAGTACCGAAGCAAGCAGCGTCAACGTCGAGGACAAACTGTTCCAGAACCGCTACCGCGTCGATCACGGCCGGCCGCACATCCAGATCAGGCAGCCCGAGATCTGCAGCAACGAATGCGTCAGCCAGGAGTGCACCTTCATCTGCCCGGCAGGCTGCTATACCGCCGAGGGCAACGGCACGGTGACGCTGATCACCGACGGCTGCCTCGAATGCGGCAGCTGCCGCGTGATCTGCACGGAACACCGCAACGTCGCCTGGGAATATCCGCGCGGCGGACACGGCATCCTGTTCAAGTTCGGTTGACTCATGGCACGGATCCTGCACCAGCATCAACAACGGACCGGCGCGTGATCTCTGCGCGCACCAATCCGGCGCAGTTCGACACCAGACGCACCGCGCCGGACCGATTCGGTCCCGCTGTCGCAGGAGGTGCACCATGAACAAGCCGGCATATCAGCAGCGTTCGCATGTCGAGCTGATCACGATCTACGAGATCTGCCGCATCCTCGGTGCCTCGCTTGACGTCGACCGCACCTTCCGCGAAGCCCTCAACGTCCTCGCCGCCCACCTCGGCCTGCCGCGGGCCATGATCGTTCTGGCCGACGACGACCGCACGCTGCGGCTGCACAGCGCCGTCGGCATGAGCATCGACCACATGGCCCGCGGCGTGTGGCATTCGGGCGAAGGAATGATCGGCCGGGTCTACGCATCGGGCATGCCGTCGACCGCGCCCGATGTCGGCGCTGCCCCGGAGTTCATCGACCGCACCGGGGCGTTCAGCGCGCAGCCGGGCCGGATGATGGCACTCATCGCCGTGCCGCTGAAGACCGAGTACGCCCAGCTTGGCGTGCTCGCGGCGCAGCGCGAGGTCGAAGGCGGCGCCCGCCTGTCGGACGACCAGCGGCTGCTCACCATGGTCGCGACCCTGCTGGCGCAGGCGGTGGTGCTGCATCGCGCCGTCGCCGAGGAACACGAGCGCATGCAGCTCGAGACCACCCGGTTGCAGAAGGCGCTGCAGCGCGAACCGCGCGGTCGCTACACGCTGGACAACGTGATCGGCGTATCCGCCCAGATGCAGGCGGTGTTCGCCGAGGTGCACCAGGCCGCGCCGTCGCGCGCGACCGTCCTGCTGCGCGGCGAGAGCGGCACCGGCAAGGAAGCCATCGCCCGCGCGATCCACTACCTGTCCCCGCGCCGCGACGCACCGTTCATCAAGGTCAACTGCGCCGCACTGACCGAATCGCTGCTCGAATCGGAGCTGTTCGGTCATGAGAAGGGCGCGTTCACCGGCGCGGCCGGCGAACGCAAGGGTCGGTTCGAACTGGCGCACGGCGGCACGCTGTTCCTCGACGAGATCGGTGACATCTCTCCGGCATTTCAGGCCAAGCTGCTGCGGGTCCTTCAGGAACGCGAGTTCGAGCGCGTCGGCGGCAGCCGCCCGATCCGGGTCGACGTCCGGCTGGTCTGCGCGACCAACCGTGATCTGGAGAAGATGGTCAAACGCGGCGAGTTCCGCGCCGACCTCTACTACCGGATCAACGTCGTGTCGATCTTTCTGCCGCCTCTGCGCGACCGCCGCGAGGACATCCCGCCGCTGGTCGCGCACTTCGTCGACCGCTTCAACAAGGAGAACCGCCGAGTCCTCAAGGTCACGCCCGAGGCGATGAAGGTGCTCTACAACTGCTACTGGCCGGGCAATGTGCGCGAACTCGAGAACTGCATCGAGCGCACCGCGACCATGGCGCACGGCGACCTGATCCGGGATGCCTCGTTCCCCTGCCGGAACAACCGCTGCCTGACGCAGACGCTGCACTTCGTCGCCAAGGACGACGCCGTCGCCCCCGCGCTGGCGCCGTCGCTTTCCGAGGCAATTGTCGAGGAACCCGATCTCGACGCGAACGGCGCCGAGGTGATGCGTATCGGGCCGACCTCGCACATCGCCACGCCGCCGCGGCAGTTCGGCAACGCACCGCCGAGCGGCGAGCGCGAGCGGCTGATCTGGGCCCTCGAGCAGTGCGGCTGGGTCCAGGCCAAGGCGGCGCGATTGCTCAAGGTCACGCCCCGGCAGCTCGGCTACGCGCTGCAGAAGCACCACATCGAAGTGCAGAAACTCTGAAGTCTGCCCCGGCAGGCTGCGCCCGCCGACCACGGGCCAGGCAACCCCGTGTGTCCGCGAAAGCCGTGCTGCCGGTCCTCCGTCGTTGTCGATGCCGCGACGCCACCCCCGCCGGCGTGTACGGTTTGTCGCCAAACCAACATCGCAGCGACTGGCCAATTCTTTGAAATTCCAGGGATTTCATTCTGGCACGGGTCTCGCTATGGACATGGCGAACGATCAACCGACAGAGGATTTCCATGACCACCGCCACCGTCGCCCTGGAAGACCTGCTTCACGGCGGACGCGCGCTGTCGCAGGCGCCATCCGACAGCGGCGGCTGTTCCAGCAGCGGCGGCGACGGCAAGTCCGGCTGCGGCTCGTCGGCCGGCTCCGACGAGCTGCCACCCGGGATCTGGGAGAAGGTCAAGAACCATCCCTGCTATTCGGAGGAAGCGCATCACCACTACGCCCGCATGCACGTCGCCGTGGCTCCGGCATGCAACATCCAGTGCAACTACTGCAACCGGAAGTACGACTGCTCGAACGAGTCCCGCCCCGGAGTCGTCAGCCAGAAGCTCAGCCCCGAGCAGGCGGTGAAGAAGGTGCTGGCGGTGGCGAGCGCGATTCCCCAGATGACGGTGCTGGGCATCGCCGGCCCGGGCGACGCGCTGGCCAATCCGGCGAAGACCTTCGAGACCTTCCGCCTGCTGCAGGAGCGCGCACCCGATATCAAGCTCTGCCTGTCGACCAACGGACTGGCGCTGCCGGACTACGTCGACGAGATCTGCAGGTACAACGTCGACCACGTCACCATCACCATCAACATGGTCGACCCGGCGGTCGGCGAGAGGATCTATCCCTGGATCTTCTGGAACCATCGTCGCCTGACCGGCCGTGAGGCCGCGACCGTGCTGCACGAGCGGCAGATGCGGGGCCTGGAGATGCTCACCGCCCGCGGCGTGCTCACCAAGATCAACTCGGTGCTGATCCCCGGCATCAACGACACCCACCTGATCGACGTCAACCGTGCGGTGAAGCAGCGCGGCGCCTTTCTCCACAACATCATGCCGCTGATCTCCGCGGCCGAGCACGGCACCGTGTTCGGCCTGAGCGGGCAGCGCGGCCCGACGGCGCAGGAACTCAAGGCGGTGCAGGATGCCTGCGCCGGCGGCGCCAACCTGATGCGGCACTGTCGGCAATGCCGCGCCGACGCCGTCGGACTGCTCGGCGAGGATCGCAGCGACGAGTTCACGCTGGAGCAGATCGACGCCATGGACGTCGTCTACGACCTCGACAAGCGGCGCACCTACCAGCAGACGGTCGAAGCGGAACGCAACGCCCAGGCCGCGGCCAAGCGCGGTGCACTGGCGGATCTCGCCGACGCGGCCGACGCCGACATGACGGTGCTGGTGGCCGTCGCCACCGAGGGCGGCGGGCGGGTCAACCAGCACTTCGGCCACGCCACCGAGTTCCAGGTCTACGAGCTGACGCCGACGTCTGCCACCTTCGTCGGCCATCGCCGCGTCGATTTGTACTGCCAGGGCGGCTGGGGCGAAGACGAGCAGCTGCCGTCCATCGTGGGGGCCATCAACGACTGCCACGCGGTGCTCGTGGCCAGGATCGGCGCCTGTCCGCGGGACGAGTTGTGGGCTGCGGGAATCGAACCGGTCGATGCCTATGCCCACGAATTCATCGAGAAGGCCGCGCTGTCCTGGTTCGCCGACTATCGCCGCCGCGTGGCTGCCGGCGAGATCGCGCACCACCCCCGCGGCGACGCCTCCATCCGTCAGGGCGCATTCACTGCGGCGGCCTGACGTTCGCGCAGCAGCAGTCATCAGGAGAAACGACATGGCACTGAAAATCATCGCCTCGACGTGCAGCGGGTGCTCGGCCTGCGAGCCCGAATGCCCCAACACCGCGATCCGCGAGAAGGGCGGCACGTTCATCATCGACCCGGCAAAGTGCACGGAGTGCGAAGGGCACTACGACAGCCCGCAATGCGTCGCCGTCTGCCCGGTCGACGGCTGCATCGTCAAGGCCTGAGCCGATCCGCGGAGACCGCCGATGAGCCCGTCCGACTTCACCATCACCCCGGCCGCCGAGAAATTCATGCGGCGCATCGTGCGATTCTCGGGCCTGCCCGGCGCCGGATTCCGGCTGCGCGTCGCCGCCGGCGGCTGCGCGGGCTACAGCACCGAATTCGGCGCGGAGGCCCAGCCGCGGGACGGCGACGCGGTGGTCGCGCTCGGCGACGGACTGCGGCTGTTCCTGCCGGCCGAGAGCCGATTGCTGCTCTGCGGCGCGACGCTGGATTGCGTCGACACCCCGATCCAGTCGGGCTTGACGGTGCATGGCCCGGCCACCGCGAGTTGCGGCTGCGCTGGAGCCGGCACCGCGACCGCACCGGCCACCGCCAGCGTGCCCCTCGACGCCCTGCTGCGGCGCTGACCGCAATCGCCGGAGGCCCGCCATGGATGCATCCGACCTCACCGGCTTCGGCGATGCCGTCCTCGGCGTCGCATTGCCGCCCGGCGTCGAAGCGGCGCTCGCCCAGGCGGGCCGGCATCGCGCCGATCCCGTGCTGGCCATGGCCGCGCTGATGCGCGCCAACGCACTGGCGCCGGACCATCCGGCCGTGCTGATCGCGTTGTACCGGCATTATTTCTACGATCATCAGTTCGCCTGCGCGCGCGACGTCGCCCGCCGTGCGCTGTTCGTCGCCACCCGCGCCATCGGTCTGCCCCCGATCTGGCGGCAGGTACCGCCGCAGCCGCTGCCCGGCGCCCGGTTCGACGCGGCGACCCGCTTCTTCCTGTTCACCCTGAAGGCCTACGCCTATCTCTGCCTGCGGCTGGGGGATGCCATCGAGGCCCGCGATGCGCTCGCGCTGTTGCGCGCGCTCGATCCCGAGGACCGGGTGGGCGGGGCCCTGTTGGAAACGGTGCGACTGCGACGCGAATGCGGCACCGACGACGAGGAGGACGAGGCATCCGGTCTGCCCGCCGCCGACCACGACCCACGGGCTGCGCTGCCGGATCGCATGGCCGGAGTCGCGCACCATGGCTGACATCGCGCGCGACAGCGACGTGGTCGAGCTGGATGGCCCGCCGCGCTTTGCCTGCGGCGAACGGGTGGTCAGCCGGTATGTCGTGCGCAACGACGGCACCTATCCGGGCCGCGACGTCGGCGCGCTGCTGGTGAACAAGGGCGACATCGGCTTCGTCGCATCGATCGGCACCTTCCTGCAGCAGTTCTACATCTATGCGGTGGATTTCGCCGACCGCGGCTGCCGCGTCGGCATGAAGGGCCGCGAGCTGGTCTCGCTCGACCATCTTCCACCGGAACTGCTGGAACACCTCGACGCCAGGCAGATCGCCGCGCTGGAATCGATCGGGCGCGCCGTTCCGTTGCCCGAATTGCAGACCCGTCATGGCTGAACCGATCCCCATCCTGCCGCCGCGCGCGCCGCGCTACCACTGGGGCCAGCCGGTGGTGGCGCTGGTCGACCTGCACAACGACGGCAGCCACCCCGACGCCGCGCCGGACGCACTGCTCGTCGCCCGCGGCGCGATCGGCGAGATCATGCGCATCGGCCACCATACAGACGCCGACATGCCGGTCTACGTGGTCGACTTCGGCACGCGGGTGGTCGGCTGCACCGAGGACGAACTCTCTCCGAAGGCCGCCGGGGGCAGGAGCGAACGATGATGCCGGCCGCCGACATGTCCCCGAACGGCGCAGATGTGCACAGCCTCGCCGCCGAACGCATCCGCCGCGCGCTGCTCCGCCGCAGCCGGTATCGCTACGTCCATCCCCGGGTCGAGGCCGAAGGCGCCGGCTGGAAGGTGGTCAGTCCGAACTGTTCGCGCAGCATCGACAGGCAGGGCGGCGATATCGACATCGCCTGGCTGGTCGGTGACGGCGAAGGCGGCTGGCTGCTGTTTGCCCGCGATCACGCGCGCGACTGCTGGGACCTGCGCCGGTGCAGCCGCCGGCTGCCCGACCTGCTGAACGCGCTGGTCGTCGATCGCGACCGGGAGTTCTGGCGGTGATCTACCTCGACCACAACGCCACCGCGCCGGTCGCGCCCGAGGCCGTCATCGCGATGCGCGACGCGCTCGAGCGGGCCTGGGGCAACCCCTCGTCGACCCATGGCCCGGGACAGGACGCGCGTCGGCTGCTCGGCACGGCACGCGCGCAGGTGGCGCTGCTGGTCGGGTGCCGGCCGGACGAACTCGTGTTCACCAGCGGGGCCACCGAAGCCAACCACGCGGCGCTGCTCGGCGCAGTCGATCCGCGGCGGCCGACGCCACGGCGCGACCGTCTGGTGCTGTCGGCAGTGGAGCACCCGGCGCTGCTCGCACTCGCTGACCGGCTGCGCCACTTCGGACATGTCGTCGATCTGCTGCCGGTCGGCTCCGACGGACGGATCGATCTCGACCGTGCCGACGCGCTGATCGGCACCGACGTGGCGCTGGTCAGCGTGATGGGCGCGAACAATGAGACCGGCGTGTGCATGCCGCTGGCCGATCTCGCGGCGATGGCGCATGCCCGCGGCGCACTGCTGCATGCCGACGCCACCCAGCTCGTCGGCAAGTCGGTGCTGCGCTTCGCCGACAGCGGCGCCGACCTGTGGTCGGTCTCGGCACACAAGGTGGGCGGCCCCAAGGGTGTCGGCGCCCTGGTGGTACGCAAGGGACTCGACTGGCCTGCGCTGCTCGCCGGCCGGCAGGAACGCGGCCGCCGCGGCGGCACCGAGAACCTGCCCGGCATCGCCGGCTTCGGCGCCGCGGCTGCAGTTGCCGCCAGCACCCTGCCTGCCGACCTCGACCGCATGGCCGCGCTGCGCGACCGACTCGAATCCGGCGCCTGCGGGTTGCCCGACGCGACCGTCTACGGCGCCGGCGCGCCGCGGCTGCCGAACACCAGCCTGATGCGCTTCGGCAATCTGCCGGCCGAAGCGGTGCTGCATGGACTCGAGCGCGCCGGCGTGGTCGCCGCCTCCGGCGCAGCCTGCCACGCCGGAGGCAACCGTCCGTCGCACGTGCTGCTGGCGATGGGCGCGACCCCGCCGCAGGCGCTCGGCGGCGTGCGCTTCTCGCTCGGCCGCGACACGACCGCCGCCGCCGTCGAGGCCGCGCTCGACGCCCTGCAGGCTACCGTCACGCGACTGCGGCACAACCGCCGCGCAGTCGCGGAACCAGCGACCGTTTCCTGACATCCCGACCCGTGAGACCCCGATGAAAGTCATGCTTCGCAGGCACACCGACGGCCGCCTGTTCGCCTACGTCCCGAAAAAGGATCTGGAGGAGCCGGTCGTCGCACAGCAGCACCCGACGCTCTGGGGCGGCACGGTGACCCTGGCCAACGGCTGGACATTGGAACTGCCGGAGATGGCCGTCGAAACGCGGCTTCCGGTGACGGTCGAGGCGCGCAGGCTCGAGACTTGAGCGATGGACGCCGCCGACATCACGCTCGGGCTGGAGCTTGCCGACGCCGCACCCGGCAACAGCGAGGCCGTCGCCGCGCTGCGCCGGCGCTTTCCGGCGATCCGTGTCGTCGCCGTCGATGCCATGGACATGCGCGGCGAGATTCCGGCTGCCCGCGGCCACCGCCGCGGCCTCTGGCTGGCCCGCAGCGATGGCCACTGCTGGGGCATCACCGATGACCCGGCGCGCGCCGATGCGCTGCTCGTGGCCGACCTGCCGCCCGTGCGGGCTGCACAAAGGGCGATCGATGACCATTGATGCCCGAAGCGATCGGATCGCGCTGTCGGTCCCCGACATCGGCGAGATCGAGTCCCAGGTCATCGCCGCCGCGTTGCGCTCCGCAGCGGCCGGCAACGGCGGGCTCGCCGAGCGATTCGAGGCGGCGTTCGCGACCTGGCTCGGGCGGCGGCATGCCGTCACGGTCGCCAGCGGCACGCTCGGCGCCTTGCTGCTGCTTCGCGCCCTGCGCATCGGCCCGGGCGACGAGGTCGTCGTGCCGGCCTTCTCGTGGCATCAGATCGGACATGCCGTGGCCTGGATCGGCGCCGTTCCGGTCTGCGCCGACATCGACTACTGGACCGGTTGCATGAGCGCCGAGCGCGCGGCACGGGTGCTCACGCCACGTACCCGTGCCATCCTCGCGGCCAACGTCAACGGCCAGCCCGCGCAATGGCGCGCGCTGCGCGGACTCGCCGATGCC
>JAKAIB010000290.1 GCA_021814605.1 Pseudomonadota bacterium | reverse complement strand
GTTGGCGGTGAGGATCGCACTGTAGTCGACCGGCTGCTTCGAGAATGCGTAGTAGTACACCTTGAGCAGGATCGCGCTGTCGAGCACCACCGCACCCTGGTACTGCTTGATCGCGCCGATGCCGAGCCCGGAGGGCGTCGGCGCGATCGACGGGGTCGACCCCGGCGTGTCGGTGAGCGCCGGGTTGCGCAGGTCGATGGCCGAATTCCCGGCAGCCATCGCACCGCCGGCCGCCGAGACCAGCAGCAGCGCTGCGGCGGCGGGTGCCGTCAGCCGACGGAGGGTCGTGCGGAATCTCGCGTTCATGGTCGTTCCTGTCGGTTTCATGCGGAGTGCCCTTCCTTCGCCGCGTCGACGACGCCGTCGTCCTCGCCGTCCTCCCAGCCGGTGATCATGGCCTTGATGTACGAGGTCGGCGTGTGTCCCGTGGTCGCCAGATAGACGTGGGCGATGAAGAACACCAGCATCATGTAGGCGGCTGCGGTGTGGGTCCAGGCGACCGCGGTGAGGTCGAGGCCGAGGGGCGAGAGCCGGATCCAGTCGTAGCTGAAGAACAGCAGCAGCAGACCGCTCACCCAGATCAGCGGGTTGATCATCAGTTTCAGCCACAGGTAGGCGAGACGCTGCAGCGGGTTGTGCTTGCGCTCCGGCTCCTTGTGGTACGGGTGGTGTTCGCCGAGGAAGATGCCCCAGCTGTAGTAGCGCACCATCGGGACGATGTTGTGCAGCGTCGGGATGTAGTGCTTCCACTCCCCGGTGGTGAAGTGCCAGAAGATCGCGAACACCCACAGGGTCATCAGCAGCCACGCCGCGTATTCGTGGATGAACAGGGCATGGTTGAAGGCGAACCCGCCGAGATACCCGTGGATCTCGAAGCCGGTGAACAGCATGGTGATGATCAGCGCCGCCTGGCTCCAGTGCCAGAAGCGTTCGAAGCGCTTGAACATGAAGATGCGTTGTGCAGCCATGATCGTTCCTTTCAATGCTTGCGACGCAGCCAGAGGCCGAAGCGGATCAGTCCGTGGAGCACCACGCCGGCCAGCGCCAGCGCGGCGGCGAGCAGGCCGATGCGTTCGATCCAGTCCTGGTGGTCCTTGGGGCGGCTGGGCATGTAGACGCCGTCGATGTTCTGCAGGCGGCCGTCGTCGGTATGGCACTGCATGCAGCTCAGCGCGTTCTTGGAGGGCGCGACCATGTGGGCGATCGGCCAGTACATCTCGGTCTTGGCGAAGGCGAAGTGGCCCGAATACGGCAGGTTCGCCGCCTTCATCCCGGCCTTGATCGAGGTCTGCCAGTCGTAGTTCATCGTGTACGAGTCCTTGTCGAACCCGAACGAATGGAACACCGCCAGGATGCCCGTCTTGGTGTCGTACGGCTGGTTGTTGCGCATGATCTTGAACGGCCAGATCTTGGACTTGCCGTCGGTCGGCGAACCCTCGATGGCGTTGATCTGCACCGCGCCGTTCTTTTCATAGTCCTGGACCTTCGACCCGATGGTCATCCAGCGCTCGGTGCCGTTGAACCAGCGATAGTCCGGAACGACGTTTTCCGCCCACTTGAAGCTGCCCTTCACGCCCCAGTAGGTGTTCCACCCCTTGCTGTTGAGGATGACCAGCGGCGACCCGTTCGGCGCGAGCTTGCCGGCCGTGGCGTAGTTCCACTCCATCTTGGTCGGCAGTCCGCCACGCGCGTACTCGGGGATGTGGCAGGTCTCGCACGCGATGTCGCGGGTGTGCATGTTCAGCGTCGCGGCCTCGATCCGGGCGGTCAGGTCGTTGCCCTTGTGCGGCGCCTGGCCGTGGCAGGAGACGCAGGCCACCGGGTTGCCGTTGTGCGGACTCGCCCGCATGTACGCCGACTGGTGCGAATCGGCGTCGATCAGGTAGCGCGAGCCGGGGATGTCGTGGTTGGTCGTCGTGTGGCACTTCTGGCAGGAGAAGTTCAGCCCCTTGGCGTCCATGTGCACGTCTTCGGCTCGCGACGGATTGGCCATCGAGCTGTCGAGATCGCCGTGCTTCACCCCGTCGCCGCCGCCGCCGTAGAAGTGGCACTGGCCGCAGGTGAAGCGCGTCGGCGCGCCCACGCTCTGCGCAATCAGCGCCAGGTTCTCCGGCTCGACAAACGGCTTGTCGGTGCCGTAGACCTCGCCGCATCCCGGCCGCACCGCGATCTTCTGCATCGCCGGATTGCCGCCGATGAACGGGATCTTGTGATACAGCTTGGAGTGGTCGTGGCACACCAGGCAGTCCACGTGGTCCTCGCTGCGTTGCGAGAACGGGATGAACTTGTCGGGATCGGTGCTGCCGTAGCCCGCGTGGCACACCGTGCAGAACTGCTCGTTGCTGATCGGGCTGACGCAGAAGTTGTTGTAGACGTGGTTCTTGCCGACCATCTGGTGGGTCTTCGGATCCCACGCCTTCCACGTCCAGTGCTCGGTCGACATGACCTGATGCGCCGCCTGCGTGTGGCAGCTCAGGCACGCCTGCGTCACCTGCTCGGGGCTGGTGAACGGCCCCTGCAGCTGCTTGAACTTGCTGTGGTCCTGCGGCTGCTCCGGCGCCACCGGGCCCGCCTTGAGCGTCGGCACGACGTGCCAGGTCGACGGACTGTCCGCCCCCTGCGTCGATGGACCGCTACCGGCGACGAAAGCCTGTGCCGCGCTCTGCGCGAAGGCGGGAGCGCCGACCAACCCCGCCAGCCCCCCGATCATGGCCAGCCGAAGCAGCAGGGCACGCCTGCGCTGGTGCCGCCCCGAACCTGATTGCGTTGTCATGCCCATCATGTCTCGCTCGTTGTGTGGGAACAGAAACGAGCCGCATGCTGCGCCTTCAGAGGTCAGCTAATTTTGATATTCAACAATTTGCAAATCGGGCTGAACCGGGGAATCTGAACCTCTTGACCTGGAACAAGCTCGAAGCCACCGCCGAAACAGAAGTCACGCTTCGTTACGTTTGATGACCACCCCCGCACGCCCCTCTGTGCGGGTAATCCCTAATGTCGCGAAACGGGGTCAATTCGACGCCCCGCCGTCCGGCTTCGGGGCAGCCACGGTATTGCGCGGCGTCAACTGGGCACAGATCCGGACCGTCGTGGCTGACGAGAGTTTCTCCTTGGGGGCGAAACCAGCCCGTGAGACGTCATCTGCCCAAGTTGCGCGACGAGTTGCGGCGCGACCGGACCGGCCGCGCCACCGCAGTGGTCAGTATTGCCTCCAGGAGATGGGTTTGTTCATCACGCTCTTGGGTATCAGGATCGGTGCGGGCGATCCACCGTCCACACCTCCTCCGCCCCCGCCTCCTCCACCCGCCCCACTTGATCCGGGGTAGACGACAGCGCCCG
>JAKAIB010000289.1 GCA_021814605.1 Pseudomonadota bacterium | reverse complement strand
ACGTCGATCCCGCCGGCGACATCTGCTCCAACCCCAAGGACCAGGTCTCCATGTCCGGCCAGAACATCGGCGACCTGCTCAACGCACGGAACATCTCGTGGGGCGGGTTCATGGGCGGCTTCAACCTGTCGGTGGTCAACCCCAACGGCACCACCGGCTGCAAGCGCAGCACGTTCTCGACCGTGGTCAACCAGACCGTGGGCGACTACATCCAGCACCACAACTGGTTCCAGTACTACAAGAGCACCGCGAACCCGACCCATGCCCGCCCGAGCTCGACGCTGGCGATCGGCCACACGCTGGAGACCGACGGCAAGACCGCCGACCCGGCCAACCACGAGTACGGCCTGCAGGATTTCATCGCTGCGGTGAAGGCCGGCAACATGCCCGCGGTCGCCTACCTGAAGGCCCCGGCGTTCGAGGACGGCCATGCCGGCTACTCGGACCCGCTGGACGAACAGGCCTTCGTCGCCCAGGTGGTCAACTTCCTGGAACAGCAGCCGCAGTGGAGCAGCACCGCGGTGCTCATCACCTGGGACGACTCCGACGGCTGGTATGACCATGCCTACGCCAACACGACCAACCCGTCGTTCGACGCGCAGGCCGACCAGCTGAACGGCGCCGGCGTGTGCGGCAGCGGCACCCCGCTGGCCGGCGTCAACGGCAAGCCGGTCAACGGCCGCTGCGGTCCGGGAACGCGCCTGCCGTTCATGGTGATCTCCCCCTGGGCCAAGACCAACTACGTGAGCCACACCCAGATCAGTCAGGCATCGATCGTCCGCTTCATCGAGGACAACTGGCTCGGCGGCCAGCGCCTGGGCGGCGGCTCGTTCGACGCCACGACCGGGTCGATCATGGACATGTTCAACTTCAGCCAGCCGCAGGGCAGCGCGGCCAAGGTGTACATCGATCCGGTCCAGGGCACGGTGCTGAGCCAGCCGCCGGCCAGCAGCCTGACGCCGGTGTTCGACAAGTCGCTGTTCTGACGTCGGTCTGCACGATCCGAGCCTCCTGCCTCCCCTTCGGGGGAGGCTTTTTTCCAACGGCCCGCCGCCGCCCGTCCGGACACCGGCCCGGGGCCGTCGGAAAGAACCGATCTCCACCATGTCGTCCACCGTCTGTATTCCGCCCGCGGCGCCCGAGGTCGCGGCCGCCCGGCGCCGCACCGGGCTGCGCCGCGGCGCAATGTTCGTCGCCGGATTGGCTGCCGTCTGCGTCGCCGCGCTGGCCTGGGCGAAGCACGAGCAGCCGACCCTCCCGCTGCGCGGCTGGCTGGCTCATCCCCTCGACAGCGCCACGCTGGCGCTGGGCGGCAATCCGCATCCGGTCCGGCTCGTGCTTCCGCCCGACCGGCCGTTGTCGGCTGCGGCGCTGCTCGGGCGCCAGCTGTTCTTCGACACCGCGCTGTCGGCGTCGGGACGGCAGTCGTGCGCGTCGTGCCACGATCCGGCCGACGGCTACAACCCGCCGCCGGGCAGCGGACCGGTGATGCTCGGCGGCCCGCGCCTCGCGTCGCCGGGATTCCGGCCGCCGCCGTCGCTGGCCTATCTGTACCGGCAGCAGAACTTCTCGATCGGCCCCGACAACGAGGAGAACGAGACCGTCACGCTGCGCCAGCTCATCCATCTCGGGCAGCACGCGGCGCGCGCCACCAAGACCGCCGCCGCCACCGCGCAGGCCGCGCAGAACCTGGTGCCGCAGGGCGGGCTGTTCTGGGACGGCCGGGTCAACACCCTGCAGCAGCAGGCCGACGGACCGCTGTTCAACCCGGTGGAGATGGACGCCGGCACGCCGCAGCGCGTCGCCGGGATCATCGCGCGTCGGCCCTACGCGGGGCAGTTCCGCCAGCTGTTCGGCCCCAACGTGTTCGACGATCCGCGGCTGACCGTCGCCGAGGCGCTGTTCGCCATCGCGCGGTACGAGATCGAGGACCGCGACTTCCACCGCTTCGACAGCAAGTTCGACGCCTGGCTGCAGGGCAAGGCGCGGCTGACGCCGCAGCAGATGCGCGGCTACCTGGCGTTCAATGCCGTCGACAAGGGCGACTGCGCCGCCTGCCACCTGGACCGGCCCACCGCCGACGGCCTGCCGCCGCTGTTCACCGACACCCAGTTCGAGGCGCTCGGCGTGCCACGCGACCCGCATATTCCGGCCAACCGCGACCCGGGCTACGTCGACCTCGGCCTGTGCGGGCCGTTCCGGACCGACCTGGCGCATCAGTCCGCCTATTGCGGCATGTTCCTCACGCCGACGCTGCGCAACGTCGCGCGGCGCCCCGTGTTCTTCCACAACGGCGTCTACCACGACCTGCGGCAGGTGCTGGACTTCTACGACTTCCGCGACGTGCAGCCGGGCCGGATCTACCCCACGGTCGACGGCAAGGTCCGCAAGTTCGACGACCTCCCGCCGCAATACCGCGCCAATGTCGACACCGTCGATCCGCCGTTCAACCGCCATCGCGGCCAGGCCCCGGCGATGACGGCGCAGGACATGCGCGACATCATCGCCTTCCTGAAGACGCTGAACGACGGCTGGAAGCCGGCGAGCTGACGTTTCGCGCCGGGTCTCGCTGCAGCCGGCGCCGCGGCCGGCTATGCTGACCGCTGACGGTGCGGCGGGAGCGGGGCTCGACATGACAGGCGGCAGGCAGCGGAACCAGGCGGCGCAACCGCCCGACCCCACCCGCGAATACGCCCGCATCGGCGCCGCGCCCGGGCTGGACGGCATGGAACTGCTTGTCGCCCATTACTGGAGCCACCGCTTCGCGCCGCACGCGCACGACGGCTATGTCGTCGCGCTGATCGAGCAGGGTGCCGAGCGCTTCCGTTGCCGCGGCGACGAGCTGCTGGCGCCGGCGGGCAGCATCATCGTCATCCCGCCGGGCGAGGTGCACACCGGAGAGCGCGGCGACGCCGCCGGCTGGAGCTATCGGGCGTTCTACCCCGATGCGTCCCGGATCGACGCCCTCGGCGCGCAGCTCGGTGCCGGGCGGCCGCGGTTCGCCCGCACCCTGATCGACGATCCGGCGCTGTTCGCCGCGCTGCGCCGGGCGCACCGCACGCTGCTCGATGCCGCCGACCCGCTGCAGGCGCAGGCATTGTGGACCGAGACGTTCGGCGACCTGCTGCGGCGGCACGCCCGGCCCGGCCCGGTGCGCGAACCGGGCGCGGCGCACCGCGCGGTGGCGCGGGCGTGCGAACTGCTGCACGACGCCGGCCCGCTCACCCTGGAGGCGATGGCCCGCGAGGTCGGACTGAGTCCGTGGCAGCTCAGCCGCACGTTCCGGCGCGAGACCGGGATGTCGCTACCGGCGTACCGCAACCATGTCCGGCTGGCGCAGGCGCG
>JAKAIB010000052.1 GCA_021814605.1 Pseudomonadota bacterium | reverse complement strand
AATCTTCTTTGAGCCCACGGTCGACGGCGATTCGACCTGGGGATTGTCGCTGTTGTCCGGGCTGGAATACACCGTTGTGCTGGTCGGCCTGTCCTGGCTGATCGCCATGGCGGTGGGGTCGGTCCTCGGTGTCGCGCGCACGACCCGCAATCGCTGGCTGGTCGCGCTCGGCGACGGCTACGTCGAGCTGTTTCGCAACATCCCGCTGCTGGTCCAGTTCTTCCTCTGGTATTTCGTCATTCCCGACGTCATCCCGCCGCTCAAGCGGCTCGCGAACAGTCTCGACCCGACGATCTTCCAGCTCATCACGGCGGTGGTCTGCCTCGGCCTGTTCACCGCGTCGCGGATCGCCGAGCAAGTCAAGGCAGGCATCCTGTCGCTGCCGCGTGGCCAGCGCATGGCCGGCCTGGCGCTCGGGCTGACTCCGGCGCAGACCTACCGATACGTGCTGCTGCCCATGGCGTATCGCATCATCATTCCGCCGCTGACCTCGGAGTCGATGAACCTGGTCAAGAACTCCGCCGTGGCCTATTCGATCGGCCTGACCGAACTGTTCTTCCGAACCCGCGAGATGGGGGAGATGACCTTCCGGTACTTCGCCGCATTCGGTGCCGCGACCGTGCTCTACGTCGCCGTCGCGTTCAGCATCAACCGCGCCATGGCGTGGGTCGAGCGGGCGACCGCGGTTCCCGGCTATGTCGGCGGGAGCAAGTGATGGGCGGTTTCGACTTCGGCTCGATCACCGCGGTCCTGCCCTTTCTGCTCAAGGGGCTGGCCTATACGGTCCGGCTCACCATCATCGCCGCGGCCGGCGGAACGCTGCTCGGCATCGTGCTGGCGCTGGCCCGGCTGTCGCACCGGCGGTGGCTGTCGCGCATCGCGGCAGGCTACATCAACCTGATGCGGTCGGTGCCGCTGCTGCTGGTGATCTTCTGGTTCTATTTTCTGGTGCCGGTGATGCTGCAGTCGCTGACCGGCGCGGCCTATCCGCCCAAGATCGGCGCCGAGCGCTCGGCCTATTTCACCTTCATCCTGTTCGAGGCCGCGTACTTCGCCGAGATCGTCCGCGCCGGCATCCAGAGCATTCCGAAGGGGCAGGTCGGCGCCGCCTACGCGCTCGGGCTGACCTACGCGCAGGCGATGCGGCTGGTGATCCTGCCGCAGGCGCTGCGCAACATGCTGCCGGTACTGCTCACCCAGACCATCGTGCTGTTCCAGGACGTGTCGCTGGTCGCGCTGCTCAACGTCACCGATTTCGTCGGCGCCGCGGTGAAGATCGCGCAGCGCGACAGCCGAGTGGTCGAGATGTACACCCTGGTCGCCGTGGTCTATTTCGCGCTCAGCTTCCTGCTGTCGCAGGGCGTCAGGCGGCTGCACCGCCGCGTCGCCATCGTGCGCTGACGCCGTCTCACTATTTCCGGACGAATCCATGAATTCCCCTGCCGTCCCGGGCGCCGACGCGCCGATGATCGACATCCGCCGGATCAGCAAGTGGTATGGCGATTTCCAGGTCCTCGCCGACTGCTCGACCCGCGTCGGCCGTGGGGAAGTCGTGGTCGTCTGCGGGCCGTCGGGGTCGGGAAAGTCGACGCTCATCAAGTGCGTCAATGCGCTCGAACCGTTCCAGGGCGGCGACGTCGTCGTCGACGGCATCTCGGTCGCCGACCCTGCGACCAACCTGCCCAGGCTGCGCTCCCGCGTCGGCATGGTGTTCCAGCACTTCGAGCTGTTTCCGCACCTGAGCGTGCAGGACAACCTGACGCTGGCCCAGATCAGGGTGCTCGGCCGCAGCCGGACCGAGGCGCTGGACAAGGGACTGCACTATCTCGACCGCGTCGGATTGTCGGCGCACAAGGACAAGTTTCCGGGCCAGTTGTCCGGCGGCCAGCAGCAGCGGGTGGCGATCGCCCGTGCGCTCAGCATGGATCCGGTGGCCATGCTGTTCGACGAACCGACGTCGGCGCTCGATCCCGAAATGGTCGGCGAGGTGCTCGACGTTATGGTCGGGCTCGCCGATGAAGGCATGACCATGATGGTGGTCACGCATGAGATGGGGTTCGCGCGCCGCGTATCGCACCGGGTGGTGTTCATGGACGCCGGCCGTATCGTCGAGGACTGCGCGACCGAGCGCTTTTTCGCCGCCAACGGCGTGCGCAGCGAACGGGCGAGCCAGTTTCTCGCCAAGATCCTGCACCATTGAGCGCCGTCGCCGGCCGCGGGCGGCGACGGGGGTAGCATGGCGGCGCCAGGTTTGCTGCCACTGCCATGACCGACATCCAGACCCTCACGCTGACCCGTCCCGACGACATGCATCTGCACCTGCGGGACGGTGCCGCGCTGCGCGATGCGCTGCCGTGGACCGCGCGGCAGTTCGCGCGCGCCATCGTCATGCCCAACCTCCGGCCACCGGTGGTTCGGTTGCAGCAGGCGCTCGATTACAGGCAGCGCATCCTGCACGCGTTGCCCGCGGGCAGCGACTTCACGCCGCTGATGACGCTCTACCTGACCGACGAAACCACACCGGACATGGTCGCCGAAGCCGCGCGGAGCGACATGATCCACGCCTTCAAGCTCTATCCGGCGGGGGCGACGACCAATTCCGACAGCGGCGTCACGGAGCTCAAGCGCGCCTACCCGGCGCTCGAGGCGATGCAGCGGGAGGGCATGCCGCTGCTGATTCACGGCGAAGTGACCGATGCCGACGTCGATATCTTCGACCGCGAGGCGGTGTTCATCGACCGTCACCTGATCGCGCTGCGTCGCGCCTTTCCCGAACTCCGGGTGGTGCTCGAGCACATCACGACCGCACACGCCGCCGAGTTCGTCCGGACGGCGCCCGAGGTCGACGCGCGGGGCGTGCCGCTGCTTGCCGCCACCATCACGGCGCATCACCTGCTGCACAACCGCAACGCCCTGTTCCAGGGCGGGATCCGCCCGCATTACTACTGCCTGCCGGTACTCAAGCGCGAGTCGCACCGCCTGGCACTGCTCGATGCCGCCACCAGCGGCGATCCTCGCTTCTTCCTCGGCACCGATTCGGCACCGCATGCGCGCGACGCCAAGGAAGCGGCCTGCGGCTGTGCCGGCTGCTTCACCGCCGTCGACGCCCTCGAGCTGTACTGCGCGGCATTCGAGGAGCGGGGGGCATTGCACCGGCTCGACGATTTCGCCAGCCGCTTCGGCGCCGAGTTCTACGGGCTGTCGCGCAACGCCGGCACCGTCACCCTCGCGCGCCGGTCGTGGACGGTGCCGCTGCAGCTTCCGTATGCCGAGGCCGAGATCGTCCCGCTGCACGGCGGGGAATTGCTGTCCTGGCAGGTGCAGCCGGCTCCGGACGCCTGATCGCCGCCGCGGGTCGCGCCGATTCGCGGATAATCCAATCGGCGAAGCAGGGCGGGCAGCCGCGGTGCAGCAGTGCATCGAGGAAGGTCCGGACTCCGCAGGGCGGGATGACGGCTAACGGCCGTGCGCGGTGACGCGACGAACAGGGCCACAGAGACGAGCAAGCACCGGTTCGCCGGTGCGGACGTGAAACGCGGCAACCTCCATCCGGAGCAACACCAAATAGGCAGACGCGTCGGCGGCAACGCCGGCACAGCGCGGCCCGCGCGAGTCTGCGGGTAGGTGGCTCGAGCCGGCCAGCAATGACCGGCCCAGAGGAATGGCTGCCACGCCGTGCGTCCCTTGCGGACGCGCGGTGCACAGAATCCGGCCTACAGCCCCGCTTCGCCTCTTCGCTTCAACCCCCCTCCGCTTTTCACCTCCTCCTCGCCTTCCGGTGCGTCCCCTGATTGCCGCCACATCCGAGGCGGCTGCGCCCGATTTCTGCGGGCGGGTGCCGGTCGTTTCGAGAAACAGCTTTTGAATAGCTTTCTAAGGTCTTCATTTATTTGATATCTACACTGAACTACTGTTCTGATAAACAGTATGTAAGTGCTTGTTTTGTCTGCGTAATTTACCGATCAGGAGCTTGACCGGCGTATCGGCCATCCTCTAAAGTGGCGAATAGTGCAAAAAAGTGGGAAATTGTGCAGAAGCTCGCATGATTCGATCGCCCCGACCGACGCACCAACACTGCGGCTCGACCCATGTTCATCGGCATCTCGGCATTGACTCTGGACGGCAAAGGTCGCATGACCGTGCCCGCCCGGCATCGTGACGTGCTGATGGCGCAGGCGCAGGGCCGGCTGACCCTGACCAAGAGCCCGGAGGGCTGCCTGCTGCTGTTCGCCGAGCCGGAATGGCTCGAATTCCGCACCCGGATCGCCGCGCTGCCGATGTCGGCGCAGGGCTGGAAGCGCATCTTCCTCGGGCACGCCGCGGAAACCGAAATGGACGCCACGGGCCGGGTGCTGATTTCGCCTGAGCTGCGGCTCGCTGGCGGGCTGGAACGCGACATCGATCTGATCGGGATGGGGTCGCACTTCGAGATCTGGGACCGCGCGACGCATCAGGCGCGCGAGGCGCAGGTGATCGAGGCAGGCATGCCCGATGCCGTGCGCGACATCGTGGTGTGATGGTGCATGAGCACTCCCGACCCGACCCAAGGCGCCCGGCCGGCGCATCGCACGGTGTTGCTGCACGAGGCAGTCGACCACCTGTTGACCGATCCGGATGGCACCTACCTGGACGCGACCTTCGGCCGCGGCGGGCACAGCCGGGAGATCCTGCAGCGATTGTCAGCCCGGGGCCGGTTGATCGCGATCGACCGGGATCCCGAGGCGGTTGCCGCGGCCCGCGGGATCGACGATCCGCGGTTCACCATCGTGCATGCGCCATTCTCCGAACTGGGGCGGGTGCTGCAGGAGTGCGACGCCGAGGGCGTGCGGGGCATGCTGTTCGACCTGGGCGTTTCGTCGCCGCAGCTCGACCAGCCCGAGCGCGGCTTCAGCTTCCGGGCGGACGGGCCATTGGACATGCGCATGGATACGACCGGCGGGCCGACGGTCGCGGAGTTCCTGGCCAAGGCCAGCGTCGATGACATTGCCAGAGTGCTGAGGGACTATGGAGACGAACGGGCGGCTGTCGCGATTGCAAAGAAGATTGTGGCTCGCCGCGATGCCGGCAATCCCGTCGCGCGCAGCGCCGAACTGGCCGCGCTCGTCGCGTCAGCCGTCAAGAGTCGCGAACCGGGGCAGGACCCGGCCACGCGCACGTTTCAAGCTCTTCGGATTCACGTCAATGCCGAGCTGGCCCAGATCGAATCGGCGCTAGGGCAGGTGCTGCGATGGCTGCAACCGGGAGGACGCCTCGTGGTCATCAGCTTTCATTCGCTCGAGGATGCGCTGGTCAAGCGGTTCATCCAGTCGCACGCGCGGCCCCCGGCGGTCGACCGACGGCAGCCCTTCGTTCCCGGCGTGACTGCGCCGTTCCGGCCGGAGCTGCGCGAGGTCGCCCGGATCCGTCCCGCCGCGGCCGAACTTGCGGAGAATCCGCGCGCGCGCTCGGCGATCCTGCGCGTGGCCGAGCGGCGGTGAGGCGACGGTGACCAAGATCAACCTCCTTCTGCTCGTCGCCGTGGTGCTGTGTGCCATGTCGGTCGTCCGCGCGCAGTACCAGGCGCGCCGGACCTTCGCCGCGCTCGACGTTGCGCAGCAGCATGCCGAACAGCTGCAGATGGACACCGACCGGCTGCAGGTCGAACTGCGCGCGATGAGCGCGCCCGGGCGGATCGAGAACATCGCCCGGACCGCGCTGGACATGCGGCCGATCACCGCGGCCCGCACCGTATTCGTCGGCCAGGGCCAGCAGACGCTGCCGCCCTTGCCGGTCGCCTCGACACCCGCGCCCGCACCGGCGCATCGACGGGGGCGGCGATGAAGAATCCGGCGATGCGATTTTCCGCAGGCAGCGGCGGCTACGCCCGCAGCCCGCTGCTGGGCGTCAAGCTGCCGCCCGGCCGCGCCTGGCTGGTCAAGGGACTGCTTTACGCCGCCTTCGGCGCCCTCGCGCTGCGCGCCTTCTGGGTCCAGGTCTGGACCACCCAGTTCTACCAGGACCAGGGCGAGCTGCGCTTCGTGCGGACCATCGAGCTGCCGGCGATGCGCGGGCGCATCCTCGATCGCAACGGCAACATCCTCGCGTCGAGCATTCCCGCCAAGACCATCTGGGCCGACCCCAGCGTGGTGTCGACCAGCGACCAGAAGGTCGGCGAACTGGCGCGCCTGCTCGGCCTCGATCCGGACACCCTGTCGCGCCGGCTGGCGATGGACAAGCAGTTCGTCTATCTCAAGCGCCAGGTCGACATCGACGTCGCGCGGCGCGTCAAGGCGCTGGGCATCAAGGGCATCTACGAGTCGCCGAGCTATCGGCGCTACTACCCCGAGGGGTCGGCTGCGGCGCAGCTCATCGGCTTCACCAACATCGACGGCCAGGGCCAGGACGGACTCGAACTGAGCCTGCAGAGCCGTCTCGCCGGTCATCCGGGGGTGCGCAAGGTCGTCAAGGACCGGCTGGGCAACGTGATCGAGGACGTCTCCGGCGGTGTTCCGCCGGTCGACGGCCAGGACGTGCGGCTGTCGATCGACAGCAAGATCCAGTACCTCACCTACCAGGCGCTCAAGCAGGCGGTGCAGGACAACCGGGCGAAGAACGGCAGCGCCGTGGTGCTCGACGCGCGCACCGGCGAAGTGCTGGCGATGGCCAACTACCCGAGCTTCGACCCCAACACCCGGCAGCGGATGAACGAATCGGACATCCGCAACTTCGCGCTGACCGATGCCTACGAGCCCGGATCGGTGATGAAGCCGCTGACCCTGAGCGCGGCGCTGCAGTCCGGGCTGATCACGCCGCGGACCGTGTTCCACACCGCACCGGGCTGCCAGCAGTTCTACGGCGCCAACATCTGCGACGACAGCGACAACGGCGACATCACCCTGGCGCAGGTCATCCAGTATTCGAGCAACGTCGCCACGTCGCAGGTGGTGAGCCGGATGTCGCCGCAGCTGCAGTGGGACATGTATACCGCGCTGGGCCTCGGGCAGCGACCGCAGATCGAATTTCCGGGCGCGACCAGCGGCCTGATGCGGCCGATGAAGCGCTGGCGGCCGATCGACCGGCTCACCATGGGCTTCGGCTACGGCATCGGCGTGTCCACCCTGCAGCTGGCGCACGCCTATCTGATCTTCGCCGACCGCGGGCGCATCTTTCCGGTGACGCTGTTCAAGCGCAACGAGGCGCCGCAGGGCGTGCAGGTGGTGTCGCCGCAGGTCGCGCGCGAGATGCGCGGCATGCTGGGTCTGGTCACCCAGCCTGGCGGAACCGCGCCTGCCGCCGCGATTCCCGGCTACTCGACCGGCGGCAAGACCGGGACGGCGTGGATCGCCCGCGACGGCCGCTACGACAAGAAGCTGTTCCGCGCCCAGTTCGTCGGGCTGGCGCCGATCCAGCATCCGGTTCTGGTGATGGCGGTGTCGGTCGACCAGCCCAGCGCTGGCAAGCATTTCGGCGGCGAGGTGTCGGCGCCGGTGTTCGCGCAGGTGGTGCCGCAGGCGCTGCGCATCCTCGGCGTGCAGCCCGATCTGCCGGTCAAGCCCGACCTGGTCCCGGCGTCGGTCGCCCAGGCTGCGCAGCGCGGCGCCGGGACCGCCGCGGCGGAGGTCGCCCGATGAGCGCGATCGCAGCCCGGGTCGATGCCGTCTTGCAGGCGGTGCGCGCGCTCGGCGTGGCGCCGTCAGCGACCTGGTCGTCCGACACCCGCATGCTGCGGCCGGGCGACGTGTTCGTCGCCTGGCCCGGTGCGGCGCGCGATCCACGGCAATTCGTCGCGCAGGCGCTGGCGTCGGGCGCGTCGGCCGCGCTGGTCGAACCCGCCGGAGCGCAGCACTACGGCTTCGACGATCCGCGCATCGTCGCCGTCGACGGGCTCAAGGCCCTGGCCGGTCCGCTGGCGGCCGCGTGGTACGGCCATCCGTCGCGTGACGTGAAGCTGCTGGCGGTCACCGGAACCAACGGCAAGACCTCGTGCGCGCTCTGGACCGCGCAGGCGCTGACGGCCGCCGGGCAGCGCTGCGCCGTGATCGGCACCCTCGGCGCCGGCTGGCCCGACGCGCTGCGGCCGACCGGCTTCACCACACCCGATCCGGTGCGGCTGCAGCAGCTGCTCGCGCGGTTTCGCGCCGAAGGCGCGGGCTGGTGCGCGATCGAGGCGTCGTCGATCGGGCTGGACGAACAGCGGCTCGCCGGCTGCGCCATCCACGCCGCGGCGTTTACCAACCTCACGCAGGACCACCTCGACTACCACGGCGACATGGACGCCTATGCGCGGGCCAAGCAGGCCCTGTTCGCGTGGCCCGGATTGCGCCACGCCGTGCTCTGCATCGACGATCCGTACGCCGCCGGCACGCTGCTGGCGCATTGCCGCGGGCAGCGGCTCGATGTCCAGACCGTCGCGCTCGACGGCCCGGCCGACTGGCGGGCGCAGCAGATCGAGCAAACCACGACCGGGCAGCGCTTCACCCTGCGTCATGGCAAGGCGGAGCACCGTCTCGAACTGCCGGTGCTCGGACGGTTCAACCTGGGCAATCTGCTGGTCGTCGCGGGCCTGCTGCGAACCGCCGGACTGGACGATGCGGTCATCGCCGCATCGCTGGCGACCGTGCGGCCGGTGCCCGGGCGGATGCAGATCATCGGCGGACGCGACGCGCCGCTGGCGGCGATCGACTACGCCCATACCCCGGATGCGCTGGACAAGGCGCTGGCCGCGCTGCGGCCGGTGGCGCAGGCGCGCGCCGGCAGGCTCTGGGCGGTGTTCGGCGCCGGCGGCGACCGCGACGCGCGCAAGCGTCCGCTGATGGCGCAGGCGGCCGAGCGGCGCGCCGACCGGATCGTGCTGACCAGCGACAACCCGCGCAGCGAGGATCCGGGCGCGATCCTGCAGGACCTGCTTTCCGGGCTGGACAACCCGACGGCCGCGCTGCTGGTCGAGGACCGCGCCGCGGCGATCGCGCAGGCGCTGGCCCACGCAGCGCCTGAAGATGTCGTCCTGGTTGCCGGCAAGGGACACGAGACGACACAGGAAGTCGCCGGGCACAAGCAGGCGTTCAGCGATGCCTTCCATGCGCGCATGGCGCTGGCGGCCCGCGGCGCCGGCCTGTTCTCGCTGGCCGAGGCGCGGGCCTGGATCGGCGCGGACGCCGCGATCGTCGGCGATCCCCAGATCTGCCCCGCGAGCGTGCAGACCGACAGCCGCAAGCTGGTTCCGGGTTCGCTGTTCGTCGCGCTGCGTGGCGACCGTTTCGACGGCCACGCCTTCCTGCGGGCGTCTGCCGCTGCAGGTGCGCTCGCGGTGCTGGCCGAACGCGACGTCGCGGCCTCCGGTCTGCCCGGCCTGCAGGTCACCGACAGTCGTCGCGCCCTGGGTTTGCTGGCGCGCGGCTGGCGCCGTCAGCAGTCGCTGCCGCTGATTGCCGTCACCGGAAGCAACGGCAAGACCACGGTGACGCAGATGCTCGCGACCATCCTCGCCGCCTGGCACGGCGACGACGGGCGGCTGGCGACCCAGGGCAATTTCAACAACGACGTCGGGCTGCCGCTGACCCTGCTGCGGCTGCGGCCGCAGCATCAGGCCGGGGTGGTGGAACTCGGGATGAACCATCCCGGCGAGATCGCCTGGCTGGCATCGCTGGCCGAGCCGACCGTGGGACTGGTCAACAACGCGCAGCGCGAACACCAGGAATTCCTGCATGGCGTCGAGGCGGTTGCCCGGGAGAACGGCGCCGTCATCGCCGCGTTGCCCGAGGACGGCGTTGCCGTCTATCCGGCCGATTCGGAACACACCGCCATCTGGGACGCGCTGTCGGCCGGACGGCGGGCGCTGCGCTTCGCACTCGCCGCGGCCTCCGGCGAGCTCGCCGCAGCCGAGGTGAGCGGCGCCGCGCGTTATGTCGAGGGCACGCTGCGGGTCGAACTGCACACACCGGTGGGGCACGCGGACGTCGCGCTGCGGCTGCTCGGCCGGCACAACGCACGCAATGCGCTGGCGGCGACCGCCGCCGCGCTCGCGGCGGGTGCGCCGCTCGACGCGGTGTGCCGCGGACTGGAGGCGTTCGCGCCGGTCGCCGGACGGCTGGTGCCGCGGCCGTTGGTGCTGGGCGGCCGCCACCTGCTGCTGGTCGACGACAGCTACAACGCCAACCCCGACTCGGTGCGCGCCGCGATCGACGTCCTCGCCGAACTGCCCGGACGGGCGCTGCTGGTGCTCGGCGACATGGGCGAGGTCGGCGCCGACGGCCCGGCGTTCCATGCCGAGGTCGGCGCGTATGCGGCACAGCGGGGTGTTGCCGCGCTGTGGGCCTGCGGCGCGATGGCGGCGCAGACGGCCGCCGCGGCGCGGGCTGCCGGCATGGCCGACGTCCGTCACGCCGCCGATCCGGCGGAACTGGCGTTCGACGCCACGGCGCTGGCCGGCTTCGACAGCGTGCTGGTCAAGGGCTCGCGCTTCATGCGCATGGAGCGTGCGGTCGCGGCCATCGCCGCGCTCGCCGACGACGCGCAAGGGGAGGGCGGCGATGCTGCATAGCCTGGCCTTGTGGCTGATGTCCCAGTCGCCCGATCTGCGCTTCTTCCGGGTGTTCAACTACATCACCTTCCGCGCCGTGATGAGCACCCTGACCGCGCTGGGCATCGGGCTGCTCGCCGGGCCGGCGGTGATCCGCAAACTGACCGCGATGAAGGTCGGGCAGGCGGTGCGCCAGGAAGGGCCGCAGACCCATCTGGTGAAGACCGGCACGCCGACCATGGGCGGGGTGCTCATCCTGCTGGCGATCGCGGTGTCGACCCTGCTGTGGATGGATCTGAGCAACCGCTTCGTCTGGCTGGTGCTGGTCGTCACCCTCGGTTTCGGCGCCATCGGCTGGGTCGACGACTACCGCAAGGTGGTCTACCGCGACCCCAACGGCATGCGCTCGCGCGAGAAGTATTTCTGGCAGACGCTGATCGGCGTGGCCGCGGCGTTCTATCTGGCGTTCGCCGTGTCCGGCAAAGGCAATGCCGCGGTCTGGCACCTGTTCGTCGACTGGCTGCGCAGCGGCATGACCCTGCCGCTGCCGCCCGCGGCCGACCTGATCGTCCCGTTCTTCAAGTCGGTGAGCTACCCGCTGGGCATCACCGGGTTCATCGTGCTGAGCTACCTGGTGATCGTCGGGTCGAGCAACGCGGTCAATCTGACCGATGGCGCCGACGGCCTGGCGATCATGCCGGTGGTCATGGTCGGCGGCGCGCTCGGGGTGTTCGCCTACGTCGTCGGCAACGCGGTGTATTCGCACTACCTGCTGTTTCCCTTCATCCCGGGCACCGGCGAACTGCTGATCTTCGTCGGCGCAATGGTCGGCGCCGGGCTCGCCTTCCTGTGGTTCAACGCCTATCCGGCGCAGGTGTTCATGGGCGACGTCGGTGCGCTCGCCCTCGGCGGCGCGCTCGGGACGATCGCGGTGATCGTCCGGCAGGAGATCGTGCTGGCGATCATGGGCGGGGTGTTCGTGGTCGAGACGCTGTCGGTGATGATCCAGGTGACCTACTTCAAGTACACCAAGAAGAAGTACGGACAGGGGCGGCGGATCTTCAAGATGGCCCCGCTGCACCACCATTTCGAACAACTCGGGGTCAAGGAGTCGCAGGTGGTCATCCGCTTCTGGATCGTCACCATGATGCTCTGCCTCGTCGGCCTGGCCAGCCTGAAGCTGCGATGAACCCGACTCCGACTCC
Organism: Pseudomonadota bacterium; assembly: GCA_021814605.1. Taxonomy (GTDB): domain Bacteria; phylum Pseudomonadota; class Gammaproteobacteria; order Burkholderiales; family Burkholderiaceae_C; genus Thiomonas. Next base: position 3,819 of record JAKAIB010000052.1, on the reverse strand, counting down.
GTCCGACCACCGGCTCGCCGGCCGCTCCGTCCTCGTCCTCGGACTGGGCGAGTCCGGGCTGGCGATGGCGCGCTGGTGCGCCCGCGCCGGTGCGCAGGTACGCGTTGCCGACAGCCGCGACCATCCGCCCGGCCTCGACGCGCTGCGGCGCGACGTGCCGGCGGCGCAGGTGCACTGCGGCATGCCCGGAGCGGATCTGCTCGGCGACGCGCACTTGGTGCTGCGCAGCCCGGGCATCGCGCCGCACGCGCAGGAGTTCGCCGCGGTGTTCGGCGCCGCGGCCGACCGCGGCGTGCAGGTTGCGGGCGAATTGCACCTGTTCCGCTGGGCACTCGACGACCTGCGCGCAGCGCGCGGCTATGCGCCGCGCATCGTCGCGATCACCGGGACCAACGGCAAGACGACGGTGACCCGGCTGACCGGGCTGATGCTTGAACGCGCCGGCTGGTCGGTCGCGGTCGCCGGCAACATTTCGCCGGCGATGCTCGACGTGCTGCAGCAGGCGCTCGATTCCGCTCCCGCGCAGGAGGGGGACGCCGCGGATGCGGCCGTCGCCGGCCTGCCGCAGGCCTGGGTGCTCGAGCTCTCCAGCTTCCAGCTGCATGGCATGGCCGACCTCGCCGCCGACGCGGCGACGGTGCTCAACCTGACCCAGGACCATCTCGACTGGCACGGCGACATGGCGGCCTACGCCGCCGACAAGGCGAACATCTTCGGCCCGGCCGACTCGGCCGGGGTGATGGTGCTCAACCGCGACGATGCCGCGGTGGCCGCGCTGCAGCGCGCGCGTCGCCGCCAGCGCCGCTTCGGGCTGCAGCCGCCGCAGCGGCCGGGTGACTGGGGCGTGGTGCGCGACGGCGGCATCGACTGGCTGGCGCGGGCGCTGCCCGACCTGCAGGCCGAAGCCCTGCTGCTCGCCACGGACAAGCCGGCTCGGCGCGGCCGGCCCGCGGTGAGCGAACCGATCGAACTTCAGCTGCAGCGGCTGATGCCGGTCGAAGCGTTGCGCATCCAGGGTGCGCACAACGTCGCCAACGCCCTTGCCGCGCTGGCGCTGGGCGAGGCCGCCGGCGCGCCGCTCGCGCCGATGCTGCATGCCCTGCGCGACTACCGCGGCGAGCCGCACCGCATGCAGACGGTGGCAACCGTCGACGGCGTGCGCTACATCGACGACAGCAAGGGCACCAACGTCGGCGCGACTGCAGCCGCGCTCGCCGGGATGGACGTTCCGGTGGTGCTGATCGCCGGTGGCGAGGGCAAGGGGCAGGATTTCTCCCCGCTCGCCGCGCATGCGGCCAGGCTGCGCGCCGCGGTGCTGATCGGCCGCGACGCGCCGGCGCTCGCCGCGGTGCTGCAGCCGCTGGCACCGGTGGAATTCGCCGAGACGCTGGAGGGCGCCGTGCGGCGTGCCGCAACGCTGGCGCAGGGCGGCGACGCGGTGCTGCTGTCGCCGGCCTGTGCCAGCCTCGACATGTTCCGCAACTACGCGCATCGTGCCGAGGTGTTCGTCCGCGCCGTCCGGGACGTGGCCGAAGACCGCGGCCAGGTCTGGGCCGAAGGAGGCGAGCATGCTGCTTGACCGCCTGACCGCGTTCCGTCAGCGGCGCGAGGCCTCGGCCGAGCTGCCGGTGCGCATCGGCCACATGGCGCCGCGCAACTCGCGCATGCTCGAGTACGACCAGAATCTGCTCTGGGTCACGCTGCTGCTGCTCGCCTACGGGCTGGTGATGGTCTATTCGGCCACCATCGCCTTTCCCGACGATCCGCGCTACGCGCAGTGGTCGCACTTCCACTTCTTCGGCCGCGACCTGCTGTCGATCGGCGCGGCGCTGCTGGCCGGCTGGATCGTGGTGCAGATCCCGATGTCGGTGGTGCAGAAATGGGCGCCGGTGCTGTTCCTGCTGTCGCTGGTCGGCATCACGCTGGTGCTCATCCCGCACATCGGCAAGGGGGTCAACGGGTCGCGGCGCTGGATCGCGCTGCCGGGCGGACTCAACTTCCAGCCGTCGGAGCTGGTCAAGCTCACCGCGCTGCTGTACGCGGCGAACTTCATGGTGCGCAAGCAGGACGTCAAGCAGAGTCTGGTGAAGACCTTCCTGCCGATGATGTCGGTGATGATGCTGGTCGGCGTGCTGCTGCTGGCCGAACCCGACATGGGGGCGTTCCTGGTGATCGCGTCGATCACCCTGGCCATCCTGTTCCTCGGCGGCGCCAACGGCAAGCTGTTCTCAGTATTCAGCGTCGCCGTCATCGGCGCGTTCGTGCTGATGATCGTGCTGTCGCCCTGGCGGCGCGACCGCATCTTCGCCTACCTCAACCCCTGGTCCGAGGCCAACGCGCTGGGCAGCGCCTATCAGCTGTCGCATGCGCTGATCGCGATGGGGCGCGGCGAATGGTTCGGCGTCGGCCTCGGCGGGAGCATCGAGAAGCTGCACTACCTGCCGGAGGCGCATACCGACTTCCTGCTGGCGATCATCGGCGAGGAACTCGGGCTGGTCGGCGTCGGCGCGGTGATCGTGGCGTTCTACTGGCTGGTGCGGCGGGCTTTCGAGATCGGCCGCCAGGCATTGGCAATGGACCGCATGTTCAGCGCGCTCGTCGCGCAGGGCCTCGGGGTCTGGATCGGCGGGCAGGCGTTCATCAACATCGGCGTCAACCTCGGCCTGCTGCCGACCAAGGGTCTGACCCTGCCGCTGATGAGCTACGGCGGATCGGCGCTGCTGCTCAACTGCATGGCGATCGCGGTGCTGCTGCGGGTCGACTTCGAGAACCGCATCCTGATGCGCGGAGGGCACGTATGAGCGCCGCGGCATCGACTCGGGCACCGGTGGCGGTCGTCATGGCGGGCGGCACCGGCGGGCACATCTTCCCCGGAATCGCCGTGGGCAAGGGGCTGCGCGACGCCGGCTGGACGGTGTCCTGGATGGGCGCGCCCGGCGGGATGGAGGCCGACCTTGCGCCGCGCAACGGATTCCCGATGCTGTGGGTGCGCTTCGGCGGGCTGCGCGGCAAGGGGCTGCTGACCAAGCTCCTGCTGCCGTTCAACCTGCTGCGCGCCTTCTGGCAGGCGCTGCGCGCGCTGCGTCGGGTGCATGCCGACGTGGTGGTCAGCATGGGCGGCTACATCGCCTTTCCCGGCGGGCTGATGAGCGTCTGGTCGGGGTCGAAGCTCGTGGTGCACGAGCAGAATGCCGTCGCCGGGCTGGCGAACAAGGTGCTGGCACGCATCGCGGACCGGGTCTACACCGCGTTCCCCGAGGTGCTGTCCGGCGCGCAGTGGGTCGGCAATCCGGTGCGTGCCGAAATCTGTGCGCTGCCCGATCCGGCGCAACGCTACGCCGGCCGCACTGGCGCGTTGCGGCTGCTGGTCGTCGGCGGCAGCCTGGGGGCGCAGGCACTCAATGCGCTGCTGCCGCGCGCGCTGGCGCTGCTGCCGCCCGAGCAGCGGCCGCAGGTCACGCACCAGAGCGGCCGGCGGCACCTGCAGGCGTTGCAGCAGGCCTATGCCGCTGCGGGCGTGGCGGCGGATTGCGTCGAGTTCATCGACGACATGGCGGCGGCGTATGCCGCGGCCGACCTGGTGATCTGCCGCGCCGGTGCGTCGACGGTGACCGAGGTGGCATGCGCCGGAGTCGCCGCACTGTTCGTGCCGTTCCCGCATGCCGTCGACGATCATCAGACGCGCAACGCGCAATTCCTCTGCAGCCGCGACGCCGCGCTGCTGGCGCAGCAGCGTGATCTCGACGCGCCGAAGCTGGCCGACCTGCTGCGCCACCTGGACCGCGCAAGGCTGCTCGAGCTCGCACGCAACGCCCGCGC
>JAKAIB010000051.1 GCA_021814605.1 Pseudomonadota bacterium | reverse complement strand
CAACGTCCAGGCCGACGAGCCGGTGAAGCAGAAGCTGCGTTTCGCCGTGCAGCAGTGGGTCGACGCGGCGGCGCCGTCGAACTTCCTGCCGCTGAATCCGGAGGCGCTCGACAAGGCGCTGAAGACCCAGGGTCAGAGCCTGCGCGACGGCATGTCCAACTGGCTCGCCGACCTGCAACAGGGCCGGATGACCCAGACGGACGAATCCGTTTTCGAGGTCGGGCGCAACGTCGCCTCGACCGCTGGCGAGGTGGTGTTCGAAAACCCGCTGTTCCAGTTGATCGAGTACCGACCGCTGACCGCCAAGGTCCATGCGCGGCCGCTGCTCATCGTGCCGCCGTGGATCATGAAGTATTACATCCTCGACCTGCAACCTGACAATTCGCTGGTGCGCTTCGCCGTCGAGCAGGGGCATCGCACCTTCATCGTGTCCTGGCGCAATCCCGACGCCAGTCTTGGCCGGCTGACGTGGGACGATTACGTCGAGGATGGCGTGATCCGGGCGATGGAGGTCGTACGCGACATTGCCTGTGGCGATGACGGCGATCGCGAGATCAACACTCTCGGGTTCTGCGTCGGCGGCACGCTGCTGGCGAACGCGCTCGCGGTGCTGCAGGCGCGCGGCCGGCAGTTCGCGCACAGCGCGACGCTGCTGACCACCATGCTCGACTTCTCCGACACCGGAGTACTCGGCGTCTATGTCGACGAAGCGTCGGTGGCGCTGCGCGAGGCGACGATCGGCAAGGGCGGTCTGATGACCGGGCGCGAACTGGCGTCCGCATTCTCCAGCCTGCGCCCCAATGACCTGGTCTGGAACTACGTCGTCGGCAATTACCTCAAGGGCGAGACGCCGCCGCCGTTCGACCTGCTGTACTGGAATTCGGACTCGACCAATCTTCCCGGGCCGATGTTCGCCTGGTACCTGCGCAACACCTACCTGGAGAATCGCATGCGCGAGCCCGGTGCGGTCCAGGTTGCCGGGGTGCCGCTCGACCTGCAGTCGCTGCGGATGCCGGCCTACATCTACGCCTCGCGGGAGGACCACATCGTTCCGTGGGGATCGGCGTACGCGTCGACCGGCATCCTGAAAGGGCCGACGCGGTTCGTCCTCGGCGCTTCCGGGCACATCGCCGGGGTGATCAACCCTGCCAAGCGCAACAAGCGCAGCCACTGGATCATGCCGGCATCGCGGCGCCGGCTGCCGGCAACGGCGCAGGCCTGGCTGGATGCGGCGCAGGAGCAGCCGGGGAGCTGGTGGACCGACTGGGCGCAGTGGCTGGCCCGGCAGGCGGGGCCCGAGATCGCCGCGCCGGGCAAGCCGGGCAATTCGCGCTACCGGCCGATCGAACCGGCGCCGGGCCGCTACGTGCGGCAGCGGGCCTGATCCCGTTGACGCCCGGCCGTATTCGATTCAAGAGAGTCGCAACTTCAAACAAAGGACAACGCCATGACCGACATCGTCATCGTCTCCGCCGTGCGCACCGCCGTCGGCAAGTTCGGCGGCTCGCTCGCCAGGGTTCCAGCCGCCGACCTTGGCGCGCTGGTCATCAAGGAGGCCCTCGCGCGGGCGCGGGTCGAACCGGCACAGGTGTCCGAGATCATCTTCGGACAGGTGCTGCAGGCCGGCTGCGGACAGAATCCGGCGCGGCAGGCCTTGATCCGCGCCGGGCTGCCGGACATGGTTCCGGCGATGACGATCAACAAGGTCTGCGGTTCGGGACTGAAGGCGGTGATGCTCGCGGCGCAGGCGATCCGCGACGGCGATGCCGACATCGTGGTCGCCGGCGGCCAGGAAAACATGAGCGCTTCGCCGCACGTGCTGCCGAATTCGCGTGAGGGGCAGCGCATGGGCGACTGGAAGCTGATCGACACCATGATCGTCGACGGCCTCTGGGACGCGTTCAACCAGTACCACATGGGCACGACCGCGGAGAACGTCGCCAAGAAGTACGGCATCACCCGCGACATGCAGGACGCCTTCGCCGCGCACAGCCAGAACAAGGCCGAGGCGGCGCAGAAGGCCGGGCGTTTCGCCGACGAGATCGTTCCGGTGATGCTGCCCCAGAAGAAGGGCGACCCGGTGGCATTCGCCACCGACGAGTTCGTCCGGCACGGCGTGACGGCCGAAGCCCTGGGCGGACTGAAGCCGGCATTCGACAAGGCCGGCACGGTGACCGCGGGCAACGCGTCGGGGATCAATGACGGCGCCGCGGCGGTGGTGGTCATGTCGGCCAAGCGGGCGGCGGAACTGGGGCTCAAGCCGCTGGCGACGATCCGCGCCTATGCCAACGCCGGGGTCGATCCGGCCTACATGGGCATGGGTCCGGTGCCCGCATCGACCCGTTGCCTGTCGCGCGCGGGCTGGGCCGCGCAGGATCTCGACCTGATGGAGATCAACGAGGCATTCGCCGCGCAGGCGATCGCGGTGAACCAGCAGATGGGTTGGGACACCAGCAAGGTCAACGTCAATGGCGGGGCCATCGCCATCGGCCATCCGATCGGGGCGAGCGGCTGCCGCATCCTGGTCACCCTGCTGCACGAGATGAACCGGCGCGACGCGAAGCGCGGGCTGGCGTCGCTGTGCATCGGCGGCGGCATGGGCGTGGCGATGGCGCTGGAGCGCTGAGCGTCGCGCCGCACGAGAATCGATTTGCACACAACGAGGAGAATTCAATGAGCAAGAAGGTTGCCTACGTCACCGGCGGCATGGGCGGTATCGGGACCGGGATCTGCAAGCGCCTGTGCGAGACCGGGCACAAGGTCATCGCCGGCTGCGGCCCCAATTCGACGCGCAAGGACTCCTGGCTCGAGTCAATGCGCGCGCAGGGCTTCGACGTTCATGCCTCCGAAGGCAACGTCGCGGACTGGGACTCGACCACCGCGGCGTTCAAGAAGGTGTTCGCCGAGCACGGTCAGGTCGACGTGCTGGTCAACAACGCCGGCATCACCCGCGATGCGGTGCTGCGCAAGATGACCTACGAAGACTGGGACCTGGTGCTGCGCACCAACCTGTACTCGATGTTCAACGTGACCAAGCAGGTGATCGACGGCATGGTCGAGCGCGGCTGGGGGCGCATCATCAACATCGCCTCGGTCAATGGCGAAAAGGGGCAGTTCGGCCAGACCAACTACGCCGCGGCGAAGGCCGGGATGCACGGCTTCTCGATGTCGCTCGCGCTCGAGGTCGCATCCAAGGGGGTCACGGTCAACACCGTGTCGCCGGGCTACATCATGACCGACATGGTGAAGGCGGTGCGGCAGGACGTGCTCGACAAGATCGTCGCGTCGATCCCGGTGAAGCGGCTGGGTACGCCGGAGGAGATCGCCTCGATCGTCGCCTGGCTCGCCAGCGCCGACGCCGGCTTCACCACCGGGGCCGAGTTCTCGTGTAATGGCGGACTGCACATGAGTTGAGCCGCGGCAGCAGGCGGCGCACACCGGCGTCTCCCGGCGGGTGATGGAAACTCCCCGGGAGGATCGCCGCACATCTGTGCTTCAATCGAGCAGATTCCCGGGATCATCCCCTTTCCGCCAGGATCCGCCCACATGTCCAAGCCCGACGCGCCGCTGCGCATCATCAAGAAGTACCCGAATCGCCGCCTCTACGACAGCGAGACCAGCGCGTACATCACGCTGGCGGACGTCAAGCAGCTGGTCATGGATGGCGTCCGCTTCGCGGTGCACGACGCCAAGACCGGCGACGACCTGACGCGCAGCATCCTGCTGCAGATCATCCTCGAGGAGGAAAGTGGCGGGGTGCCGATGTTCAGCACCGTGATGCTCGAGCAGATCATCCGCTTCTACGGCCACGCGATGCAGGGCATGATGGGCAGCTACCTGGAAAAGAACGTCCAGGCGTTCATCGACATCCAGAACCGGGTCGCCGAGCAGTCGCGGGGCATGTACGAGGGCGCCACGCTCACGCCCGAGGCGTGGACCCAGTTCCTGAACGTGCAGAGCCCCATGCTGCAGACGATGATGAGCAATTACCTGGATCAGAGCAAGAACCTGTACATGCAGATGCAGGAGCAGATGCAGCAGCAGGCCAAGCAGGTGTTCGGGGCGTTCCAGCCGCCGGCGCAGCGCAAGTGACGCCCCGGCCGGCACGTCGAGAGCGCCGGCCAATTCCGTCGACGGGCCACGGGCGGCGGCGTTCGACGACAATTCGGGGATGTCGCAACAGATCGTCCCCAACACCCCCGCCGACGCACCGAAGATCGGTTTCGTTTCCCTCGGCTGCCCCAAGGCCCTCGTCGATTCCGAGCGCATCCTCACCGAACTGCGTGCCCGGGGCTATTCCACCTCCAAGAGCTACGCCGGCGCCGACCTGGTGATCGTCAACACCTGCGGCTTCATCGACGCCGCGGTGCAGGAGAGCCTGGACGCCATCGGCGAGGCGCTGGCCGAGAACGGCAAGGTGATCGTCACTGGCTGTCTGGGGGCGCGCAGCGACGCTGCCACGGGCGCCAACCTGGTCCGTCAGGTGCATCCCAAGGTGCTCGCGGTCACCGGGCCGCATGCGACCGACGAGGTGCTGCAGCAGGTCCAGACGGTGCTGCCCAAGCCGCACGATCCCTTCGTCGATCTCGTTCCTGCGGCCGGCGTCAAGCTCACGCCGCGGCACTACGCGTACCTGAAGATCAGCGAGGGATGCAACCATCGCTGCACGTTCTGCATCATTCCGGCGATGCGCGGCGACCTGGTGTCGCGCCCGATCGGCGACGTGCTCGGCGAGGCCAGGGCGCTGTTCGAATCGGGGGTGAAGGAACTGCTGGTGGTCAGCCAGGACACGTCGGCCTACGGGGTCGACCTGAAATACCGCACCGGGTTCTGGGAGGGACGGCCGATCCGAACCCGTCTGACCGAACTTGCGGCCGCGCTGGGCGATCTCGCCGCCGAGCACGATGCCTGGGTGCGCCTGCACTACGTCTATCCCTACCCGCATGTCGACGAGGTGCTGCCGCTGATGGCGCAAGGGCGCATCCTGCCTTACCTCGACGTGCCGCTGCAGCATGCGCATCCCGACGTGCTGCGGCGGATGAAGCGCCCCGCCAGCGGCGAACGCCATCTCGAGCGGATCGCACACTGGCGCGAGATCTGTCCCGATCTGGTGCTGCGCTCGACATTCATCGCCGGCTTTCCCGGCGAGACCGAGGCGGAGTTCGAGTCACTGCTCGACTTCGTCCGCGAAGCCGAACTCGACCGGGTGGGCTGCTTCGCCTATTCGCCGGTCACGGGTGCTGCCGCAAATGATCTGCCCGGCGCGTTGCCGGACGCGGTGCGCGAAGAACGCCGTGCCCGCTTCATGGCGGTGGCCGAGGCGGTGTCGATCCGCAAGCTGCAGCGCCGTGTCGGACAGACGCTGCAGGTGCTGATCGACGAGTCCAGCCGGGACGGTGCGGTCGGCCGGTCCTACGCCGACGCGCCGGAGATCGACGGCAAGGTGCACATCCTGCCGCCGGTCAAGCCATCGCACAAGCTGCGGCTGGCACAGAGTGCGGGCGGTTTCGTCCGCGTGCGCGTGGTGCGCACCGCGGGGCACGACCTGGTTGCCGAACTGGTCTGAGTCGAGTCCGGCGCGGTTCGTGGCGTCGTCAGAGGTGGATTCCGAACGCTGACAGGTTGCGGTAGAGCATGTAGACCGCAACCCCCGCAACCAGCGCGGCGAAGATCAGGTTGAGCGTTCCCTTGCTGCTCTTGCCGAGATGGGTGGCCATGCGCGCGCCGATCACCCCGCCGGCGATACCACCGGCGATGAACAGTCCCGCCACGGCCCAGTCGAGCAGCCCCGAGCGGGCGTAGTTCAGCGCGGTCGTCAGGCCGAAGGTCCCGACCGAGAACAGCGAGGTGCCGATGGCGGCGAGCATCGGCATGCCGGTGGCGAACACCAGGCCCGGGACGATGAGGAAGCCGCCGCCGATGCCGAAGAACCCGGACAGCGTGCCGACCAAGGCAGCGGCGACGATGAGCTTCCACAGCGAGAACTGGCCGGGGTGGGCCTGCATCGCGCCGGGTTTGTCCTTGCGCGGTCGGACCATCAGCGCCGCGATCACCAGCATGACGATGGCGAACAGGAACAGCAGTTTCTTGCCGTCGACGACCTTGCCGAGCGACGATCCGACGAAGGCGGCCAGCGCACCGACCACGGCGAAGATGACCGCCTCCTTCCAGCGCACATTGCCGGCGCGGGCGTGCGGGATCAGGTTGAGATAGGCGTTGACCGACACGGCGAGTGCGGTCGTTCCGATCACGACGTGGGGGACCGGATACCCGACGAGGTACAGCAGCAGCGGCACGGCGAGAACCGAGCCGCCTCCGCCGATCAGTCCGAGAGTGAAGCCGACGGCTGCTCCGGAGACGACGGACAGCGCGTGTTGGGTCAGGGTCAGGGCGACAGTCATAGACGGCAAAGGATATAAGAAGACACTTATTCAATCTGTGAGGATTTGTTCTGAGAACGTGAGGCGCCGCCGCGTGATCGGTGTCATGCGGCGGAGAGACAAGATGTAAATCGTGCGGTCAAGATGTGACATGTCGGCCTGTCGTCAGAATCCGCCGTGAAGCTTGCCGCCGACGCCGCAATGGTCGTCAGCATCGCGCGCAAAGTCGCGGTGCCCAACCTGAAAACGACGAGGAGAAAGTTATGGAAGCGAAAAAGGCAATCAATCCCGCCCCGCTGGGGCTGTCCGGGTTTGCGCTGACCACCTGGCTGCTGAGCATGGTCAATGCCGGCTGGTTCCCCGGCGCCGACGTGCCGATGGTGCTGGCCTGCGCGTTCGCGTTCGGCGGCACGGCGCAGTTCGTCGCCGGCGTGATGGAGGCCGGGGCCGGCAACGGCTTCGGATTTGTCGCGTTCTGCGGGTACGGTGCCTTCTGGTGGACCTTCGCGCTGTTCGTGGAGTTCTTCGCCAAGGGCGTGCAGGGGCCGTTCGTCGGCTGGTATCTGCTGCTCTGGGGCGTGTTCACGACGTACATGTGGATCGGTACGTGGCCGAAGGGCAAGGCGCTGATGCTGGTGTTCACCGCGCTGACGCCGACCTTCTATCTGCTGGCGTTCGGTGCGCTGCTCGGCATGGGCGGACTGACCACGTTCGGCGGCTACCTCGGGCTCGTCACCGCAGCGCTGGCGTTCTACCTGGCCGCTGCCGAGATCATCAACGAGTCGTGGGGACGGACAGTCCTGCCGGTCTGAACCGGGGCCTGGACGCATGAAAAAGCCGCGGCCAAGGCCGCGGCTTTTTTCTGGATGGAATGCGCCGCTGTCGGTGCTCTCAGTACTTGTAGCCGATCGACACGCCCACCACGTCCTGGTACATGCTGATCGCCCAGCCTTGGCTGAGAGCCGTGCCGGTGACAGTCTTCTTCAGCGCGTGGACGTAGTCGAAGGACAGTTCCATGCGATCGCTGACGGCGTACGTGGCGCCCAGGGTGAGGTGATCCTGGACGACCCCCGGTGCGATCACATTCACCAGTGCCTGGCTGCTGGGGATCGGCTGGTCGCCGTGGTTCCAGCCAGCGCGAACGGTCAGGGCCGGATTGACCTGGTAGGCCATGCCGAGCTTGTACACATTGATGCTTTGCCAGCCGAACCCGCCGCCATTGGACGAGCCGAGCTGGCAGGTGCCCATGAACGCGCAGTCGGATGGGTTCGAAATCGCTGGCACCCCGCCGTACTCGATGCGGGTGGCATCACCCGCGATGGTCAGCGCCGGCGTTGCCTTCCAGGCGAATCCCACGCCGTAGTTTGCCGGGATGTCAAACTGTCCGCCGTTCGCAAACAGCCCACTGTACGCACCGAACTTGCCCATGTGGGTCTTGGGCTGGTAGGTGGCGCCCAGGGTGAGCGTCGGGGTCATGTGGCCAATCCAGCCGATGCGGAAGCCGACCCCGTTGGACGAGCTGTGTCCGGGGGCGGCGAAGCTGGCGGGGTTGGTCGACAGTCCGGCAAACGCCTGCAGGCCATTGGCGCGGAAACTCTGGTGGACGATGTTGATCGCCAAGCCGATCGAGTTGTCGGCGTTGATCTTGTACGCGATGGTCGGCGAGATGAACAGCTGCTGCAGATCCACGCCCATCGGCCCGATGCCGAAGGCGCCCAGCTGTCCCGCAGGCGTCGCCATGCAGGCCGAGGGACTGCCGCCGAAGCGCTGGTAGACCATCGGATTCTGGCACTGCGCGCCCTGCGTGCCCGAGTTGAGCGTGTCGTAGCCGGTGTTCAGCCCGCCGTTGCCGTAGACCGAGATGCCGAGCGACAGGTCGGGCGTGAGCATCTTGTTGACGCCGAATTCCGGGATGATGAAGTTCTGCTGATCGTTGCCGTCGAACGTCATCGAGCCCATCGGGCTGCTGTAGGTCGCGTTGCGGACCGGGCGGAACAGGGACACGCCGAAATCGACGCGGTCGCCGATCAGGGCCATGCCGGCAGGGTTCATCGCAGCGGCGAGCGCGTCCTGCGGAAAGGCGATGCCGACGCCCCCCATGCCGACCGACTTCACGCTGAACCCGGGCTGGAAATATCCGTTGGTTGCGTGCGCCGCGGGAACGGCAATGCCGGCCAGCGCCAGCGCGAGCGCCAGTTTCTTGAATTTCATCCTTCTGTCTCCTCCCGGGCGTCGAGCCCGGCCTCCATCGACGGTTGACGGCACCGCATTTCATGCGGCGGAGGCCCGAAATACTGTACTGAAATCAGTATTCGTGCCTGCGTCGATGCTAGAAGGACGCGCACATACACCGTATTGTGTTTAGTGTTGATTGCGCAAATTCATGTTTTGTTGTAGATCAAGCAAATTGCAAAAATTCAGGCGGCCGGATCAGCCGCCAGTCGGCGGCACATAGCCTTGCGGTGTTTCCGCGCCTTCGCCGAAGAAGAACTTCTCCATCTGGCGGGCCAGGTACTGGCGCGCCCGGGCGTCGGCGAGATTGAGCCGGTTCTCGTTCACCAGCATGGTCTGATGCTTGAGCCATTGCTGCCACGCTTCCTTCGAGACGCTGTCGAAGATGCGTTTGCCGAGCTCGCCGGGGTAGGGGGCGAAATCGAGACCTTCGGCTTCCTTGCCGAGCTTGATGCAATGGACCATGCGAGCCATGGGCGATGTACTCCGGTGGAACGGTTGAGGGATTCGTGACGAATTGTGCGCCGGCATCGAGCCGGGGTCGGCGGCAGGGATTCAGGCCAGCCGCTTGACCAGCACCCGGGAGCGCCGCTGGTCGTCGTAACGCAGCCGGCGATCCGGGGGCAGCCATTCGCGCTCGACCAGCACGAAGCCGCGCTTGATGAACCAGTGCATGGTGCGGGTGGTCAGCACGAAGATGCTCTGCAGTCCCTGCGCGCGGGCACGCTGCTCGATGCGCTTGAGGATGCGCTCGCCGTCGCCCTGGCCCTGCGCCGAGGGATCGACCGTCAGCGCAGCCATCTCTCCGGTCTTCTGCTCGGGGTAGGGATAGAGCGCAGCACAGCCGAAGATGATGCCGTCGTGCTCCAGCACGGTGTAATTGGCGATGTCGCGCTCGATCTCGGTGCGGTTGCGCTTGACCAGCACGCCTTCCGCCTCCAGCGGCCCGATCAGTTGCAGGATGCCGCCGACGTCGTCGGCGGTGGCTTCGCGCAGATGCTCCAGGTGCTCGTCGGCGATCATGGTGCCGACGCCGTCGTGGGTGAACAGCTCGACCAGCAGCGAGCCGTCCAGGGCGAAGGGAATGATGTGCGCCCGCCCGACGCCGCCGCGCACGGCGCGCACGGCGTGCCGCAGGTAGAAGGCCGTGTCGGTCGGCTGCTGCGGATCGGGCAGCCGCGCCAGCAGGTTCTCGGCCTGCGTCGCGGTCAATTCGGGAACGAGGTTGTGGTTTTCGTCGATCACCCCCGCAACCTCGGTGATCATGATCAGCTTGTGCGCCCGGACCGCCGCGGCCACGCTGCTCGCGACGTCCTCCATGCTGAGGTTGAACGCCTCGCCGGTCGGCGAGAAGCCGAACGGCGACATCAGCACCACGGCGCCATACTCGAGCGCGCGCTGGATGGTCGGCGCGTCGACCTTGCGGACCAGCCCGGTGTGCTGGAAGTCGAGTCCGTCGATCACTCCGACCGGCTTGGCGGTGATGAAATTGCCCGACACCACCCGCACCGTCGCGCCGGCCATCGGCGTGTTCGGCAGCCCCTGCGAGAACGTCGCCTCGATCTCGAAGCGCAACTGTCCGGCGGCCTCCTGCGCGGCGTCGAGCGCGATGGCGTCGGTCACGCGCATGCCGTGGGAATAGCGCGAGCCCACACCCTTCTCGCGCAACTGATCTTCGATCTGCGGACGGAAGCCGTGGATCAGCACGATGCGCACGCCCATCGCCGCGAGCAGCGCCACGTCCTGCACCAGCGCGTTCAGACGGCCGGCGGCGATCAGTTCGCCGGCGATGGCGACGACGAAGGTCTTGCCGCGGTGCGCGTGGATGTACGGCGCAACCGAGCGCAACCAGCCGACGAATTGTTCCTGCTGTGTGGTCATGTTGCGGATTATCCGAAAATGCTGGGTTGCCCCGCACGCCCGCCGACCATGTCCGACCCGAACCCGACCGCAATGCCACGGCCGCGCCGCCAGCCGCCGCAGCCGCGTCCGCCAGCGGCGGCGACCCCGGTCGGTACCGTGCGCTTCCCGGAGGACCTGCCGGTCTCGGCGCGGCGCGACGAGATCGCGCAGGCGCTGCGCGATCACCAGGTGCTGATCGTCTGCGGCGAAACCGGGTCGGGCAAGACGACCCAGCTGCCCAAGATCGCGCTGTCGATCGGCCGCGGCCTCGGTGCCGGCGGAAGCGGCCTGATCGGGCACACCCAGCCGCGGCGGCTGGCCGCGGTAAGCATCGCCCGGCGCATCGCCCAGGAGCTGGGAAGCGAACTGGGCGTGCATGCGGGCTACAAGGTGCGCTTCAACGACCGGCTGCAGCCCGGCGCATCGATCAAGCTGATGACCGACGGCATCCTGCTCGCCGAGACGCAAAGCGATCCGCTGCTCAGGGCCTACGACACGCTGATCATCGACGAGGCGCACGAGCGCAGCCTGAACATCGACGTGCTGCTCGGCTACCTCAGGCAGCTGTTGCCGCGCCGCCCCGACCTGAAGGTCATCATCACGTCGGCGACGATCGACGCCGAGCGCTTCGCAAATCATTTCGCCGCGCCCCGCCCGGCGCCCGGCAGCGCGCCCGCGGGGGGCGGGGCGGACGTGGAGCGCCAGGCGGCGGGGGCACCGATCCCGGCGCCGGTGATCGAGGTCTCGGGCCGGCTGTATCCGGTCGAGGTGCGCTGGCGGCCGTTCGGGGTCGACAAGGGCGACGACCGCGACCAGGGCGCAGCGATCTGCGATGCCGTCGACGAACTCTGGCGGCTGGGATCGGGCGACATCCTGGTGTTCCTCCCGGGAGAGCGCGAGATCCGGGAGGCCGAGGCCGCGCTGCGCAAACACCACCTGCAGACGCAGCGCGCCGGGGTCGAGATCCTGCCGCTGTACTCGCGCTTGTCGCAGGCCGAGCAGGACCGGGTGTTCGCTTCGGGCGGCGCGCGGCGCATCGTGCTCGCGACCAATGTTGCCGAAACCTCGTTGACCGTTCCCGGCATCCGCTACGTCGTCGATACCGGACTGGCGCGGGTCAAGCGCTACAGCTACCGCAACAAGGTCGAGCAGCTGCAGGTCGAACCGATCAGCCAGGCGGCGGCGCAGCAGCGCGCCGGGCGCTGCGGGCGGGTCGCCAACGGCGTCTGCATCCGGCTGTACGACGAGGCCGATTTCGCCGCGCGGCCGCGGTTCACCACGCCCGAAGTGCTGCGCTCGTCGCTGGCGGCGGTGATTCTGCGGATGAAGTCGCTGGGGCTCGACGCCATCGAGCAGTTCCCGTTCATCGATCCGCCGCCGGGCAAGGCGATCGCCGACGGCTACCAGCTGCTGGCCGAACTCGGCGCGGTCGACGCGCGCAACGCGCTGACCGGACTCGGCCGCGAGCTCGCCTCGCTGCCGGTCGATCCGCGCATCGGCCGCATGATCCTCGAGGCGCGCAACCGCCAGTCGCTGACCGAGGTGCTGGTCATCGCGGCGGCACTGTCGGTGCAGGATCCCCGCGAGCGTCCGGCCGAGGCCCAGCAGGCCGCCGACGAGGCGCATCGCAAGTTCGCCGACGAGCGCTCCGAATTCCTCGGCTGGCTCAAGCTCTGGGCGCACTACCACGCCGCGGTGGCGCACAAGAAGTCGCAGCGCAAGCTCTGGACTGAACTGCGCGGCGAATACCTGTCGCCACTGCGGCTGCGCGAATGGCACGACGTCCACAGCCAGCTGCTCACCCTGGTCGCCGAGCACGGCTGGCGGCTCAACACCGCCGAGGCGACCTACGAACAGGTGCATTGCGCACTGCTCGCCGGACTGCTCGGCAACGTCGGCTACAAGGGCGACGACGACCCGCAATACCTCGGTGCGCGGGGCATCCGCTTCCTGATCCATCCGGCATCCCCGCTCGGGCGCAAGGCGGGACGCTGGATCATGGCGGCCGAACTGATCGAGACCACGCGGCTGTACGCCCGCGGCGTCGCCCGCATCGAGCCGCAATGGCTCGAAACCGTCGGCGCGCACCTGCTGAAGACGAGCCGGCTCGATCCGCACTGGGAGAAGCGCCCTGCGCAGGTCACGGCATTCGAGCGGGCGACGCTGTACGGCCTGGTCGTCTACAACCAGCGGCGGGTCGACTTCAGCCGCTTCGAGCCGGCGCTGGCGCGCGAGACCTTCATCCGCGAGGCGCTGGTGGCCGGCGACTGGGACTGCCGCTGGCCGTTCTTCCGCCACAACCGCGAACTGATCGCCGACATCGAGCGGCTCGAACACAAGGCGCGCCGGCTCGACGTGCTGGTCGACGACGAGCTGATCGTGGCCTTCTACGACCGGCAGATCCCGCCCGACGTGTGCAGCGGCGCGAGCTTCGACCGTTGGTACCGCGACGCGGCGCGCGCCAACCCGAAGCTGCTGTTCCTGCAGCGCGACGAGCTGATGCGGCACGAGGCGGCCGGCATCACCACCGACGCGTTTCCCAATCAGCTCAAGCTGGGGTCGCTCGAACTCCGGCTGGAATACAGCTTCGACCCGGGCGGCGCACAGGACGGCGTGACTGCGCTGGTGCCGCTGGCCGCGCTCAACCAGGTGCCGGCGCAGCGGTTGCAGTGGCTGGTCCCCGGGCTGCTGAAGGAGAAGGTGCTGGCGCTGCTCAAGTCGCTGCCGCAACGCCCGCGGGCGCGACTGGTGCCGTTGCCGCAGACCGCGCAGGACTGGGCGGCGCAACTGTCGGCTCCGGAGCGGTTCGGCGAGGGCGACCTGGTCGATGCGCTGCGCGATCTGGTGCGCGAGCACACCGGGCTGATGGTGCAGCGCAGCGATTTCAAGCTGGAAACCCTGGGCGCTCACCTGTACTTCAACCTGCAGGTCGTCGATGCCCACGGCCGGCGCATCGCGTCCGGGCGCGACATCGACAAGCTGCGTGCCGAGCACGGCCAGGCATCGCGCAGTGCCTTTGCCGAGCTGGCAAAGCTGCGCGTTCCCGCGGCGCCGCGGCCGGCCGCGGCGGCCGGCGCCAACCGGAGCGGCGGCAATGCGGCGGCGCCGCAGGTCGCGCAGCCGGCCGCCGCGGCCGACGCATTGCAGGGACTGACGGCGTGGACGTTCGATGCCCTGCCGGAGATCCTCGAACTGCGCCGCGGCGCGCACACCCTGATCGGATTCCCGGCGTTGGTCGACCGCACCACGGCGGTCGACGTCGAGGTGTTCGACACGCCGGAGGAGGCGGCGCGGCAGCATCTTGGCGGACTGCGGCGGCTGTTCGCACTGCAGCTGCGCGAGCAGATCCGGCATGCGGAGAAGAGCCTGCCCGGACTGCAGCAGGCGGCCATGCACTACCTCGCGCTGGGGACGGCGGAGCAGTTGCGCACCCAGATCGTCGACGCGGCGCTGGACCGCGCCTTCCTCGCGGCACCCCTGCCGGCGGACAGGGACGCGTTCGCGCAGCGGCTGGCCGAGGGCAAGCCGCGGTTCCAGCTGCTCGCGGCAGAACTGACCCGGCTCGCCGGCCAGATCCTGGCCGAATATGCCCAGGCGCAGAAGAAGCTCGCGGCCTTCAAGGCGCAGCCGGCGCTGCAGGCCGACGTCCGCGCGCAACTGCTGGCGTTGGTGCCGTCCCGCTTCATCGTCGACACCCCGCCGCCGCAACTTGCCCATCTGCCGCGCTATCTGCAGGCGGTCGGACGGCGGCTCGACAAGTTCCGTGCCGATCCGGCGCGCGACGCGGAGCTGGCGGCGCAGCTTGCTCCCTGGATCACCCGGTGGCAGCGCGCGGCTGCAGCGTATCGTGGCGCGCTGCCCCCGCGGCTGCAGGATCTGCGCTGGATGCTGGAGGAGTTGCGCGTCTCGCTGTTCGCCCAGGAACTGCGCACGCCGATGCCGGTGTCGTTCAAGCGGCTGGAAAAGGCCTGGGCGCAATGGGCCGAGTAAACCCTAATCTACAGATAGAAAACACTTGATACATCTCAAATGCGTCATATCGACGCATTCTTAGGATTCGCGGGCATGTCCAGTCCAAGCGCCGCGCTGCCGGCACAGCCACCGGTCGCCGCCATTGCGCCGGCCGATGTTGCGGCCGAAGAGTCCTGCTACCACTGCGGGCTTCCGCTCGGCGGCGCGCCCGTTCGCATGGAACTCGACGGCCGGTGGCGGGGGTTCTGTTGCCAGGGTTGCGCGGCGGCGGCCGAGATCATCGTCCGAGGAGGGCTGTGCGCCTACTACGACAAGCGCACGGCGGGAGACGGGGCGGTGGCGGCGCTGCCGGCCGAGGAGATCGAGCGGCTGCACCAGCAGTGGCTGGCGCTGGCCGATCCGGAGTTCCTCACCGCCTACGCGACCCCGCTCGGCGACGCGCGATGGAGCACGCAGATCGCGGTCGAGGGCATCCACTGCGGCGCCTGTGTCTGGTTGATCGAGCAGCGGCTGCGCGCCATTCCGGGAGTGCTCGCGGCGACGGTCAACTACTCGACGCGGCGGGTTGCGCTGCAATGGGACGCCACGACGGTGCAACTGCCGCAGGTGTTCCAGGCACTCGCCGAGGTCGGCTACCGGCCGCTGGCGAACGCGCGTCACCGCAGCGAACTGGCGGGGCGGCGGGCGCGCCGGCTGGCGATCCTGCGCACCCTCGTCGCCTGGCTGGCGATGATGCAGGTGATGATGTTCGCCTGGCCCGCGTACATCGACCCGACCGGTCTGAGCGCTGCCGAGCGCGGCCTGTTCCAGTGGGCCAGCCTGGCGCTGACCTTGCCGGCGCTGCTGTTTTCCGGCTGGCCGTTCCTCGCCGGCGCGCTGCGCGACCTGCGCAACCGCCGGCTCGGAATGGACGTGCCGGTGACGCTGGGCCTCTGGAGCGCCTTCGCCGCCAGCCTGTGGAGCGTTGCGCATGGCGAGACCATGGTGTATTTCGATTCGGTGGCGATGTTCCTGGCGTTGCTGCTGACCGCGCGGCTGATCGAGGAC
>JAKAIB010000050.1 GCA_021814605.1 Pseudomonadota bacterium | reverse complement strand
AGCGCCTCGCTGTGTTCGCCATACGGCGTGCGCGGCAACGCGCTGCGCACCGCCAGGGTATCAAGCGCCAGATCGCCTTCCGGTCGTCGGGTCGGGTCGGTCATCGTGGTCTCCTGCTTCCGCACCGGCTCACGCACCCTGCCCGTCCGCACCGGCGCCTTGCAGGCTCAATGCTCCGGAGGATTCGGCGTCCTCGGGCGACGCGCCGTCGGCGTCCGGGGACACCGCCTGCATCGTCCCGGCGATGTAGCAGCCGTCGAAACACGACGCCTCGAAACCTTCGATGGCCGGATTGATTTCGCGGATCACCCGTTTCATCGCCTCCAGATCCTGGTAGATCAGCACATCGGCCCCGATGATGGCCCGGATCTGCTCCACCGTGCGATTGTGGGCGACGAGCTCCTCGGCGGTCGGCATGTCGATGCCGTAGATGTTCGGGTAGCGCACCGGGGGTGCCGCAGAGGCGAGGTAGACCTTGCGCGCGCCGGCCTCGCGGGCCATCTGGACGATCTCGCGCGACGTCGTGCCGCGTACGATCGAATCGTCGACCAGCAGCACGTTGCGACCGGCGAACTCCTGCCCGATCGCGTTGAGTTTCTGCCGGACCGACTTCTTGCGCACCGCCTGCCCGGGCATGATGAAGGTGCGCCCGACGTAGCGGTTCTTGACGAAGCCCTCGCGATACGGACGGCCGATCTTGTGCGCCAGCTGCATCGCCGAGGGGCGGCTCGACTCGGGGATCGGGATGACCACGTCGATCTCCGTCGGCGGCAGGGTCGAGATGACCCGCTGCGCCAGGGTCTCGCCCATGCGCAGCCGCGCCTGGTACACCGACACGCCGTCGAGCACCGAGTCGGGACGGGCGAGGTAGACGTACTCGAAGATGCACGGATTGCGCATCGGCGCGTCAGCGCACTGGCGGCTGTGCAGGCGTCCCTGCAGGTCGATGAACAGCGCCTCGCCCGGCTCGACGTCGCGCACGCACTTGTATCCGGTGCCCTCAAGCGCGACCGACTCGCTGGCGACCATCATCTCCCCGGACTCGGCCCCGGTGCCGAAGCACAGCGGCCGGATGCCGTAGGGATCGCGGAACGCCAGGAGGCCATGCCCGGCGATCAGCGCCACCACCGCGTAGGAACCACGCAGCCGCCGGTGCACCGCAGCCACGGCCGCGAAGATGGTCTCCGGCGACAGCGGCACGCCCTGGGTGATGCGTTCGAGCTCGTGCGCCAGCACGTTGATCAGCACTTCGGTATCCGATCCGGTGTTGATGTGCCGATGGTCGAGATCGAACAGCTCGCGCTTGAGCGCCACGGCGTTGGTCAGGTTGCCGTTGTGCGCCAGCACCAGGCCGAACGGCGCATTGACGTAGAACGGCTGCGCCTCTTCCTCGCTCTCGGCGTTACCGGCCGTCGGATAGCGCACCTGGCCGATGCCCGAGTTGCCGGGCAGCGACCGCATGTTGCGGGTCCGGAAGACGTCGCGCACCATGCCCCGCGCCTTGTGCATGAACAGCCGCGACCCCGAGCCGGTGACGATGCCCGCCGCGTCCTGGCCGCGGTGCTGCAGCAGCAGCAAGGCGTCGTAGATCAGCTGGTTGACCGGTTGCTGGGAGATGACACCGACGATGCCGCACATGGGAGCGTTCTTTCTTCAGACGGACGGGATGCCCGCGCGACTCAGCGCAGGGGCGGATGATCCACCAGCGCCGCGGGCAGCCACGGCCGGATGACGAGCAACAATGATTGCGCCGGGGGAATGAGCACCGCATCGCGCCACATGGGACTCTGCGCCAGCGCCGTCCGCCCGGCAAGGGCGACCAGCAGCAGGCACAGCGCCACACCCTTCGCCAGCCCGATGAGCGCCCCGAGGCTGCGGTCGACGATGCCCAGTCCGGTGGCGCGCAGCACCAGCCGCAGCAACGCGGCAACGATCCCCGCGGCGAACAGCACGACGACAAAGCACATCACGTAGGCGGCCAGCAACCGCATCTCCACGTTGGCGATCGACCCGAGGTAGCGCTCGCCCAGGGCCGGCGCGAAATGCGCCGAGAACCAGACGCCGCCGATCCAGCCGGCAAGGGTCACGGTCTCGTACACCGCCCCGCGCAGCAGGCTCACGAGGACGCTGGCCAACACCACGACAAGCAGGAACCAGTCCAGCGGACTCACAGCGACAGCACCGCGCCGCTCAGGCCGAGCCGGCGCAGCTTGGTCAGCGCCCGCTCGGCATCCTCACGGTTCGCGAACGGACCGACCCGGACCCGGATGCGTTTGCCCTGCGCGGTATCGACCACTTGCGTGTAGCTGTTGAACCCGGCCTTCTCGATGCGGGCGCGCACCGCCTGGGCCGTATGCGCATCGGCGAAGGCGCCGGCCTGCACGACGAAACGCGACTTCGACGGCGCGGCCTCTTCGGTCTTGGCATGCCCGTGCGCGAGCGCTGCCTCGGCCTGTGCCACCGAGATCTGCGTCGGCGACTTGCCCTCCAGCGCGGCAAGCGCGTTGCGGGCGCCGGCAATGGCCTTGGACTGCGCCTTGGCCGACGCGGCGGACGGCTGCGGCGCGGGCGCCGGGCCCTGCTGCCGGCTTTCCTTCTCAACGGGAGCAGCCGGCCTGGGCGTGGGCGTTGGCTGTTGAGGAACCGGCTCGGGCGCTGGTGCTGGCGCCGCGGCCACGACAGGCCGCGTCGGCGCGCTCGCCGTCGGCGTCGCCCGGACCGCCGGAACGGTGGCGGATGGCGGCGGCACGACGACCTGCGCCGCCGATGTCGCGGGAGGGCGTTCGGACGACATCGGCGCCGACGCGGCGGCCGCGGCGGGGACCGATGCCGGTGGCGCCAGCGCCGGTGCCTTCGATTGCGACGGAATGTCCAGCTGGATGTTCGACGGCACCGGTTTCGGCTTGGACTCGAACACCAGCGGAAACACGATCACGCCCAGCAGCACGAGCGCAACCGCCCCGATCAGCCGCCGGCGCGCCCGCACGCGAAGCGCTTCCTGGCTCTGGGTGTCGGCCGGGCGCGCGGCAGCCTGGCGGGAGGAATTTCGTTTCACGCCAAGGGTCATGGCAGCGAGGTGTCCAGATGCTTGCCGTGCAGCCGGGGTAGCCCCTGCGCCATCACGGCGCCGACGGTGAAGAAGGAGCCGAAAACCACGATTCTATCGGCCACGTCCGCTCTGGCCAGGGCGGATTCGAGCGCCT
The DNA here is from genome assembly GCA_021814605.1 of Pseudomonadota bacterium. Classification (GTDB taxonomy): domain Bacteria; phylum Pseudomonadota; class Gammaproteobacteria; order Burkholderiales; family Burkholderiaceae_C; genus Thiomonas. Next base: position 12,350 of record JAKAIB010000050.1, on the reverse strand, counting down.
GCCGGGGGTCGGGGTGAACGGCAACGGACGCCTCCGGCCGCTGGGCGCGGATCGCCTCGGCCAGATCCGCCGCGCGTGCCGCGCGCGGCGTGGGCAGATCGCAGACATGCCAGAAATCGACCAGCGGCAGCATGCGTCGCAGCATGCCCGCAATGTCCTTGTCGGCCATCGCGCCAAACACCGCGTGCGTGTAGGGGAAATACCCCATGCTGTCGAGGTTCTGCGCCAGCACGGCGATGGCATGCGGATTGTGGCCGACATCGAGCACCAGCGTCGGCTGGCCCGCCAGAATCTGGAAACGACCCGGAAGCTCGACTCGCGAGAAACCGAGCCGCACTGCCTGCGCGTCGACCGGCAGGCGATCGGCCACTGCCTCGAGCGCGGCGAGCGCGCCGCTGGCGTTGAGCAGCTGATTGGCGCCGCGCAGAGCCGGAAACGCCAAGCCGAAGCGGCGCTGCGCTCGCCCCTCCCAGCCCCATTGCTGCGGCAGATGGCTGTGGTGGAAATCGCGCCCCGCGAGGCGCAGGTCGGCGCCGATGGCCTGGGCGTGGTCGAGAACCGATTGCGGCGCCATGGGATCGCTGACGATCGCGGGCCGCCCTCCGCGCATGATCCCGGCCTTCTCGAATCCGATCGCCTCGCGGTCGGTGCCGAGAAACTCCATGTGGTCGAGGTCGATGCTCGTGATGATGGCGCAATCGGCATCGACGACGTTGACCGCGTCGAGCCGACCACCCAGCCCGACCTCGAGCACGACGGCGTCGAGCGCAAGCGAGGCCAGCAGCGACAGGATCGCGAGGGTGGTGAATTCGAAATACGTCAGCCCGACCGGCTGCCCGTCGACGCCGCAGCCGAGCCGTGCGCGCTCGACCCGCTCGAAATGCGGCAGCAGCATGCCGGCGTCGACCGGAGCGCCATCCGCCCTGCAGCGTTCCTCGAAATGCACCAGGTGCGGCGAGGTATAGACACCGACCCGGTAGCCGGCGGCCTGCAGGATGGACTCGAGCATCGCGCAGGTCGAGCCCTTGCCGTTGGTGCCGGCGACCGTGAACACAGGGCAGTCGAAGCGCAGCTCCAGCGCGTCGCGGACCCGCCGCACCCGGTCAAGGCCGAGGTCGATGGCACGGAAATGCTGGCGTTCGGCGTGGGCAAGCCAGCCGTCGAGGGAGTTCGGGAATTGCGACATGCATCGGCGCGCGCCATCCTTCGGGACGGCGCGCGAAAGAAAGTCAGCCGGAAACGCCCGGCGGCGCGGCGACCGCGCGGCTCACGACGCGATCGCGTCGGCGGGCTGGCGCAGCAGCATCGCGAGCATCTGTGCGAGTTCCCTGCGCAGTTCGCGCCGGTCGACGATTCGGTCGACGGCCCCTTTCTGCAGCAGGAACTCGGCGCGCTGGAATCCCTCGGGCAGTTTCTCGCGCACGGTGTTCTCGATCACCCGCGGCCCGGCGAAGCCGATCAGCGCCTTGGGTTCGGCAAGGACGACGTCGCCGATGAAGGCGAAACTTGCAGACACGCCACCCATGGTCGGATCGGTCAGCACGCTGACGAACGGCAGACCCGCGGCGGAGAGCCGTGTGAGCGCGGCATTGGTCTTGGCCATCTGCATCAGGCTGAGCAGGCCTTCCTGCATGCGGGCTCCGCCGGTGGCGGTGAAGCAGATGAACGGCACCTTCTGGTCGATCGCCGACTGCACGCCGCGAACGAAGCGCTCGCCGACCACCGATCCCATCGATCCGCCCATGAACTCGAACTCGAAGCAGGCGACGACCACCGGCAGGGTCTGGATCGCTCCGCCCATCACGATCAGCGCATCGGTCTCCTGCGTGTTTTCCAGCGCTTCCTTGAGCCGGTCGGGGTACTTGCGGCTGTCCTTGAACTTCAGCGGATCGATCGGCAGCACCTCCTGCCCGATCTCGTAACGCCCTTCGGGGTCGAGCAGCGCGTCGATGCGAGCCCGCGCACCGATGCGCATGTGGTGGGCGCACTTGGGACAGACGTGCTGGTTGATCTCCAGATCCGACTTGTACAGCACGGTCTCGCACGACGGGCACTTGACCCAGAGCCCCTCGGGCACCTGGCGCCGGTCCTGCGGGCTGGTCTGCTGGATTTTCGGGGGTAGGAGCTTCTCGAGCCAACTCATGTCCGTCTCTCCGGTGAGGCGCGCCGACGCGTTTCAGGCGTCAAGCGCCCGGCGAATGTCCTGAACGAATGCGCGCGCGACGGCCGGCGCCTGATCGGCCGGCCGCGCCTCCATCAGCTCGATCAGGCGCGAACCGATCACCACGGCGTCGGCCAGGCTGCCGATCGCCTTCGCGGTCTGCGCGTCGCGAATGCCGAATCCTACTCCGACGGGAACGCCGACATGCGCGCGGATCCGCGGCAGCATCGCGGCCACCGCCGAGGTGTCGAGATGTCCCGCACCGGTCACGCCCTTGAGCGACACGTAGTAGACATAGCCGCTGGCGATCCGGCCGACCTCGGCGATGCGCTGGTCGGTGCTCGTGGGCGCGAGCAGGAAGATCGGCGCGAGCTCCGCCGCCTTGAGCCGGCGGGCGAAGTCCTCGCATTCCTGCGGCGGGTAGTCGACGATGAGCACGCCGTCGACCCCGGCCTCCCTGGCCGCGGCAATGAAGGCGTCGATGCCGAAGCGCTCGACCGGGTTGGCGTAGCCCATCAGCACGACCGGCGTCTGCGCATCCTGCCGGCGAAACGCCCGGACGAAATCGAGCACCTGCCCCAGGCCGACGCCCTGTGCGATGGCGCGTTCGGTGGCGCGCTGGATCACCGGGCCGTCGGCCATCGGGTCGGAGAACGGCACGCCGAGCTCGATCAGGTCGGCACCGCCCTCCACCAGGGCATGCATCAGGTCGACGGTGACCGCGGGCGCGGGATCGCCCGCGGTGACGTAGGGGATCAGCGCCTTGCGCCCGGCGGCGCGCAATTGCGCGAAACGCTGGTCGATGCGGTTCATTGCGCGCCCCCCTGCTGCGAAGACAGCCCGAGATCGAGCCGGATTCCCTCGATTTCGGCGATGTTGGCGATGTCCTTGTCTCCCCGTCCCGACAGGTTGACCAGGATGATCTGGTCGCGCGGCAACTGTGGCGCCAGCTTGAGCGCGTAAGCCAGCGCGTGGCTCGATTCGAGCGCCGGGATGATGCCTTCGAGCCGGCAGAGATCGTGGAACGCCGCCAGCGCCTCGGCATCGGTGATGCCGACGTATTCGGCACGGCCGATGTCCTTCAGCCACGCATGCTCGGGGCCGACGCCGGGATAGTCGAGTCCGGCCGACACCGAATGCGTCTCGATGATCTGGCCATTGGCGTCCTGCAGCAGGTAGGTGCGGTTGCCGTGGAGCACGCCCGGCGTTCCCGCCAGCAGCGACGCCGCGTGCCGCCCGGTCTCGATCCCGGCACCCGCCGCCTCGACGCCGATCAGCCGAACCTTCTCGTGCGGAATGTAGCGGTGGAAGATGCCCATGGCGTTGCTGCCGCCGCCGACCGCGGCCACGATCACGTCGGGCTGGCGGCCGGCGATCTCGGGCATCTGCTGCAGGCATTCCTCGCCGATCACGCTCTGGAAGTCGCGCACCATCTGCGGGTACGGATGCGGCCCGGCAACGGTTCCGATGATGTAGAAGGTGTCCTCGACATGCGTCACCCAGTCGCGCAGCGCCTCGTTGAGCGCGTCCTTCAGCGTCTTGCTGCCCGACTCGACCGGCACCACGCGGGCGCCGAGCAGATGCATGCGGTAGACGTTGGGCGACTGACGCTTCACGTCTTCCGAGCCCATGTAGACGACGCATTCCATGCCGTAGCGCGCGGCCACCGTCGCCGTGGCGACGCCGTGCTGGCCCGCACCGGTCTCGGCGATCACCCGCGGCTTGCCCATGCGCCGCGCCAGCATCGCCTGGCCGATGGTGTTGTTGATCTTGTGCGCGCCGGTGTGGTTGAGATCCTCGCGCTTGAGGTAGATCTGCGCCCCGCCCTGCCGTTCGCTCAGCCGCGCGGCGTGGTAGACCGGGCTCGGCCGGCCGACGAAATGCTTGAGTTCGTGGCGGAATTCAGCGAGGAAGTCGGGGTCGTCGCGGTAACGCGCGTATGCGGCCTGGAGTTCATCCAGGGCATGGCTCAGCGTCTCGGCGACGAAACTGCCGCCATAGGGGCCGAAGTGGCCCGTGGCATCGGGATAGTGGTATTCGTACATGATCGGTCGAATCGGATCGCCGCGGTCGTGGCGGCAGGCGGATGGGATTCAGCAATCCGCGGCGCGGACCGCGGCGATGAACTCCGCGATGCGCCGGGCACTCTTGACGCCCTTGGACGCTTCGACGCCGGAACTGACGTCAACGCCCCAGGGACGCACGCGCCTGATCGCCTGCGTCACATTTGCAGCATGCAACCCACCAGACAAAACGAGGGGATGCGCGACGTTTGCTGGAATACGTGACCAATCGAAGACCTCGCCGGCCCCGCCGTAGCCGGGAACGAAGGCGTCCAGCAGCAGGGCACGAGATGTGGAAAACCGTTGCGCGAAGTCTAGCAAATCGAACCCGTCGCGCATCCGCGCCGCACGCAGGTAGGGGTGACCGAAGCGCTCGCAGTCGGCCGGCGACTCGTCGCCGTGGAACTGCAGCAGCGCCGGACGCACCCGGTCGATCACCCGCTCGACCTCGGCCGGCGCCGCGTTGACAAACAACGCCACCGCCGAGACGAACGGCGGCAGGCTGCCGACGATGGCGCGCGCCTGCTCCACGCTTACGTAGCGCGGGCTCGGCGGATAGAACACCAGCCCGATCGCATCGGCGCCCGCCTGCGCCGCCGCCAGCGCATCCTCGATCCGGGTGATGCCGCAGATCTTGATCCGCGTGCGGTGCCCGGACAGGCTGGGATGCACGACGCGGACCGGCAAGGTGTCCCCGTTCATGCGCCGACCCCGACGAGCGCCGCAGTCGCCGCCGGCAACGCAAACTCCGGCGGATAGTCGGGACCGACGAAATACAGGCCGTCGGGCATGAACGTCGGTGCGGCCAGCTTGCGATCGCGGCCCGCCACGACGGCGGCGAGCCAATCCTCGCCCTTCGCCCCCGATCCGACGGCGATCAGACTGCCGACGAGGTTGCGCACCATGTGGTGCAGGAAAGCGTTGGCGCGGAAATCGAACACGACGTAGGCCCCTTGCTGCGCGATCCGCACATCATGCAATGTCTTCACCGGACTCGCCGCCTGGCACTCGCTCGACCGGAAGGCGCTGAAGTCCCGCTCGCCGACCAGGCAGCGCACGGCCGCGCCGCGCATGCGATCGATGTCGAGCGGGCGGTGCGTCCAGCCGACCCGGCCGTGCTCGAGCGCGGGACGCACGGGATGGTTGCGCAGCAGGTAGCGATAGCGGCGCTGCACTGCACTGCGGCGGGCGTCGAAGGTGTTCGGCAGTTCGCGCGCCCACTGCACCGCAATGTCCGGCGGAAGATAGGCGTTCACGCCGCGAACCCAGGAAAACTCCTCGCGCCGCAGGGTGGAGTCGAGGTGAACGACCTGACCGACCGCATGCACCCCGGCATCGGTGCGTCCGGCGCAGGTGGTGCGCACGGCGGCCCCGAGAAATCGCGCGATCGCGCCCTCCAGCCTGTCCTGCACCCCGCAGCCGCCAGGCTGGCTCTGCCAGCCACAGTAGCCGCTCCCGCAATACTGCAGGCCGAGGGCGACGCGGATCCCCGCGTCGTCAGGGCGGACCGGATCAGTGGCCAATCTTGTCCAGCATCTCCTGGGCGCGCGCCTTGAGGCTGGGCTCGCCCTCGGCGACGATCTCGCCCAGCAGGTTGCGCGCCGACTCGACGTCGCCGATCGCCAGACTCTCGGCCGCCAACTCGAAGCGCACGTCCAGCGGCTGCGATGCGGCGAAGTCCGGCTGGTCGCCATGCGGCGCCTCCGCGGCGGCCGGACGGGTCTCGGGCTCGTGCAGCGAAATGCCGCTGAGATCGAACTCCAGGGGCGCATCGTGTTCCGCCGGAGCGGCGTTGGCCGGCGCGACCGGCGTTCCGAAGCTCGACGGCACCTCGAATTCCAGTCCGGATACGGCGAACTCCTCCGGTTTGGCCTTCGTCTGCGGTGCCGCTGCGGGCGCCGCCACCGGGGGCAGTTCGATCGCCGCCGGCGCCGGCGCCGCGGGCGCCACGCCGGAACCCGGCAGGTTGAGATCGAGATCGAGATGCTCGGGCACGGCCGGTGCCGCCTTGCCGGCTTCGATTCCCGAGAGCATTTCCGTGCTCGGCAGGGTTTGCGGCGTCAGCGCTGCAAGCGCGGTTGGCGTCGGCGCCGGGAACTCGGTCTGCGGCAAGGTCGACGGCGCGCCCGTGATGCTCGGCGGCATGGTGTTGTGGTACAGCGGGTTCACCGGATCGAGTCCGCGGCCCAGATCCTGCGCGCGCTTCCAGTCGTCGCCGACACCCTGGGTGAGGGCGAACAGCTCGGCAGCAGCAACTTCGAACGATCGCGAGTCCTTGCGCTTGGCGTAGATCTCGAGCAGCTTCACCCGGGCCGCGTTCCGATCCGGATTGGCCTTGACGGCTTCCTTCAGGATCTCCTCGGCCTGGATGTCCCGGCCGTAGGCGAGATAGACATCCGCCTCGGCAACAGGGTCGACGTCGTTGGTGTCGATCTGGCTGGACGAGAACGTCGACCCCATGGTGCTGTTGCGGGTATCGACGCGCTCGCCACCGGTGCCACCGAAGAAGCTGTCGGCCACGCTCATCCGGCTGTCGAACACGGAGACGTCGCGCTGCGACTTGGACTGCCGCTTGCGCTGCGCCAGCCATGCCAGGAGCAGCAGGATGACGATCAGGCCGCCGCCCGCGGGCAGCAACATCGGATTGGCCAGCAGCGAATCGAGGAAGCTCTCGCTCGGCTGCGGCTTGGGTTCCACCGCCTTGGGCTTCGCCTTGGCGGGAGTCGCCGCAGCAGCGGGCCGGGCGGCCGATGCGGCCGGCGCCACAGCCGCGCTCGCCGTTGCAGCAACCGGCTTGCTCGCGGCCGCTGCGGGCTTGCTCGCGGTGGCAGCAGGAGCCTGACCCGGAAGCGCGAGCGCCGAAGCCGGCTTGCTGGCCGCGGTGGTGGCCTGCGGCAGATTGCCCGGAGCCGCGGCAACCTGCGCCTGCTTGGACAGCGCGGCAAGCTGCGCGACATTCTTCTGCAACTGCTGGTTGCGCTGCGCCTCGGCCCGACGCTGATCCTGCTCGGCGATCTGCTGCGGCGCATTGCCCTGCTTGCCGGCGATCTCCGCCTTGCTGAGTTCGAGCTTGCTTTGCGGACGCGGCCCGGCCGACGTCGGCTCCTCGACCTTGGCCTCGACCTTGCCGGACGCCTCGCGCTGCGACTGCGTCGCCTCGGGCGTGGACTGCGCCGTCATCTCGGCGAGCCGGCGCCGGTAGGCGTTGAAGCTTGCGCTCTGCGCAACGACGAAACGCCGCGCTTCGGCCTGCGGCACCTGCTGGGCCTGGGCCGCAGACGGAATCTGCAGCACCGCTCCGGCCCGGAGCAGGTTCATGTTGTGGTTGATGAACGCCGACTCGTTCGCACGGTAGACGGCGGTGAGCATCTGGTCGAGCGACACGGTCTCGGGCGCGACCGCATTGACGATCTTGCCGAGCGTGTCACCCTTCTTGACGACGTAGCCGGACGTCGCTGCCGGCGCCGGCGCCCGCGCAGGGGCTGCCGGCTTCGGTGCGGGCGCTGCAACCGGCGCCGGTGCCGTGGATTGCTGGGCCGGCATCGGCTGCGCAGCCGGCGGCGTGGCAGTCTGCACCGGGACCTGCGCCGGCGCGGGCGTCGGATGGAAGTTCGGCGGATCCAGCAGCAGGGTGTAATCACGGCTCATCTGGCCGCTGGACCATTGGGCGCGGATCAGCAGGTCGAGAAAGGGCTCGCTCACCGGCGCACTCGACACCACCTGAAGATAGGCCGCGCCGTCCGGCCGATGCGCGAGACTGACCTGGATGGTCGACAGCACGCCGCTGTAATGCAGCTTGGCCGCCTGAAAGGCACTCGGCGACGCAACGCCCACCTTCAGCGACGACGCCTCGTCAGCGCTGAGTTGCGTGACGTCGATCTCGGCCCGCAGCGGCTGGCCGAGGTAGGACTGCACCTTGATCGCACCCAGTCCGAATGCGTAGGCGTGTCCGGCAGTGGCGCCCAGGGCGACTGCCAGGGCCAGACGGCGAGAGTTCTGTCGCAGCATCGCGCTGCCCCCCAATGATTTGGTGATTTCCGATGTGCGCAATCAGCCGCGGCAACCGCTCTGAATTGCGTCAAATTTCACCATATCATCAACGAATTAGGCTGACAAGTTGATAAAGCCCAAGCAACGCGATCCGCGGCCGAGAGTGTGGCGCCGAGGCGATTCCGCGAGATCGTGCCGCCGACGGGTGCGGCGGCACGCCTGGCATCAGCTGCGCTCGAGCAGGATGCGCAGCATGCGCCGCAAGGGTTCGGCGGCGCCCCACAGCAGCTGGTCACCGACGGTGAACGCGCCGAGGTACTCCGGCCCCATCGCAAGCTTGCGCAGCCGGCCCACCGGAACCTGCATCGTGCCGGTGACGGCGACCGGCGTCAGGTGCGTCATCGTGGCGTCACGCGTGTTGGGAACGACCCGCACCCAGGCGTTGTCGGCCGCGATCATGCCTTCGATCTCGTCCAGAGGCACGTCCTTCTTCAGCTTGAAGGTCAGCGCCTGGCTGTGGCAGCGCATCGCGCCGATGCGGACGCAGAAGCCGTCGACGGGCACCGCCGGCGAGCCGAAGCCCTCGCCCTGGCCGAGGATCTTGTTGGTCTCGGCACCGCCCTTCCATTCCTCGCGCGACACGCCACCGCCCAGGTCCTTGTCGATCCAGGGAATGAGGCTGCCGGCCAGCGGCACGCCGAACTGCGCGGTCTCGTCGGCGCCCAGCGCCTGCTGCCGCGCCAGCACCTTGCGGTCGATCGCGAGGATGGCCGATGCCGGATCGGCGAGCAGGTCCTTGACCTCCGCGTTGAGCGTTCCGAACTGGGTCAGCAGTTCGCGCATGTGCTGCGCGCCGCCGCCGGATGCGGCCTGGTAGGTCATGCTGGTCATCCATTCGACCAGCCCGGCCTTGTACAGGGCGCCGACGCCCATGAGCATGCAGCTCACCGTGCAGTTGCCACCGATCCAGTTGTTGCCACCCTTGGCGAGCGCCGTGTCGATCACCGGCCGGTTGACCGGGTCGAGGATGATGACGCAATCCTGTCGCATCCGCAGCGTCGATGCCGCGTCGATCCAGTGCCCGGTCCAGCCCGAGGCGCGCAGCTTGTCGAACACCGCCGTGGTGTAGTCGCCGCCCTGCGCGGTGATGATGACGTCGCAACGGCGCAATTGATCGAGGTCGTGGGCGTCGCGCAGGACCGTCTCGTTCTTCGCCTCGGCAGGCGCCTTTCCGCCGGCATTGCTGGTGCTGAAGAACAGCGGTTCGATCAGGTCGAAGTCGCCTTCCTCGCGCATGCGCTGCATCAACACCGAGCCGACCATGCCGCGCCAGCCCACCAATCCGACCAGTTTCGTTGCCATCTGCGTTCCGTTTCCGTATGCCTTTGCGGCGTTTCAGCCCAATGCCGCGACCACGGCGTCGCCCATGCGTGCCGTGCCGACCTTTTCCGTACCGGGGGCGTGGATGTCGGCGGTGCGGAGCCCCTGCGCCAGCGCCGTCTGCACCGCCGCCTCGATGCGTTGCGCCTGCTCGGGCAGTCCGAGCGAATGGCGCAGCATCATCGCGGCGCTGAGAATGGTCGCCAGCGGATTGGCGATGCCCTGCCCGGCGATGTCCGGAGCCGAGCCGTGGCTGGGTTCGTACAGCCCCTGCCCCTTCTCGTTGAGCGACGCCGACGGCAGCATGCCGATCGACCCGGTCAGCATCGCCGCCTCGTCGCTGAGGATGTCGCCGAACATGTTGCCGGTGACGACCACGTCGAAGCGCTTGGGCGCACGCACCAGCTGCATCGCCGCGTTGTCGACGTACATGTGGTCGAGCTCGACGTCCGGGTACTCGGCATGCACCTCGGTCACCACGTCCTTCCAGAACTGGAAGGTCTCGAGCACGTTGGCCTTGTCGACGCTGGTGAGCCGCTTGCCGCGGCCACGCGCCGCCTTGAACGCGACGTGGGCGATGCGCTCGATCTCGGGCCGGGTGTAGCGCATGGTGTCGAACGCCTCCTGCTCTCCGGCGAAGGCGCCGTCGGGAGACCGCCGACGCCCGCGCGGCTGACCGAAATAGATGTCGCCGGTGAGTTCGCGCACGATCAGGATGTCCAGCCCGGAGACCACCTCGGGCTTGAGGCTGGATGCGCCGGCCAGTTCGGGATACAGGATCGCCGGCCGCAGGTTGGCGAACAGGCCGAGGTTCTTGCGCAGGCCGAGGATGGCCTGTTCCGGGCGCAGCGCCCGCTCGAGCTGGTCGTACTTCCAGTCGCCGACCGCGCCGAACAGTACGGCGTCGGCGTCGCGGGCCAGGCGCAGCGTCGAGTCGGGCAGCGGATGTCCGGTCTGGGCGTATGCCGCCCCGCCGACCGGCGCGAACTCGAAGGTGAAGTCGAAACCGTCGGCGGCGATGCGCTCGAGGACCTTGACCGCCTCGGCGACGATTTCCGGTCCGATCCCGTCACCGGGCAAGACTGCGATTTTCATGGGGATGGAGTCAGAGGATGCGATTGTCCAGCCAGGGCATGCGCGCCAGCCGCTCGGCTTCGAACGCCCGGATGTCCTGGGCGTGCTCGAGGGTCAGGCCGATGTCGTCCAGGCCCTCGATCAGGCAGTGCTTGCGGAACGCGCCGACCTCGAACGGCAGTTCGTCGCCGTCGGGCAGCACGACCACCTGCCGCGGCAGGTCGATGGTGAGACGGTAGCCGACGAAGGCGTGGACCGCGTCGAACAGCCGCGCGACCTGGGTCTTCGACAGCACGATCGGCAGCAGCCCGTTCTTGAAGCAGTTGTTGTAGAAGATGTCGGCGAAGCTGCTGGCGATCAGCGCGCGAAAGCCGTACTGCTGCAGCGCCCACGGCGCATGCTCGCGCGACGAGCCGCAGCCGAAGTTGTCGCGCGCCAGCAGGATGCTCGCTCCGGCGTAGCGCGGCTGGTTGAGCACGAAGTCCGGATTCGGCCGGCGCGTCGCCTGGTCCTGCCCCGGCTCGCCGTGGTCGAGGTAACGCCACTCGTCGAACAGGTTCGGGCCGAACCCGCTGCGACGGATCGACTTCAGGAACTGCTTGGGGATGATGGCGTCGGTGTCGACGTTGTCGCGGTCCATCGGCGCGACCAACCCCTGATGCACGATGAATTTTTCCATGGGAGCTTGCGGGCCCGCGGCCCGCTGTTCGCGGTTACTTCGCCTGGTCGGCGGCATTGGTGATCGCCTGCCCGCCGGCCTTGAGGTCCTGGCCCATGCCGGCAACGGTATTGCAGGCCGACAGCGACAGCAGCGCCGCGGCGATCAGCAGCACGGAGAGCAGCGGTTTCATGGCGTCATCCTCCTGGGACGTTGATGAGGGATGGATCGAACAGGCGGGCCGGATTCAGAGCTTGCGCACGTCGACGAAATGCCCCGCGATGGCCGCCGCTGCCGCCATGGCGGGGCTGACCAGATGGGTGCGTCCGCCGGCGCCCTGACGACCCTCGAAATTGCGGTTCGACGTCGAGGCGCAGCGCTCTCCGGGCTCGAGGCGGTCGGCATTCATCGCCAGGCACATCGAGCAGCCCGGCTCGCGCCACTCGAAACCGGCGGCCTTGAACACCTTGTCGAGTCCTTCGGCCTCGGCCTGTGCCTTGACCAGCCCGGATCCCGGAACGACCATCGCGACACGGACATTGGACGCGACGCGGCGGCCGGCGGCGACCTGCGCGGCGTCGCGCAGATCCTCGATGCGGGAGTTCGTGCACGACCCGATGAACACCTTGTCGATGCGGACGTCGGTGATCGCCTTGTTCGGCTCCAGCCCCATGTACTGCAGCGCGCGCTCCATCGCCGCACGCTTGACGGCATCCCTTTCCTTGTCGGGATCGGGCACGCGGCCGTCGACCGGGCAGACCATTTCCGGCGACGTTCCCCAGGTCACCTGCGGGACGAGTTCGCGCGCGTCGATCGCGACCTCGCGGTCGAACTGCGCGTCGGCATCGGAATGCAGCGTGCGCCAATGGCGCACCGCCATGTCCCAGGCGACGCCGGTCGGCGCGAACGGCCGGCCACGGACGTAGTCGATCGTGGTCTGGTCGGCGGCGACCAGACCGGCGCGGGCACCGGCCTCGATCGCCATGTTGCACAGGGTCATGCGCCCTTCCATGCTCAGCGCCTG